>UQBY01000024.1 GCA_900539375.1 uncultured Clostridium sp. | reverse complement strand
ACTCCATACTCTTTACGAATATGGGAGGCTGTCAACAATTTTCTAAATTATAAAAGTCAACACCAATTTATAACTTTTTATAATTTATTTGTAACTGTTAGTTACCTCCAGTATTATAAAAAATAATTATGATTTCTATAAATATAAAAACCTAAGTATATTATATAAATATTAGTATAATATGACAATATACTTAAAAAAATTAATTTATAAATATATTAAATGAAAACGTTAAGAATTTTTTTTAATGTATCCTCTAATATATTTAAAAAATTATTTTTGTAAAAAAGCTATGTTTAATTTGTTAAACAACAAAAATATGCAATCTAATAAAATAAAGTATTTTAAGGAAAAATTTAATAAAAGTAAAAAATAAAAATAACTGTTGAATTTATTTTAAATGGGTAATAAAATATAATAGAATTTTATTTTAATATAAGTAAGGAAGTGCACATTTATGAATATAGTTAATAATGAAAAGGAATTATTAAAAGCAGTAAATGATAATGTTTCAGAAATTGTTTTAGAAGGAGAATGGAAAAATAATATTGCTGAAATTTTCACAAAAGATAGTGTTTCATGGTTAGTGGCAGTATCATCAATAACATCTATAGTAACAATGTCTGTGGCACAGAGTATTTCTGAATTATTAGATTTAAGTATTGCAGCACCTGTTGTAGGAATGTTTGGAATAGGTATTGCAACTTATTTAGTAGGACTAGCTGCCTCAGAGGGAGTATCTTCTATAAGAAAGTTAAGAGAAAAATATAACTTATCAGAATTAAATGAAGAAAGAGCAGTTTTAACAATAAAAGCTTAATTTATATCTTAATTTTTAAAAAAAGCTATGTACAATAAATTTTTAAAGTTTATTGTATATAGCTTTTTATGTTATTAAGAAATTATATACAAAGTACCTAATGTAACAAATGCAAATTCACCAGTTATAGCTTTTTATGTTATTAAGAAAGTATATATTCTAAAAATTTTACATAACTTATTAAGTTAAAATAATAAAGCTTAATAAAAAAATAAGTTTAAGAATTTTCTTTTCTATGAAAAATTTCACTTTCTTTCATTTTAACATATATGTTATTAGATTATATATTAAATAATTATTGTATTAAATAAAAAAAATATCCATTTAAATCTTTACGTTTGTGTACATATTTAAAATTTTATGGTATAATACTAAAAAAAGTAAATCTATAAGTGTACAAGGAGGGTAAAAATGTATAGAATAAATGTAAGGGGAAATGCTGGACGCAAATGTGCTTTTTGTAAGTATTGGAACGACCCAGAAAATTTAGCTATAAGTCCAAGAGAACCAGAAATGGGACTTTGGGAATGTGATAGAAATATGAAAAGTGAGTGTGAAAAAAGAAACACCATAAAAATGGCAACAGACTTTTGTTTAAAATTTGAAACAAAACTATAAAAAATATAGTTAAAGATATGAAATTAAGATAATTAAAAATATGAATTTAAGATAATTAAAATTTTTCTGTAAATGAATACAAAAATTTAAGTGTCGCACTAAAAGTAGTGCGACATTTTTTAATTTAAAATAGGATTTGAAAAAATAAAAAAATAATACTTAAATTTTTATTTTGGAATTAAAAATATTAATTGTTTTAAAATTTCTTCTTGTAAATATGCTCCATATTTTTTTATGCTTTTATTAATTTCTTCCTTTTCTTTTTCACTTGGCTTAGTTTGGTTTGTATTAAAATTATAAATCCAAGAAGTAAGACCTTCATAAGCTATTTCCTTTAATTTTTTATCTTTATAAGAAATAAATTCTATTATATATTTTATTGAAATCCACTTATTTAAATTTATTAATATATAGGCTGAGTTAATTTTAACATGCTCTATAGTTGAGGATTTTAAAATCTTATAAACCTTTTCTTCATTAAATTCACCTTTATGTTCAATAAGTATTCCCTTTGCTATTTTAGAGTAGCCTGCCTTTTCATCTTGTAGATACTTTAAAATAATATTTATAGAATTATTAAAATCAAGTAAAGCTAAAGTTTTTAATATTTTCTTTTCAATTTTTGTTTTATAGCCAGTAGAATATTGTTTTAATATTTCAAATTCCTTTTTCCCTGCTACTTCACAAAGACCATATAAAGCCCCATCTGTATAATTATTTTTAACTTTATCAATATAAAAGGCTATAAAATCATTAAATCCAAACTTTTTCATATAATATCTTCCATCTTCTCTTATAGAAATATTACTATCAATAGCAAATTCCATTAAATCAGAAGGTTTATTATAATAATTTATTCTTAATAACTCATTTAACATTAGTTTTCTTATTTTAGAGGATTTATCCTTTATAAAAAAATCTTTTAAATAAATAATATCTTTTTCTTCTAAATTAGTAATTAAATTTTGAAATCCTTTAGCCCTTATTGGAAGTATTTTTTCTCCTAAAATATATTTAACTTTATTTTCTAAAGTAATATTTTTAAAACTTATTAACTTTAAAAGAGCATATTCTCTTAAAAATTCATCTTTTTTAGTTAAATATTTTTCTAATAAATTAGTTAAATCATTTTCCTTATAAATAGATTCTATTTTTTCAATAATACTTTCATAATGAAATCTTATTAAATATTTTTGCTTTTCTATTATAAACATATTTTCTATTATAATTTTAATGTTTTGTAAAGTTAATATATTTAATAAATATTTAGTTCCTTTATATCCTATTTCATTTACATAATCTGCACATCTTAAAAGAATAAAGGGAAATATCATTTCTATATTATAATTAAGAAGATAATTAAAATATCTTTCTCTTACATATCCATTAGGATGAAATGTACACATACCTAAAAGCATTACTTGTTTTTCTTCATCTAATGAATAAAGCAATTTTTTATCTAAAATAAAATCATAACTATAACTAAGTTTTCTGTTTATAGAATTTTTAATTTCTACACTTAAATATATAAACTCTTTTTTAGTTAAAGTTTTAAATAAATAAAAAATTTCATTAACCTTTACTTTATTAAAATCAGAACTTATAAACAATTCACAAAATAAATCAGAAATTTTTTTAACCTTTTCCATATTATTCACATCCTTATTTTTTTATTTCTTTTACTAAGCTTTCTTATTAACTTAGCAAGTTAATAACAATTTTCAAAATATATAATTTCCTATAAAATAAAAAAGACCTTTATAAAAATATAACATAAAAAATAAATATATTTTTTTAAGTGCAAAGTTTTTGTCTTTTTTAAAAAAGAAATATTTTAAGTATTTGTATAAAATAAGTAGACTAAAACAAATAAAATATGCTATACTAAAGACAGCAAGAAAAAACAAACTTGCGCAACCTAAAAAACCTGTAAAAAGTGGGGAGGTTACGCAAAAAAAGAAAAACCTAAAGAAATGGCTTAAACACTAGCTTTTAAGGAAATTTTAAAAAATGCGCAACCTAAAAACATACCCTATTTTTTAATAAAAATTAAAAACAAAAAAGGAGTTGCGCAAAATAGCAAAATTAGATCGCATGAACACTAGGTTTTAAGAGGTGGAAATTACATTAGACCTGTTTAAGGGAACAAATAGATGAATAAAACCTTCTCTTTTTTTGATAAAATAATAAAAAAAGGAGGTTTTTTTATTTTACATAAAAATAAGAATACTATATAATTATTAAAAAAATAAAAGTAGGAGTAGCTAAATATATGAAAAGATTTAATACTACAGGCCTTTGTAATCCAAAGAAGCATTATATGGTTAATATAAGTGAAAAGTTAGAGAAAATAAAAGCACTAATAGAAAATGAAGAATATTTTGTAATAAATAGACCAAGACAATATGGAAAAACCACAACATTAACAGCTTTAGAAAATAGTTTAAAAGAAAAGTATTTGGTTATAAGTATAAGTTTTGAAGGAATTGGAGATATTGCCTTTAGTAATGAAGAAAAGTTTGTAATAGAATTTATAAATTTAATTGAGGATATACTTAATTGTATAGATGAAAATTTAAGTGAAACATTTAAAAAACTCAGCTTAGGAGTTTGTACATTATCTAATTTATCTAGGCTAATATCTAAATTTATAAAAAAATTAGATAAAGAAGTAATTCTTATAATAGATGAAGTTGATAAAAGTTCTAATAATCAAATATTTTTAAACTTTTTAGCTATGCTTAGAAATAAATATTTAGATAGAGAAAAGGGAAAAGCAATTACATTTAAATCTGTAATTTTAGCAGGAGTTTATGATATAAAGAATTTAAAATTAAAACTAAGACCAGAGGAAGAAAGAAAGTATAATTCTCCATGGAATATAGCAGTTCCTTTTAAGGTTGATATGAGTCTTCATAAAGATGGAATAAAAAATATGTTAGATGAATATAAAAAAGATAAAAACTTAACTTTTGATACCTTAAAGTCTTCAGAATTTATATATTTTTATACAAATGGTTATCCTTTTTTAGTAAGTAGATTATGTCAAATAATAGATGAAGATTTAGATTCTTCTTGGAATGACGAAAATATGCTAAAGGCTGTAAAACTATTATTAAGTGAAAAAAATACATTATTTGATGATGTTATTAAAAATGTGTCTAATAATAAAGATTTATATGAATATATTTTTGATATTGTATTTAATGGAGAAGAAAAAGACTTTAATATAGATAATAATATAGTAGATTTAGGAGTTACCTTTGGGTATTTTAAAGAAGAAGATGGAAAGGTAAAAATATCTAATAGGCTTTTAGAACAAAGACTTTATAACTATTTTGTAACAAATTTAAAACTAAGAAATGTTGCAGGTTATAACATAAAAGCAAACTTCATAGAAGGAACAGGATTAAAAATAGAAAAGATTTTAATAAAATTTCAAGAATTTATGAAAGAGCAATATAGTAGCATTGACAAAAACTTTTTAGAACGTGAAGGAAGACTATTATTTCTAGCCTTTATAAAACCAATAATAAATGGAGTAGGTTTTGCTTTTAAAGAAGTACAAATATCTGAAGAAAAAAGATTAGATGTAGTAATAACTTATAATAAAAATAAATATATAATAGAGCTTAAAATATGGCGTGAAGAAGAATACCATGAAAAAGGCTTAAAACAATTAGCAAATTATCTTCATATAAATAATGAAAACAAAGGATATTTATTAATATTTAACTTTAATAAAAATAAAGAATATAAAAAAGAAAAATTAATTATTGAGGAAAAAGAAATATTTCAAGTATTTGTATAAAATTAAATAGATTAAAAATGAAAAGGGCTTTTGTATAAAGTGCAAGGTTTTTGTCTTTTAAAATATTTTAGGTAAAGATATAATATAGTTAAAGCTTTTGGTAGTGTAAAAAAGTGTTACTTCTTTATTAGAATTTTTATATACACTTTTTGATTTTCTCTAAAAGCAGTTTTCTTTAAAAACAAGGAAGTGTATAAAAGAGATACTTCTTATAAGAATAGGTGTCATTGGTTCAAATCCAATTTTATATGTAAAAACATATAAATAGCTCAGCTTGGTAGAGCACTACTTCTCTTTTAGCTTTTCTCCTTGTTTTTTTAGAAAATGTATTTTCAAATAAATATAAAAAATTAAAATTCTTTAAGAGATATTTAAAATAAAAAAATACACAATCTAGTATTTAGGTTGTGTATTTTTTTATTTTATAGGTAATTATATATTTTGAAAATTGTGAATAACTTGCCAAGTTAATAATAGTTTTAGTATAAAGTGCAAGGTTTTTGTCTTTTAAAATATTCTAGTTATAGATATAATTGGTTCATAGGAATTAGAAAGAGTTTATTAAGAGGTGTTAAAAAATTATGAGTAAGTTTAATTTAAAAGACAAAGAAAAGACAGTTAATAAAAGTGGCAATGTGGCTTATAAAATGGATGATAAAGAAAGACTTATAACTAAAGTTTTAACATCTTTCTTTAATGAAAGTAAGTTTTATGGTGATAATTCTAGTGAAATAGTAAATGATATAAGAAGGTTAGCTGCTAGTGATAGTAGGTTTTTAGCTAATCTTACAATATATGCAAGAAAGAATATGCATTTAAGAAGTATATCTCATGTTTTAGCTGGTGAACTTTCTAAAAGTGTTAATGGAAAGAAGTATTCTAAAGAAGTAATTAAAAACATTGTTGAAAGACCTGATGATATGAATGAGATTTTAGCTTATTATTTAAATACTTTTAAAAAGCCAATTCCTAATGGTATGAAAAAGGGCTTAGCAGAAAGTTTTTTAAAGTTTAATGAGTATTCTTTAGCAAAAAATAATAAAAATGGTGAAGTTAAGCTAAAGGATATTTTATGTTTAACTCATCCAAAGGCTAAAAATGAAGAACAAAGTAAGTTATTTAAAAGGGTTTTAGAGGATAAAATGGAAACTCCAAAGACTTGGGAAAGTATTTTATCAGCCTATGGGAATAATAAAGAAACCTGGGAGTATTTAATTGAAAATAATTTAGTTGGATATATGGCTTTATTAAGAAATTTAAGAAATATTATAAATGCTAATCCTTCTAATATAAATAAGGTTTTTGAAATAATAGAAAATGAAGATAGGGTAATAAAAAGTAAGCAGCTTCCCTTTAGATTTTATTCAGCTTATAAATCTTTAAAAAATGAAGATATTTATGATGAAAGGGCTTATAATGCTTTAGAAAAGGCTATAATATCTTCAGTTAAAAGTATTAAAAAATTAAAGGGAACAACCTTAATTGCAGCAGATGTTTCAGGTTCTATGAATTTTCCTATAAGTTTTAAAAGTAAGGTAACTTGTTCTGAAATTGCAGTAGTTATGCTTGCTATGGCAAATTATATTTGTGAAAATTCAATAACTGTAACCTTTGATGATAGTTTGGTTTTGTATGATTTAAATAAAGATAGGGGAATACTAAAAAATGCAGAATCAATATATGTAGGAGGAGGTTGGACTGACCTTACACTTCCTATAAAATATATATTAAATCAAAGGATAAAGGTAGATAGGATAATAATGCTTTCAGATAATGAAATAAATAGAGGATATTCAAAAACCTGTGAAATGTGGGTAGATAAATATAGAAAAACTGTAAATCCTAATTTGTGGGTTCATTCTATAGACATGCAAGGCTATGGAACTCAGCAGTTTATTGGAGAGAGAACAAATATTTTAGCAGGATGGAATGAAAAGGTTTTAGAGTTTATTCCAAAGGTGGAAGAAGGCTTAAGCTCTCTTAAAGAGGAAATAGAAAATTATTATTTTAAAGAAGATTATTAAAAAAGAGAAGGTGAATTTAAAATGAAAGTAGTAAAGGGACAGTATAGTGAAGCTATTATTTTTACTGATGATGTAGAAGATATTGCCATGGAGCAAATAAAAAATTTATGTGACCAGTCCTTTGTAGAAGGTGCTAAAATAAGGATAATGCCAGATACCCATGCAGGAAAAAGTTGTGTTATAGGTTTTACTGCTGATTTAAAGGATAAGGTTATTCCAAATATTGTAGGAGTTGATATTGGTTGTGGTATGCTTACAATATTTTTAGGTAAAGAGGATTTTCATTTAGAAAAGCTTGATGAAGTAATAAAAAAGTATGTTCCTTCTGGTAAAAATGTTCATGAAGGAAGAATGATAAGATATGAAAAGTTACAAGAACTTTATTGTTATAGAAGCCTTAAAAATTCAAAAAGATTAGAAAGAAGTATTGGAACTTTAGGTGGAGGAAATCATTTTATAGAAGTAGATAAAGATAAAGACAATAATAAATATTTAGTAATTCATTCTGGAAGTAGAAATTTAGGAACTCAAGTTGCAGAATATTATCAAAATCTTGCTGTAGATTTATGTAGTGGTAAGGAAGATTATTATATAAGAAGGGATGAAATAATAGATACCTTTAAAAAAGCAGGTAGAAGAAAGGAAATTCAAAAGGAATTAAAAAAATTAAAGGCAGAATATGAGGAAAAGTTTCCAAATTATCCAAAGGAATTATGTTTTTTAACAGGAAAGTATAGAGACGAATATTTACATGATATGAATATATGTCAAGAATATGCTGTGTTAAATAGAAATACAATGGCAGATATTATATTAAAAAGAATGTTTAATAAATCCTTTAGTGACTACGAATCCTTTAATACAACCCATAATTATATAAACTTTAAAGATAATATAATAAGAAAGGGAAGTGTATCTGCCTATAAGGGAGAAAAGCTATTAATTCCAATAAATATGAGAGATGGAAGCCTTATATGTATAGGAAAAGGAAATGAAAACTGGAACTATTCAGCTCCCCATGGTGCAGGAAGACTTATGAGCAGAACAAAGGCAAAGGAAGTTTTAACCTTAGATGAGTTTAAAGAATCTATGGAAGGTATATTTACCTCTTCTATAAGTGAAAACACTTTAGATGAAGCTCCTATGGTATATAAGCCTATGGAAGAAATTATAAATAATATAGAAGATACAGTAGAAATTTTAGAGATAATAAAACCTATTTATAATTTTAAAGCTCAGGAATAAGTTTTAATAAGAAATTATTTTAAATTTTAGCTATTTGAGGATATAATATATTTTGATAATTGAAATAGGAGGAAAAAATATAAATGGAGCTATTTCATGAATATAAAAATAAATATTTTCATTTAGTATTTACTATATTATCTTTAGCAAAGGAAGGTATTACTGAAGAGGAGATAATAAAATTAATACAGGAAAATGGGTATAATGATTATGAATTTATTGATAAAAATAGGTCAACTTTTAGGGAAATGATTTTAAATAAATGTTTAAATGAAGAAAATAATCTTAATTTATTAAAAGAAAAAGATGGAAAATATTATCCTATAATAGAGAAAGAAGGAGAAATCCCTTTAAAAGTTAGATTTACTTCTTTAGAAAAACAATGGCTTAAGGATTTAATAGAAAATGAAAAAGGAAAAATTCTTTTAGGGGAGGAAATTGTAAATAAGCTTAAAGAAAATTTAAAGGATGTAGAGAATTTAAGCTATAAAAATATTCATATAACAAATAAAACTTTATTAGAAGAAAGTACAGAAGATAAGGATTTTAGAGAAAAGTTTTTTACGATTTTAAGGGGAATATTAGAAAGTAAGGCTATAATTTATACTAACATAGATAGAAATGGAAATGTATATAAAAATCAAAGGGCTATTCCAATTAGAATAGAGTATTCCTTAAGGGATGAAAAATTTAGAGTCTCTTTTTATTCAATAGAGGAAAAAAGACCTGTTATGACAGTAATGGATAATTTAACAAAGGTGTCTTTAGGGGATAAAGTATCAAGAAAAGATATATTTTCAAAAATTAAAAATAAATATGTAGATAAACCTATAATTCTTCAGGTAAAGGATGAAAGAAGTGCTATGGAAAGATTTTTTATGAGCTTTTCTTCCTATGAAAGATATGCAAGGGTTATAGAAAAGGATGTTTATGAAATAGAACTTTATTATTATAGCTTTCAAGAAGAAGAGATAATAAGAAAAATTATTTCCTTAGGGCCTTATGTTAGGGTAAAATCCCCTGAAAATATTGTAAAGACAATAATAGAAAGAATAACTTGTGCTTATAATCTTTCACTATAAAAAAATTATATTTATATATTAAAGAAGAAAATAATTAAATAAAGGGAGAGAAAAAAATTTGTTTTCTGAGTTTATTAAACATTATGATAACATAAGGGAAATATTAAGGGATGTATTTTTATATGGCTGTTTTTCAAGGGAAGCTTTAGAAGAGAAAAATGGTAAAAGTACAAGAAAACTTAAATATGAAATAGGGAGAATACAACAATACATAGGGAATGATTTTATAAAGGAAGAAAGGGATGGAAGACTTAAACTTTTAAATTTAAGTTATGATTCTCTTTCAAATACAAAAAACTTTTTAGTTGAAACTTATTTTAGTAAAAGTTTTACAAAAACTGATTTAATTCTTTATTATTATATTCTTATGGTATTAAATTATAATAATAAATTAATGTGTTTTAGTGAAATAGAAGACTTTTTAATTGATAAGGAGCTTATAAAATATGACAATATAAGTGGAAAAACTATAGAAAGAAAGATAAAGGAATTAAATAAGGAAATGGATATTATTTCTTGTGAAAAACAGGGAAGAAATAATATGTATAAAATAGCAAAGGATATTTTAAAGGATTTTACAAATGAAGAGGTAAAAATTCTTTATTATGTTTCAAGTTTATATAAAAATATTATTATACCTAATATGGCAGGTTACTATTTTTCCTTAAGTTTATTTGATTATTTATATTTTGAAAGAAATATAAATATAGAAAATAAGGATTTATTTCAATATAAAGATCTTCACTTTCACCCAGTAATAGAGGAAGAAATATTATGTAAGCTTTTAAATGCAATAAATGAGGAAAAAAGAATAAATTTAGAAAGTAATATAAAAAGCACTAGAAAAAATAGATATGTAGAGGAAGTTTTAAAGCCTTATAAAATAAGATATGACAGTAATTGTGGAAGATATTATCTAATTTCTTTTAATAAAAATAACAGATGTGTTGTTTCAAGACTTGATAGAATAAAAGATGTTAAGGTTTTAAAAGAAGGTTTTAAAAGAGAAAGTTTAGAAGAACTTTATAAAGAAACTATGGAAAAAAGTTGGTCAAGCGTTCCTAAAAATTATAAGGGAGAACATGAAATATTAGAACTTGAAGTTATAATAAAAAATGAAAAGGAAAAATATATTTTAAATAAAATAAAAAGTGAAATAGGAGAAGCTGAAATAATAGAAGGGGAAAAGGGCTTTAAAATTTTAAAGAAAGTAAATGATTGCTATGAGATGATACCTTGGCTTAGAAGCTATGCAGGAAATGTAAAAATAATATCACCCTCCTGGCTTAAAAAGAAGTTAAAAGCAGATTGGAAGGTCATGCTTGAAAGTTATAAAAATTAAGTAAAAATTTTAGTAAAAAATATAAAAAACTATTTACTATTTTGAAATAAAGTTATATATTTTATATGGAATATTTAACTTTATTTTTTTATAAAAAATTTAATAATGGAGGAAAATAGAGTATGACTAATGATATGACAGTTGGAAAACCAGCTAAATTAATTCTTGCCTTTTCAATTCCTATGCTTGTTGGAAATATATTTCAGCAGTTTTATAGTATGGTTGATACTATAGTTGTTGGAAGATTCATAGGAGTACAAGCTTTAGCTGCAGTGGGTGCAACCGGTGCCATGTCCTTTTTAGTTTTAGGATTTATTCAAGGGTTAACTAATGGTTTTGCAGTTATTATAGCCCAAAAGTTTGGAGCTAATAATGAAAAGGGAGTAAAAAGGTCTGTGGCTATGTCTTTTTATTTAAGTATAGCAAGTACAATAGTAATTACAGCCATAAGCCTTATTTTTGCAATGCCCCTTTTAAGGATTATGAAAACTCCAAAGGATATAATAAATGATTCTTTTAAGTATATTGCTATAATTTATGGAGGAACTTTAGTTGTTATATTTTATAACTTATTTGCATCTATACTAAGAGCCTTAGGTGATAGTAAAACCCCTTTATATTTTTTAATTTTATCATCAGTAATAAATGTAATTTTAGATATTGTATTAGTAGTATATATACCTTTAGGAGTAAAGGGAACAGCTATAGCAACAGTAGTATCTCAAGGAATTTCTTGTGTTTTATGTTATGTTTATATGAAGAAAAAATTCCCTATATTAAAATTATCTAAAAAAGATTGGAGATTAGATATAGCCCTTATTAGAAGACTTTTAAATATAGGAGTTCCAGCAGCTATACAATATTCTATAATTGCCATAGGAATTATGATTCTTCAAGTTGCAATTAATGGTCTTGGCTCAACTGTAGTTGCCTCTTATACAGCAGCTTCAAAGGTTGAACAACTTGTAACCCAACCTGCTGCAACCTTTGGAACAGCAATGGCAACTTATGCAGCTCAAAATCTTGGAGCTAAAAAGATAGAAAGAATAAAAGAGGGAGTTAAAAAGTGCGTAATTATATCAACTATAATAAATGTAGCAGCTGGAATGATTTTAGTTTTATTTGGAAGAAGTTTTACAAAACTTTTTGTATCAGCAGATAAAGTTCATGTTATAGAATATGCACAACAATATTTAAATACAATTTCAGTATTTTTATGGATTTTAGGTTTATTATTTATTTATAGAAACACAATTCAAGGAATAGGAAATGCCTCTGTACCAATGATGGCAGGAATTGCAGAGTTAGTTATGAGAACAATTGCTGCAGTAGGCTTATCTGCTTTAGTTGGATATACAGGAATATGTTTTGCAAGTCCAATAGCATGGATTGGCTCAACTGTAATACTTATAAGTTCTTATTATGTAATTATGAAAAAACTTATAAAAAAACATGAAACAGAAGTTTCTTCTTTAGAAGCTTGTTAATAACCATTGCTATTAAATTATTATCTTTTCTAGCACTTTTTAAAATTTGTAGTAATATATTCTTGATGGTTATTACATAAACCACCCTTTCGTTTGTAATTTTGATTTGGTAGATTCATTTTACAATGAAAAGGGTGGTTTTTCTATTATATTTTTTTAAATTTTTATTAAATAGAAAAGCAGCTGCAAGAGCTTTCTTATTTTGTGACCATCCTTTTCTTATGCTGTTTTTGTCATTTTAATTAAAAGGGAGTTAATTTATATAAATTTGTAATTATTTCAGTTAAATTAACTAAATAAAATCATTGACTAAAAAATAAAGTGAGATATAATAAAAGTATAAATTGACTGTTAGTCACTTTAGAAGGAGTTGTGTTTAAGGAAAAATGACGGAAAAAAAAAGTAAAGTTGGAAATAAGAAAAAAAAGAAAGAATCTGAATTGTATTCTGCAGCTTATGAATTATTTACAACTAAAGGTATTAACAAAACAGTTATTGATGATATAGTAAAAAAAGCAGGTGTTGCAAAGGGTACATTTTACCTTTATTTTAAAGACAAATATGATATATTTCATAAACTAATTTTAAACAAAAGTAATGAGCTTATAAAAAAAGCTATTAATGAAACTAAAGAGCAAAATATAGAAGAATTTGAAGATAAGATTTTATATTTTATTGCATATATAATAAAATACTTTAAAGCAAATCCTCTTCTTCTTAAACTTATTAATAAAAACTTTTCCTGGGGTGTATATAGAAAGGCCATAATGAAACCAGAACAGTATGCAGAGGTTCAAGATGCTGTTAAGTTTTTTTTAGATGGTCTTATTGAAAGAGGAGCAGAGAAAGAAGAAGCCAATATAACATTATTTATGATGATAGAGCTTGTAAGTAGTGTATGCTATAGTGCAATAATTCTAGAAGAGCCAGCAACAATTGATGAGGTTACACCTATTTTATATGAAAAGGTTCTTTTACTTATGAATTGCAAGTCAATAGCCAACCAGCCAAAAGGAAAGTAGCTTAAGGTTTCATGTATCTTTGAAAATAGTAGGAGCTTAAAAATGATAGAAATTAAAAATAAAAATGGAAGCAAGACTAAAGTAGAATTAAAAAAGTTAGATTTATCTTATATAGATAAAATAATGAAACTACAAGAAGAAGTAGTAGAAGGACTTGAAAATAAAGAAGTTTATTATTCATCTAGTAAAGAAGAGTTTGAAAAAATAATTAAAGAACTTGGAGAGATAATAGGTTATGTTACTTTAGATAATGAGCTTATATCCCTTGGAGTTTATTGCAAGTATGGTTTAGATAAAGAAAATTATGGATATGATATAGATTTAAAAGGTGATGAACTTTTAAAGGTTTCACATATTGAATCAACAATTGTTAAAAAAGAATATAGAGGAAACAATCTTCAAAAAGCTATGTGCCTAAAGCTAGAAGAAATAGGAAAAAATAAAGGAAGCAAAATAATGATGGCAACAGCCTCTCCTTATAACCCTTATAGCGTAAATACATTTAAAAGTCTTGGATATGAAATTGTAAAAGACAAAATAAAATATTCAGGATTAAGAAGATATGTTTTTATGAAAAATATATAAATTTTAATCACTAGCCTTCTTATTTTAAATATTATAAATAAGGAGGTTTTTACTTTATGAATTTTATTATAGAAAAATGCCTTATTTTAATTCCTGCACTATATATCCTTGGCTGCATACTAAAAAAAGCAGGATTTATAAAAGACAAATATATCCCAATAATTCTACTACCCTTAGGAATCTTAGGAGCAATAGCAATTAACGGCATATCCATAGAATCAACAATCCAAGGAATCCTAGTAACAGGAGCCACAGTTTACAGCAACCAAGTCTGTAAACAAATAAAAAAAGACAAACCAAAAGAAAACAACAACACCTAATAAAAAATCTAACTACAAATTAAATATAAAAAATAAAAGCTATCTTAAAAAGAGATTTCTAAAAAATTATAATCAAAAATTTCTTAATAAGATAACTTTTTTATAGCAAATTATAAAAATAAATTTGCTTATTAAACTTTGGAGTTCTTATTTTATGAGGTAGTGACTTGGAGCCTGTCGACGGAACAACCGAATAACATAAGAACTCCAAAGTTTTAAATTAAGCTAAATTTATTTTCTTTTATTTGCTACTTCTATGTTTATTTTTCTTTTTCCTATTTTTTGTCCTATACATTTTGTCATTACTTTGTTTAGTATATCATTATCTACAGTAACAAAGGAGAATTTATCAAGTATATCAACTTTATTTATTTTCTTTCCAGATACATTAGCTTTTTCTATTATAAATTTAACTAATGTTTTTGGTGTTAAGCCGTCTCTTTTTCCAATTGAGAAAAATAGTCTTACATCATCACCCTTTGGAGCTTCAAGTTTATCTTTTTCATATTTAAAGCTCATTTCTTTATCAAATTGCATTTTTAGTAATGCAGATATTACATCTAAAGGATTGTTTTCTTTGCAAAGTTTTGTTGCAATGGAAGAATAGTTTTCAAAGTTTCCTTCTTCAATTACTTTATTTACTTCTTCTAATTTAATATTAGATTTAGCAGCTAATATTTGTTTTACTGATGGAACAGACATTTTTGTTATTGTTCCTTTAGTAACATTTTTTATTTGTCTAAGCATAGAGTTTTCTCTTGGAGTTATAAAAGAGTAGGCAGTACCTTCTTTATTTGCTCTTCCACATCTTCCTATTCTATGAACATAGCTTTCTACATCTTGAGTTAAGTCATAGTTAATTACATGAGTAATTCCATCAACATCAATGCCTCTTGCTGCAACATCTGTAGCAACTAAGTAGCTTAATGAACCTTCTTTAAATCTTTTTAAAGTTTTCATTCTATGAAGCTGAGACATATCTCCATGCATACCTTCAACTACATAATTTCTAGCTTGAAGACCTTCAACAAGTTCATCAACACCTTTTTTTGTTTTGCAAAATATTATAGCTGCATTAGGAGTATCAAAATCTAAAACTCTGCAAAGGGCTTCAAATTTGTTTTTATGATTTACTTCAAAGTAAATTTGCTTTATTTTTGAAACAGTCATAGAAACTTTTTTAATGTTTACTATTTTTGAATCTTTTTTCATGTAGTTTTTAGCAAGTTTTCTTATTTGGTCTGGCATAGTAGCAGAGAATAAAAGAGTTTGTCTTTCCTCTGGAAGTTCTTTTATTACTGTTTCAATATCTTCAATAAAGCCCATATTAAGCATTTCATCTGCTTCATCAAGAACTAAAGATTGTACATTTGAAAGCTTAAGTGCTTTTCTTCTTATAAGGTCTAAAACTCTTCCTGGAGTTCCTACAACAATATCAATACCTTTATTTAGTTCACGAATTTGCTTTTGTATAGAATCTCCACCATATATAGGAAGTATAGAAAGTTTTTCATATTTTGAAAGCTTAATTAATTCCTCATATATTTGAATGGCAAGTTCTCTTGTTGGAGTTAATATAACTGAGCTTACATTTGAACTTTTTTTCATATTATTAAGTATTGAACAACCAAAAGCAGCTGTTTTACCAGTACCAGTTTGTGCTTGCCCTATAAGGTCATATCCTTCTATAGCAAGAGGAATTGCTTCTGCTTGAATTTGAGATGGATGTTCATATCCTAAGTCATTAATTGCTTTAAGTATAGATTTCTTTAAATTTAAATCTTCAAATTTTATATTTTCCATGCAATGTTCCCTTCATTATATATTTTTATTTTATTAAATAATTTTACAGTTTTTTTAAAAACAGTTAGTGAAAATAATATATAATTCTTCACTAACTGTATAAGTATAAACTAATAATAAAAATAATGCAAAGATTATTTGAAAAAATATTATTAAAGTTTGAATTTAATTATTTTTCCATGGAGCAGCATCAGATGGCATTCTCCAATCACCTCTAGGGGATAAGGAAATACTTCCAACTTTAGGTCCATCAGGAAGAGCACTTCTTTTAAATTGTTGAGTGAAAAATCTCCATACAAATTTATGAAGCCACTTTTTTATTTCCTCTTCACTATAGTCATCTTTAAAGGCTTCTTTTGCAAGGAAGAAAAGTCTATCTTTAGTAGAACCATGTTTTATAAAGTGATATAAGAAGAAGTCATGAAGCTCGTAAGGTCCTACAATATCTTCTGTTTTTTGAGCAATATTACCTTCTGCATCCTTTGGTAAAAGTTCAGGGCTTACAGGTGTATCTAAAATATCTAGTAAGGTTTTAGAAGCAATAGGAGTAGATTCATTTTCTGCTACATATTTTACTAAATATCTTACTAAAGTTTTTGGAATAGATGGATTTACAGAATACATTGACATATGGTCTCCATTATATGTACACCAGCCTAAAGCAAGTTCAGATAAATCTCCTGTACCTATTAAAAGTCCTCCCTCTTTATTAGCTACATCCATAAGGACTTGAGTTCTTTCTCTTGCTTGAACATTTTCATAAGTAACATCATGGATTTTAGCATCATGACCTATATCTTCAAAATGTTGAAGAGCAGCTTTTACTATATTTACTTCTCTAAAATCACAGCCAAGTTCTTTACATAAAGTTACTGCATTATTATAGGTTCTATCTGTTGTACCAAAGCCAGGCATTGTTATAGTTATTATATTTTTCATAGGAAGGTTTAATAATTTAAAGGTTTTTACTATAACAAGTAGGGCTAAAGTTGAATCAAGACCTCCTGAAATTCCTACAACAGCTTTTTGTGATTTTGTATGTTCAAATCTTTTTGCAAGGGCTGAAGATTGTATATTAAATATTTCTTTGCAACGTTCATTTCTTAAAGCTTTATTTGAAGGTACAAAAGGATGTTTATCAATATAACGGTCAAAGTTTAAAATAGTAGTATCATCAAAGGAAAAATTAATTATTTCAGGCTCTTTATAAAGAACTTTTGAGGAATCTCTAAAACTTAAGTTTTTTAATCTTTCAGATTTTAATCTAAATAAATCTATAATAGAGTAAATTACTTCATTTTCTCTTTGGAATCTTTCATTTTCACAAAGGGTAGTTCCATTTTCAGTTATAAGAAGGTGACCACTAAATAAAAGGTCTGTAGAGGATTCATAAACTCCTGCAGAGGAGTAGATATATCCACAAATAGAACGAGCACTTTGATTTTTAATTAAAGCTCTTCTATAGTCAGCTTTACTTACAAGTTCATTTGAAGCTGAAAGATTTCCTATTATATTAGCTCCCATTAAAGCTAAATAAGAACTTGGTGGAATTGTAACCCAAAGGTCTTCACATATTTCAACTCCAAAGGTAAAATTATCACAAGAAAATAAAAGATTAACTCCAAAAGGCACATTTTTTTGGAAAGAAAAATCTACAGTTTTACTTGTAATGTTAAGGCCTTCAGTAAACCAACGTTTTTCATAAAATTCGCTGTAATTTGGAATATAGCTTTTAGGAACTATTCCTAAAATTTTTCCTTTGTATAAAACATAGCCACAGTTATATAAAGCATCATGGTATATAAGAGGAGCTCCTATTGTTATAAGCATATCTATATCTCTTGTTTCTTTTAATATATATTCAACTGCATTAAGTGAGTTTGTAAGTAGGGTGTTATTTAAAAATAAATCACCACAGGTATATGAAGAAATACAAAGTTCAGGAAACACTATAACTTTAGTATTAACCATATTTGCTTCTTTTATACATGATAAAATTTCTTTTTTATTAAAATCAGTATCTCCAACTCTTGTTACAGGACAAGCAGCTGCTACTTTTATAAAGTCCATAAAATATCAACTCCTAATAAAAATAATTTGACTTCTATATTGTACTTTTAAAAAATTAGAAAATCAATGAAAAGAAGCAAAAGAGAAAGGAAACTATATGAAAAAAGGCAAACAGAAAAGAAAACATTATTAAAAGATAAAAAATACTATATTTTAAGATTAAAATAAACTTGAAATAAGATTTAAAATAGTGTATTATAAAAACATGAAAAATATATATGAATTTTTGTTATAAATAAAAGATAAGTTAAATAAAGTATATATAGTAAAAAATAATGTATAATTTTTCTAGTATGTGGTATAATAAAGAAAATTCAAAAAAATATCACAAATTAATAAACAAAGGGGGAGCAGGATATGGGAGCAGCTATATTTTGGTTAATAGTAGCAATATTCTTTGTTGCAATTGATATTTTAACTAGTGCATTTATTTTTTGCTGGTTTGGAATTGGAGCCTTAGTTTCAATAGTACTAAGCTTAATAAATGTTAAATTTGCAGTACAATTTATAGTATTTACAGTAGTAAGTTTAATTGCAATAGCCATTGGATATCCTTTAACAAAAAATGCAGTGAAAAAATCTGTTAAGCACACTCCACTTATGGAGGAAACTTATATTGGAAAAGTTTTTATTGCAGAAGAGGATATTGAAGAAACAGGAAGAGTAAAGGTTGGAGGAAATTACTGGACTGCTGAAAATGTAGGCAAAAAAATATTAAAAGGTCAAAAATTTCAGGTAACTGGAATTGATGGTAATAAATTAACAATAAAGTTATTAAGGGAGGAATAAAAAAATGACAGGATTAATTATTTTAGGAGTAATATTATTTATAGTACTTGTAGTTGTTTTATCATCAATTAAGATAGTAAACACTGGGTATTTATATGTAGTAGAAAGATTTGGACAATTTTATAAAGTATTAGAACCAGGATGGCATCTTATAATTCCTTTTGTTGATTATGTAAGAAAAAAGGTATCTACAAAGCAACAAATTTTAGATGTACCACCACAATCAGTTATTACTAAGGATAATGTTAAAATTTCTGTTGATAATGTTATATTCTACAAACTTCTAAATGCAAGAGATGCTGTATATAACATTGAAGATTTTAGATCAGGTATTGTATATTCATCTACAACAAATATGAGAAATATAATTGGTAACATGACATTAGATGAAGTATTATCAGGAAGAGATAAAATAAACCAAGACCTTTTAAGTATTATTGATGAAGTTACAGATGCTTATGGTATAAAAATATTATCAGTAGAAATTAAAAACATAGTTCCACCAGCTGAAATACAACAAGCAATGGAAAAGCAAATGAAGGCAGAAAGAGATAAGAGAGCTATGATTCTTACAGCTGAAGGTCAAAGACAATCACAAGTTGAAAAGGCTGAAGGTGAAAAGCAAGCTAAAATCTTAGAAGCTGAAGCTCAAAAGGAAGCTCAAATAAGAAGAGCAGAAGGTTTAAGAGAATCTCAATTACTTGAAGCAGAAGGTAAAGCTAAGGCTATAGAAGCTATAGCAATTGCAGAAGCTGAAGCTATTAAAAAGGTTAATACAGCTATTATAGAATCTGGAACAGATGAAAGAGTTATTGCATTAAAGCAAGTTGAAGCTCTTAAAGAAATGGCTACTAACCCAGCTAATAAGCTTATACTTCCAAATGAAACTTTATCATCTCTTGGAAACATAGCAGCAATTGCAGATGTTTTAAAAGATTCAAAAAAAGTTTCACTAGAAAAAGAAGATAAATAGTTAAATAAAAGGTTGTCCAAAATAAAGAAAGATTAAATAAAAATCTTTACTTTAATAGGACAACCTTTTTAATTAACTATTTATCTTCTTCATCATATAATGGACCTAATATTTCTTGTGTCTCTTCTTTAGAAACAGTAGTAAGTAAAGAGTCATTACAATCTATAACCTTTTCTAAAAGTTCAATAGCCTTTTCTCTTTCTCCTCTTTCCTTTGCTAAAAGTCCTGTATAGTAATAAGGTTCAGCAAAATTTACTTTACTTTCTATTAATGGTTTAAATAATTCTTCTGATTTTTGGAAGTTTCCTAATTTATAATATACTTCAGCTTCATTTGAAAGAAGAACTTTACTATCTTTATTATAATCAAGACCTTTTTTAATATATTCTAAAGCTTCATCATAATTTTTATTCATAATTAATAAAGTTGTTAATGTTTCATAAGCATAGGTATTTTCAGAAGTCTTAAGTAAATCTTTAAGTAAATTTAAGCTATCAAGAGCCATATTTTCTTTCCAAAGGGCTATAGCCTTTGATACAGACATACTATATTTTGTAGCTTCATCAAACTTTTTATTATTCATATTTTTATTTATATAATCTAAAGCTAAACTAGGTTTTCCATATTTTATTTCAACAATAAGATAGCTTGTTACAATAGCACCCTTGCACCCTGAAACCTTAACACTTTTTCTATATCTTTCAAGGGCATAGGTAAAGTTTTTCATATTATAAGCTTTGCTACCTTGAAAGGCATAAACAATATATCTTTTTGTATATAAAAGAAATATAACTATTAAAGGAAAAACATATCTTGCATATTCAGGTATAAACATAATTGTTAATGCTAAAACTATAAGTAGTATAAGTGGTGCTAAAAGATTTGAAATATCAAATTTTTTCTTCATGTTTTCGTCTCCTTAAATTAATTTAGTTTTGTATAGTATTATAACATATTTTTATTCTACTAAAAATTTTTTTCTATAATATTTTAACTGTAAACTAACACAATTTAACAAAAAGCCAATTCCTATTTAATAAACTCCTTATAAAATGATAGTGAATTAACTAGGAGGTGTCAAAATGATAAAAAACAAAAAAATAGGGATAATGGCCAAAATGTTAACAGTATTAATGGTAAGTAGTGTAATTTCTCAAAGTTTAGTACCTACCAAAACAATTGCAACAGAAGTAGAAGAAGAGCGTAATTTAATGGAAATTAAAAAAACAAAGACAGCACCAGTAATTGATGGGGTAACTGATGAAAGTACATGGGAAATTAATAACAAGCTTTTAATGGAATTAAGTCCAGGAGTTGTGGAAGAAGCTAATTTTGGAATGAACTATGATGATAAAAATCTTTATGTAGCATTTAATATTAAAGATGAAGAACTTGTTTATGATGAAAATATTTCTTGGTTTCTAAATGATTGTGTTGGAATTTTTATAGACCCAACTCTTCATCAAAGTGCTCCTTTCAAAGAAGATGACTTACAAATAGGATTAGTATATCAAGAAAATTCATCTACTCCTAAATTTTACTTTGGTTCAGCAGCTAATCATGCAAATAAGGATGAAAAGAATATATTACGAGCAATAAGTAAAACAGAAGATGGATGGAGCTGCGAAGTGGCAATCCCATGGGATATGTTAAATATTGACCCAAATAAAACTAAAGAATTTGGTTTTAATGCAAGTGTAACAGATAAAGATAGCAATAAAACAGGGGATGCATATTGGAGTAATTATAAAAAAGTAAATTCATTTTGGAATAATACTTCAGGTTATGGAATAGTAAAACTTAGTGATGAAGAAGTTAGTGGGGATATATCTAATGTTTTATTAGAAGAAAATTTTGATAATATAGAAAATGGACAACTTCCAACAGGATGGATAAGTGAAACTGATGGAACTGAAGGCTTTAAAGTAGAAAATGGACAACTTATAGTTAATGGAAATATAAGTGGAAATCAAGCAAGAATATTTGCACCAGTACAATGGGATGATTATGAAATAGAAGCAGATTTAACATTTTTACAAGTGTTAAATTCTTCAAGATGGGCATCAATAATATTTAGGGCACCTTCTCAAGGGAAAGTTCCATATAATCAAATGGCAATAAGACAAAATGGAAGTTTTGAAATAGCAGAAAGAACAAGTAGTGGAGCTTGGTCAGTTCCAGTTAAGGGTTCATATGGACAAGCTTTAGAATTAAATAAAAAATATAATCTTAAAGTAAGAGTATGTGGAAATAATGTTAAAGAATATATTAAAGCTGATGGAGAGGAAGAATATACATTACTTACTGATAATACCTTAGATTCTTTATGTAAAAAGGGTAAAGTAGGATTTCAGGTAGACCAAAGTACAGTAGCTTTTGATAATTTAAAAGTAACAAAGATAAATAGTACATCATTAGATGTAAATATTCCAGATAGCATGCAAGCATTAACAAATGTTGAAGATTTTACAGGAACTATAATATATAATGATGGTATTAGTGAAGAAATACCAATGAGTAAATTAAAAATAACTTCTTCTGATGAAAGTATTATACAAATTGTAGATAATAAGATATGGCCTTTAAAAGAAGGAAAAGTTAATCTTACTTTTGTATATAATAATCAAAAGGTTGTTAAAATAATAAATGTTACTGCTAATCCTGATGGAAAAAAGGTTATAGCTTTATCATTAAAAGATAAATATATTTTAGCAAATACTAATGAAGGTATAGATTTAAATAGTATTTTACTTGAAGGAAATTTTAATGATTTAACTAATGAAACTTTAAGTTTAGCTGATTGTACAATAAGTGATGATACTGGAAATGTGGAAGTTAAAAATAATAAGCTATATGTAAAGAATAAAGGAATTACTAATATAAAAATTACAAAGGATGAAGCAGAGACAAATCTTTTAGTAGTTTCAAAGAATGCAGAGGATTCTGAGTATGTACTATATGAAGAGAATTTTGATAATATAGAAAATGGACAACTTCCAAATGGATGGACTAGACTTCAAGGAAGCTCACCAGAAAATGCAACAGTTCAAGAGGGTGCATTTATTTTAAATGGAAAGCAATCCCCTAATAATCCATCAAGAGTTATGCTTCCAGAATATTTAATGAATTTTAGTAACTATAAGATTTCTGTAGATAGTACTTGTTTAGAAGCTAATGAAGGAAGTAGATGGAACTCAGTAATGTATAGAATTCAAGAAAATAATAAAAATCAATATTATCAAATGGCAATAAGACAAAATGCTACTGCTTCAAATGGAGTAGAATTTGCACAAATGACTCCAGAAGCTTCTTGGAATGTTACAGATACAGCATCTTTTAAAGAAGCATTAGATAATACAAAAATGTATAATTATGAAATAAAAGTCCATGGAAGCAGAGTTCAAGAATATATTGATGGAAATTTAATGATAGATACTAATGCAGCTTCACAATATACAAGTGGAGGAATTGGTTTCCAAGCAAATGGTTCAATAATGAAGGTTGATAATATTAAAATAACTCTTCAAGAAGAGGAATTACCAAAGCTAAGTTATGAAAAATATGTAGATGTTAAAGAGATAAATGAAAAAATTTCATTAGCTCCAACTTCAATAGTAAGTATTACAAATAAAGCATGTTTAAGTGAATTAACTTCAGAAATATTACCAGCAAATGCAATGATAACAATAAATGAAAATTTAGATGTTATGGATTATAACAATAATAAAATATGTTCTTTAGATGAATTTATGAAGTTAATTGAAGGAAAGGTAATACCTTGTATTAATGTAGAAAATGAAACTATAGCAAATAAGCTTGTGGAATATTTAAAAAATAATGAAATTGAAGATGTAACAGTTATTTCAGAATATAGTAGTATAATTAAAAATATAAGAACAGCTTATCCAATTGTTAGAGGGGTATTAAAATTTAATGACACTCAAGCACTAACAGATGAAAGAATGTTTCAAATAGTAAAAGAAACTAATATAAGTGGAGCAAGAACAGCATTAATCTCTGATGATATATTAAATAATGACACTTTAGAATATATGCAAAGAAGATTAATAACTGTATGGAGTGATAGTAATAGCAGTTCAAAGACAGATTTACATAAAGTAATAAATGCAGGTGTTAATGGAATAATAACAAATGACTTTGAAACACTAGTAGATGTAATAAATAAATATGATGAAAATACTTTAGTAAGAGAACCATTTATAATAGGTCATAGAGGAATCCCATCTAAATGTCCTGAAAATACATTAGAAAGTGCTATTGAAGCTTATAAAAATGGTGCAGATATGATTGAAAATGATATTTATCTTACTAAGGATAATGAAATTGTAATAATGCATGATGACACAGTAGATAGAACAACTAATGGTACAGGAAGAGTAGAAGACTTTACATTAGCAGAGCTTAAAGAGTTAAGTGTAAATAAACAATACCCAGACACCTATCCAGATGCAAAAATTCCAACATTAAGAGAATTCTTTGAAGAATTTAAAGATAAAGATGTATTACATTTTATAGAATTAAAAACTTCAAATCCTAATATTGTACCAGCTTTAAAAGAGTTAGTAGATGAAATGGGAGTAGAAGACCAAATAGTTACAATATCCTTCTTACCAGAACAATTACAAAAAATGAATGAAATTATGCCAGGAATATCTGTAGGATATTTAAATGGAGTATCTGGTAAAACTGATGATATAAGAGAAGGAATAAGAAAAGTATTTAATGCAACTCAAAAGTTAAATGCAACCTACAATCCTTCCTATGGATGCATAAATAAGGAGCTTTTAGAAGAATTAAAGCATAGAGGAATGACTTCATGGCCTTGGACATATAATAACTATAATGATTATGTAAATGCTTTTAAAATGGGTGTTTATGGATTAACAACAAACTATTCAAATTGGTCTAAAAATTGGATAAGTGATTTACTTGTAGAACAAAATAATTATAATATTGAAGTTGGAAAAACCTTTAATTTAAGTGGAAAAGGACTAAATTATTTAAATGAAAAGATAGATGTAAAAACTGAAATTGTTCCAATAGAAAATGATAATATAATAACTATAGAAAATAATAACATTAAAGCAGTAAATATAGGAAAAGCAAGTGTAATGTTAAAAACTATAGTTTCAATGGACGATTCTAATAGTTATACAATGTATAGTGAACCAGTTGAAATTAAGGTAAACAGTAAATCAGAAGAAACAAATTTAAAGATAACAAGTTTTACAACAAATAAACCTTCACCACAACAAAGTGGAGAAAAAATAACTCTTAAAGCAGAAGCTGTTGGAGAAGGAAAACTTCAATATAAGTTCCTTGTAACAGATGGAAAAGGAAATTGGTATAAAATAAAGGATTTTTCAGAATCAAATACAGCAATATGGACACCATGCCCTATGGGTAAAAAATCTTTATTTGTAGATGTAAAAGATGAAACAGGAAAAGTTGTAAGAAAAGAATTAAAATTTGAAGTAACTTCTTCTATAGAAATAAAAGATTTTACAGCAGAAAAAGTTTCAGAAACAAAAGTAAATTTAAAAGCTTCAGCTAGTGGTACTGGAAAGTTACAATATAAATTTATTGTAAGAGATACAAAAGGAAACTGGTATAAAATAAAAGATTTCTCAGATTCAAATACAGCAGTTTGGAATTTAGGACCAAATGGAGAAAAAACATTATATGTTGATGTTAAAAATACTATAACTAAAGAAGTAATAAGAAAGAGTATAAACTATATAGTTGAATAAAGAGTTATAAAAAATTAAAATTAATATGATAAAAAAACAGGTAACATAAAATCAATATGTTGTTACCTGTTTTTTTAATTTATTGATAAGCTATTATTTTAATATTCCACTTTCATTAATTCTATTAACTGCTTCATTAATTTCTTCCACTGGTAAAACTAGGGCAAATCTTACATAGCCTTCTCCTAAAGAACCAAAGGCACTTCCTGGAGTGCAGATAACTCCTGTTTTTTCCATAAGTTCCATGCAAAAATCATTAGAGTTTTTAAATTTTTTAGGAATAGGTGCCCAAGCAAACATTGTTCCTTTGCTATCTGGAACTTCCCAGCCTATTTTTGTAAGTCCTCTACATAAAGCATTTCTTCTTTTTTCATATTCTTCACATTGTTTTTTAACATCCTCTTGTGGTCCTGTAAGGGCAGCTATTGCAGCTATTTGTATTGGAGTAAATATTCCATAGTCAATTTGTGAACGAAGGGTTTTAAAATGTTTAATTATTTCTTTATTTCCTAAAACAAAGGATACTCTAGACCCTGTTACATTATAGGATTTTGAAAGAGAATAAAATTCAACTCCAACTTCCTTAGCTCCTTCATGGCTTAAAAAAGAGCCACCAATATTTCCATCATATATAATGTCAGAGTAGGCATTATCATGGACTATTATTATATTATTTTTCTTTGCAAAAGAAATAAGTTCATCATAAAATTCAGAAGGTGCAATGGCACATACAGGGTTTAGTGGGTAAGAAACTACCATAAATTTTGCACGTTTTAAAATATCTTCTGGAATTTCATTTAGTTTAGGAAGATAATTATTTTCTTCTAAAAGTTCATAATGATAAATTTCTGCACCTGCAAGAAAGGGTCCAATTTCAAAGATAGGATATCCTGGATTAGGAACTAAAACTACATCTCCTTCATTAATTAAAGAAAAGCCTATATGAGTTAATCCTTCTTGAGAGCCATATACAGACATTATTTCATCTTCATCTAAGGTTACATTAAATCTTTTTTTATAAAAGTTTTTCATAGCTTCTATAAGTTTTGGGTTGTCCCCTAAAGAGTATTTCCAATTTTCAGCATCTAAGCTAGCTTCAGATAAAGCTTTCATAACATGTTTTGAAGGCTTAAAATCTGGAGTTCCTACAGAAAGGTTATAAACCTTTTTACCTTCAGCTATAAGTTTATTTTTTTTGTCATTTAATATGTTAAATATTCCTGTTTGGAAGTAATTTAATTTATTAGAAAATTCAAAGTCCACTTTAAAAAATTCCTCCTTGGTATTGTTTTTCTTATCAATTATAACATGAAAAAGAAAAAATTTCATAAATTGTGCTTTTAATTCTAAAGATTAAATTCTAAAAATTACAAAATTTTAACTAGGATTTTTAAGGAAAATAGTGTAAAATAATAGAAATGAACTTAGGATTAATAAGGATTTTAGGGGGAAAAATAAAAATGCTTGAAATAACTAACTTAACAAAGTCTTATAAAAAATTTGATGCAGTAAAAAATTTAAATCTTTTTATAGAAGAGGGGGAAATTGGAGTATTAGCAGGACCAAATGGAGCAGGAAAATCTACAACTATTAAATCTATAGCAGGTCTTTTAAGGTATAAAGGAGAGATAAAAATAGGAGGATACTCTAATAAATCCATAGAAGGAAAGAAATTATTTTCCTATGTACCAGAGCTTCCTGGTTTGTTTCCTTTATTAACAGTAAGAGAGCATATTCATTTTATGGCAAGGGCTTATGGTATAAAAGATTATGAAGATTATGCAGAGGAGCTTTTTGAAATTTTTGATTTAAGTGATAAAACAGAAAAATTTGGTTCAGAACTTTCTAAAGGAATGCAGCAAAAATTAAGTATATGTTGTGCTTTAATTACAAAACCTAAACTTATACTTTTTGATGAGCCTATGATAGGTCTTGACCCAAAGGCTATAAAAAAACTTAAAGATATTATGCTAGAACTTAAGCTTCAAGGGGTTTCAATGCTTGTAAGTACCCATCTTTTAAGTTCTGTTGAGGATTTGTGGGACAGAATAGTTATTATGGATAAGGGTAATATTGTTCTTTCAAAAACTAAAAAAGAACTTGAAAATGAACTTAAAGACTCAGATGAAACTTTAGAGGATATTTTCTTTAAGGTTACAGAAGGGGAGGAAAAATAATGAAGCCTTTTTTATATCTTACAAAAAGAAATTTTATAAACTATATAAAAAGCTTTAAATATAAGCCTTCTAAAGCTATTCCTTTAGTGTTTTTTGTATTTATGATTGTAATGATGTGTTTAAGTTTTTCTCTTGGTGAAGGTGATATAGAATATAAATATAATAATCCTAAATATTTTATTTTAGGAACTACAGTAATTTTTTTAATAATGCTTATTTATAATTTATATAGTGGAATTGGTAGAAAAGCCTTTAAATATACAATGAGTGATGTAAATCTTATTTTTACAGCACCAATAAAGGCACAAAGTGTTTTATTATATGGCTTTATTCGTGAAATATCTTCAATATTAGTTTTTTCTATTGTAATTATATATCAAATACCTAATATAAATAGTAACTTTAAATTTCAAAAATCAGGAATGGCTTTTTTCATTGTTGGATTTTTATTATTTTTAATTACAATGACTTTTATATCTCTTCTTATGTATGGGATATTTTCTAAATTTTACATGTATAAAGAAAAAGCAGTGAAAATTTTAAGGGCAATAATACTATTTTTAATAATAGGTTTAGTTTTTAATATTTATTTAAATAGTAAGGGAGATTTTTTAGGTTATACTGTAGAATTTTTTAATAAAGATTTTTGGGTTTATGTTCCTATAGCAGGCTGGATGAGAGAAATAACCATACAAGCCTTAAAGGGAATAAATAATAGTATATATTTATATATGGCACTTTTAGTTATAGTAAGTATTGTTTGTGGAGTTATTTTATATAACTTAAATTTAGATTTTTATGAAGATGCCCTTCCTTCAGCAGAACAAAATGAAGTAGTTCAAAGTTATAAAAATAGTGGATATGATAAAAGTGAACTTAATAAATTAACAAGGGAAAAGAAACCTTTATTTGCAAGAAGAACAAAGGAATTTAAATATTCAGCAACCTATGGAAAGGCAATATTTTTTAGACATTTAGCAGAGTATAGAAAAACAGGCTTTTACTTTTTGGGTTTATCTTCTTTAATGTATTTTTTAATATCAGTAGTTACAGCTTATATTAATATGCCTTTAATTGCACTTTTCTTTCTTAGTGTATATTTAATGTTTTTAACAACTTATACAGGAAAGTGGTCTTCAGATTTTAATAATCAAGTTATTTTTCTTATTCCAGCAAGAAGTGAAGAAAAATTATTTTATTCAACATTAACTACTATAATACAATATTTTGTAAATGGAATAATACTTTTTGTTCCTTCTGGAATTATAGGTAGAGAAAATATTATAGATATTTTATTATTTATTTTAGCCTATGCTTCCTTTGGTGCAGTATCAACCTATGGAGCAGTTTTAAATTATAAACTTTTTGATAGAGTTTCAAGTGAAATGCTTAAGGGAATATTTATGATGATAACATTATTTTTATATATACTTCCAGGAATTATAATAGGAATTATTTTAGGTCTTGTATTAAAAATTTTTGGAAACTATTCTCTTCAACTAGCTTTTATAATTTATAATGCCTTTGCTTCATTTATAATAATTCAATTAGCAAAGGGAATATATGATAGAATAGAATTATAATTTTTTTTAAAGACTGTCATAGAAAGAAATTTTATAACAATATATTATATAAAGTATTATATATTGTATTAATATTTCTTAATGTGACAGCCTTTTTTAGTTTTAAAGAGTTTTATCATCTGTCATGTTTTCTGTGTAATCAAATTCTTGCCAGGCAATGTTATTTACTGCAATATCATCATTAGCAGGGTTTGGAAGTTTTACCTCTTCACCTTTATTAAATTTATTTACATCTTTATTTTTAGGATGATAGCAAGTCCTTTCTTTTGGTAGGTATGGTTTTGATTTATCCATTTACTTTTTCACTTCCTTAAACTTATTTTAATTATAGTATGGCTAAATTTATAAAAATTATTCTCATTTTATTTTTAAGACTTTCTTTTTTTATAGTAGTATATTATAATATAAATCAAAATGATAATATCTAAAGGAAGTTAAAGAATGAATAATAGTGAAGAAAAAGAATTTTTAAAAAACTATAATGCAAATGAATTTGAAAGACCAAGTGTTACAAATGATGTACTTATTTTTACTACAGAGGATAAAAAGGAAGAAAACTCAAGAAAGGTTCCTAAAAAAGGTCTTCAAGTTTTGCTTATAAAAAGGGATGACCATCCGTATAAAAATAAATGGTCCATACCTGGTGGCTTTGTAAAGATGGATGAAAGCTTAGAAGAAGGTGCATTAAGAAAGCTTAAAGAAAAAACAGGAATTGAAAATGTATATTTAGAACAACTTTATACCTTTGGGGAAGTTAATAGAGACCCTAGAACAAGAATTATAAGTATAGGAAATTTAGCCCTTATATCAAAGAAATCAATAATTTACTCTGAAAATAAAGAAAGTAAAGAAAATAAAGAAAGTAAATGGTTTTGGGTAGATAAAATTTTAAAGGAAAAAGAAGCTAATGAGAAATATATAATAAAAAAATATCTTTTAACTTTAAGCTGTGATGATATAAAAATAAATTATGAAATAATTGAAAAAACAGAAAGAACACTAATAAGAAAAACTACAAAAAGCTATAGATTTTTAGAAGAGGAAAGTACAGAAGAACTTGCCTTTGACCACTATAAAATATTAGATTTAGGAATTGATAGGTTAAGAAATAAACTTGAATATACTCCTATTGTATTTAATCTTCTTCCAAGACTTTTTACAGTAAAGGAACTACAATTTGTATATGAAGGAATTATGGGAAAGGAAATATTAAATTTTAGAAGAAAAATGGGAGATATGATTATAGAAACAGAAGAAAAAATAGAAGGAAAGCCCTTTAGGCCAGCACAAGTTTTTAAATTTAATGAAAACTGGGAGCATGAATTTTAAATTTTATTCATTAATATTAGGCTCCTTTATAAAAGGAACCTAATATTTTTAATAAATAAAATTTATTCTATAAAAGTAGTGTTAGAATAATCTACATTAAAAGGTTCATCTGCTTTATGGCTTATATGCCCTGAAGAATAGCCTTTTCCATTTACAGTTATACATACTTTAGATACTCCAAAGTTATAGCCTAAAGAGTTTACTAAAGATTGAAGCATTCCAGATTCTACTCCACCACCTAAATTCATATCATTTAAGAACTTCCCACCAAAATCTACAGTTAATAAATCCTTATCTTTTTCAAGTTTTGCACTTTTTACTTCTATGCTAGAATCTAGTGCTGTAAATTTTTTTGAAGAGTCATCTTTTAGTGCATTTACAACAGCTGAAACTAAGGCACCATCAGTTATTGTAACATTTTTCATAGTATACATAGAATCCCCAGTTTCTGCATTGTATACATATAAGCGTATTTCTTCATTTACTTCTTTTTTTGATGTGCTACTTTCTGGTTTTGATACATTAGAATTTGTAGTAGGGGTACTACTTTCTTCAGTTTTAGAATTTTTATTATCTATATCTTTTGTAACCTTTGAAGCTGAAGAGGTAGAAGTTTTGCTAGTTGAAGTAGCAGTAGAAGTAGAACTATTATCTTTTGGAGTAGATTCACCACAACTAAAAAGAACTAGAGATAAAGAACAAAGTAATAAAATAGAAATAAATCTCTTTTTCATAAAAAATCACTCCTTTTTAATATTATAACAATATTTGTAAATATATAAAAGGTATATTTATAAATTTTATTTTATGAAGGCAAAATTATATATAATAGATAAAATTTTAATGATAAAATATAATAAGGAATAAAGAAATGGAGATGATAAATATGAAAAAGGAAGATGATATATCCCTTGGAAAATTTATAAGTTTAATTCTTCGCCATAGGCCAGAAAAAATAGGAATAACTATAGAAAAACAAGGGGCTTGGGCTAATGTTAGTCAGCTTATAGAAGGAATGAATAAAGTAGGAAAAAATATAGATATTAATACATTAGAAAGAATAGTAAAAGAAAATAATAAACAAAGATATAGCTTTAATGAAGACCATACAAAAATAAGAGCAAATCAAGGACATTCAATAGAAGTTTATATAGATTTCCAAGAAAAAGTTCCACCAAAAACTTTATATCATGGTACAGCAGAAAGGTTTTTAGAAAGTATTAAAAAGACTGGAATAAATAAAATGGATAGGTTATATGTACATTTATCTAAAGATGAAGAAACAGCTATAGCTGTTGGAAAAAGACATGGAAAACCTATTGTATTAAAAATTAACACAGAAGAAATGATTAAAGATGGCTATAAATTTTATTTATCAGAAAATAATGTATGGCTTTGTGAAGATATTCCTTGGAAATATGTAAGCCTTTAAAAAATAAAGCTATTGCATGAAAGAAATTTTATAACAATTTTTTTCATGCAAAGCTTTAGTTTACTTTATTGTATTAAATATAAAACTTAAAATATCTTTTTTATTTAATTTTCCCTCTGCAACTCCTAAGCCTAAATTAATTAATTCTTCTTGAGTAGGTTTTATAGTAAGGTCATTTTTATAACATAAGGTTAAAAGAACAAGACAACCAACACGTTTATTTCCGTCTTCAAAACCATGATTTTTTATAAAAGAATAGGAAATCATAGCTATTTTTTCTTCAATGGATTTATATAAGTATTTTCCATTAAAGGTAGCAAATCCAGAATTTAAAGAACTTCTAATAAGGTCTAAGCTTTTAATACCATTTGTACCACCATGCTTTTTAATTGTAGATTCGTGAATATATAAAATATCTTTAAGAGTAAGAGTTTTCATTTATCTAGCAAGCTCCCTTAAAGCTTTGTCATACTCTTCAATTAATGAATCTACAATATTTTTAGTTTCTTTAAAATCATTTTCCTTTATATTTTCAGCAAAATCTATAATTTCAATTAGCTTTTCTGGTGGCATGTCTTTAATGATTTCTAACAATTGTTTAGTTAATGACATAAAATCATCTCCAATACTAAATGATAATTTAATTATAACATTTTATTTAATTTAATACTTTATAATATTGATAAATAATATAAAAATATATATTTTAATTTTGAAATAAGTTGAAAATGTGTGAAAATTATAAAAATTTAATAGATTATAATAAAAAAATGTGCTAAACTTAATACATAATAATTATATCGTTTACAAAAGCAATAGAGGTGATAATATGTCAAAGTTTAGTTATAGTCAAGTTACTTGTCCAAAATGTAATAAAATACAAAAAGTAAAGGTTTGGGACAGCATAAATGTAAATTTAGATACAGAACAAAAAGAAAATATAATGTCAGGAAAATTATTTCAATTTATTTGTGATGAATGTGGATTTACAACAAGAGTTGAATATCCATGTCTTTATCATGATATGGACAAAAATTTAATGATTTATTGTATACCTAATTTCAGTGGAGATACTAAAATATTAGATAAAATGCTTAATAAACTAAAGTCAGATTCACTAGAAAATAGCATGAAAAATTATGAGTTTAGAGTAGTAAAAGATACAAATAAATTAGCAGAAAAAATAAAGATTTTTGATGAAGAATTAGACGATAGGGTAATAGAAATAATAAAAATAATAAATAGATCCTTTTTCTTAAAAAAGTATCCAGAAAAAGAAATAGAAGAGATTTTATTTAACAAAAATAGTGAAGGCTCTTATGTAGCACAATTTCTTATTAAAGATGGAACAGTAGCCTTTATGCCAATATCAGAAGAAATGATAGATGTTATATTAGAAAAGCATAAAGAACTACTAAAGGAAGAAAAAAAAGAAAAGGGCTTTGTACTTATAGATGAAGTTTGGGCTTATAATAAAATTATGAATGAAAAAAAACATGCTTAATAAAAAGAATTCATTAAATTTAGAAAAACAGAGGTTAAAAAATCTCTGTTTTTTTGAATTAGTTTACTAAAAAGTGATAATACTTATAACTAACAATAAGAAAATATATTAGAGGTGCTAAAATGAAGATGATAACTAAGGAATGGATTAGAGATTATGTTAAAGATAATTTTAAACATATAACCAGGGAAAATATTACTACTGTTTTAGAAAGACATAATGTCAAAGTTAAAAAAGCATTAAAAAAAGATGAAATGATAAAACTTATTAATACTAATAAAATAGACCTTTTTGAATTTATTGAATTCTTAGGTTTTACAAGAAAGGATTTAAAAGATATTTTCTTTGCAACAGATAAAATGATTAAAAAAATGCAAGATACAAACTTTATTAAAATTAAAAAAACAATAAGAGTTGAAATGCCTTCAGCCTTTGGAAAGGTAGATATGTACTTATATGATATTGAAACCATATATAAAATAACAATGGCAAAATACAATAAATGGCTTAAAGAAAATAACTATATTTAAAGTTTTACACAATAGAAAGAATAATATATAATTTAAATTATAAGGCAAGAAGAAATAAGTATTTAGGAGCATTTAAATGTATGAAAAGATTTAATACAACAGGTCTTTGTAATCCAAAGAAGCACTATATGGTTAATATAAGTGAGAAAATAGAAAAAATAAAAGTATTAATAGAGCAAGAAGAATATTTTGTAATAAATAGACCAAGGCAATATGGAAAAACTACAACATTAACAGCTTTAGAAAGGAGTTTAAGTGGAGAATATTTAGTTATAAGTATAAGTTTTGAGGGAATTGGAGATGTTATTTTTAATGATGAGAAATTATTCTGTCAAACATTTTTGAAAAATTCTGCTAAAGCAATAAGACTTATAGATAGAAATAATAGCAATAAGCTATTGGGATACTGTGGAAAAGTTACTAATTTAGATGAATTAAGTGATTACCTAAATGAATTTATTGAAGAATGTAATAAAGAAGTAATTCTTATAATAGATGAGGTTGATAAAAGTTCTAATAATCAATTGTTTTTAAACTTTTTAGGAATGCTTAGAAATAACTATTTAGATAGAGAAAAAGGAAAAGTAGTTACATTTAAATCTGTAATTTTAGCTGGAGTTTATGATATAAAAAATTTAAAATTAAAATTAAGACCAAATGAAGAAAGAAAATATAATTCACCTTGGAATATAGCAGTTCCTTTTAATATTGATATGAGTCTATCAAAGACAGGAATAAAAAATATGCTAGAGGAGTATAAAAAAGACAAAATCTTAGATTTTAATACAGAAAAAGCTTCAGAATTTATATATTTTTATACAAATGGGTATCCCTTTTTAGTAAGTAGATTATGTCAAATAATAGATGAAGATTTAAAAGCTTCTTGGAATGAAGAAAATATGATAAGGTCAGTAAAGTTACTTCTTTTAGAAAGGAATACTTTATTTGATGATTTAGTAAAGAATATGGAAAATAATAAAGATCTTCAAAATCTTATTGAAAATATAGTTATTAATAATAAGATTATAAGTTTTAATTTAAGTAATCCATTAATAAATTTAGGTGTAGTCTTAGGAATTTTATCAGAAAGAGATAATAAAGTAACTATTAGTAATAGAATATATGAGCAGTATATTTATGATTACTTATCCTCTAAAATAGAAGTAGCTAATAATACTTTAGAAAAGTATAATTTTAAAAATGAGTTTATTTTAGGAAATGGTTTAAATATAGAAAAGATATTATTAAAATTTCAACAATTTATGAAAGAACAATATAGTGAAAAAGATACTAAGTTTTTAGAAAAACATGGTAGACTTTTATTTTTGGCTTTTATAAAACCAATAATAAATGGAGTAGGTTTTGATTTTAAAGAACCTCAAATATCAGAGGAAAAAAGATTAGATATAGTTATAACTTACAATACAAATAAGTATATTATAGAGCTTAAAATATGGCGTGGAGAAGAATATCATGAAAAAGGCATAAAACAACTTTTTGATTATCTTAATGTAAATGGTCAAAACAAAGGATATTTACTTATTTTTAATTTTAATAAAAATAAAGAATATAAAAAAGAAGAGGTACTTATTGAAGGAAAAGAAATATTTGAAGTATTTGTTTAAAAAACAATAAATTATAAAGTTTATGTATCAGTTTAGCTTTTTACAAAATAAATTTAACCTAATTGTGCGAAATTCTCCCACTTCTAAAGTGGGAGATGGATAGCACTTGACGATAGTCAACTATAGTAATACAATATAATCAATAGTAAATGATAGAAATGAGGAATAATCATGAATTTAGATACTAATAATCATTCAGTATTCAAATTATCATATCACTTAGTATTGGTTATAAAATACCGTAGAAAAGTAATTGATGATGATATATCCAATAGATTAAAAGAAATATTTGAGTATATTTCACCTAAGTATAATGTAACTTTAGAAGAATGTAATCATGATAAAGACCATGTTCACTTACTATTTAGAGGTTCACCAAACACCGAAATATCTAAATTCCTAAATGCTTATAAATCAGCAAGTAGCAGACTTATAAAAAAGGAATATCCACTTATAAAAAAGAAACTATGGAAAGAATATTTTTGGAGTAGAAGCTATTGCCTATTAACTACTGGCGGAGCAACTATCGAAGTAGTAAGGAAGTATATTGAAAATCAAGGAATGAAATGAGGTGAAATAATGTTAAAGGCTTATAAATACAGAATATATCCTACGGGTGAACAAAAATTATATCTTGCTAAAACTTTTGGATGTACTAGATTTATTTATAATCAAATGTTAGTTGATAGAATTAAATCTTATGAAGAAAATAAAGATTTAGATATTAAACAAATAAAATATCCTACACCAGCTCAATACAAGAAAGAATATGAATGGTTAAAGGAAATTGATAGTTTAGCCTTAGCTAATGCTCAAATAAATTTAGATAAAGCTTATAAAAACTTCTTTAGAGATAAATCAGTAGGATTTCCTAAATTCAAGTCTAAGAAAACTAATAGATTTAGTTATACAACCAATAATCAAAATGGAACTATATACATTGATAATGGTTATATAAAAATTCCAAAATTAAAATCTAAAATAAAAATAGTTTTGCATAGACAATTCAAAGGATTAATTAAGTCTGTAACAATTTCTAAAACGCCAAGTAATCAATACTATATTTCTATCTTAGTAGATACTGAAAATATTAAACTACCAAAGAATGAAAACAAAATAGGTATTGACCTTGGGTTAAAAGAGTTTGCTATATGCTCCAATGGTGATAGGTTTGATAATCCAAAGAATCTAAGGAAGTCTGAAAAGAAACTAGCTAAATTACAAAAAGATTTATCTAGGAAACAAAAAGGAAGCAATAACAGATATAAAGCAAGGCTAAAAGTTGCGAAGCTTCACCAAAGAATAGCTAATCAAAGAAAAGATTTTTTGCATAAATTATCAACTAAAATTATTAGCGAAAACCAAGTAATAGTTTTAGAAGATTTGAGGGTTAAAAACATGATGCAAAATCATAAATTAGCTAAAGCGATAAGTGAAGTAAGTTGGTCAGAATTTAGGACAATGTTAGAATATAAAGCCACTTGGAGTGGTAGAAAAATTATAATTGCTCCATCAAATTATGCTAGTAGCCAACTTTGTTCAAAATGTGGATATAAGAATAGTGATGTAAAAAATCTAGCATTGAGAAATTGGACTTGTCCGAGTTGTGGTGCTAACCACGATAGAGATGTAAATGCTAGTATAAATCTACTGAAATTAGCTATATAATTTCGGTATTTGTTGAGGTAGGAACTACCTTATTAGCTTGGGTAAACTTGTACCGTTAGGTATATTGACCAAGAAGCTCCCACTTCTATAAGTGGCGAGTAGTTCACACTTGAAAGGATATATAATGAATAAAACTATAGAATATTATAATAAAAATGTAGAACTTTTTGTATCATCAACTAAAGATGTGGAGTTTAATAAAATGCAAAATATGTTACTTAAATATCTTAAAAAGGGAGATTATATTTTAGATTTAGGATGTGGTTCAGGAAGAGATAGCAAAGCATTTTTAGAAAAAGGTTTTAAAGTGGTATCAGTAGATGGTTCAGAAAAGCTATGTAATATTGCAAGTTCTTATATAGGGCAAGAGGTAATATTTACTACCTTTCAAAATTTTAAAAGTGATATAAAATTTAATGGAATATGGGCTTGTGCCTCACTTCTACATTTGCCTTATAAAGATTTAAAGGAAGTAATAAAAAATTTAAGGAATAATCTTAAAGAAGAGGGATATTTTTATTTATCTTTTAAATATGGGGAATTTGAAGGAGAAAGAAATGGCAGATATTTTACTAACATGACAGAAAAAAAGTTTAGAAATTTAATAAAAGATATTTTAGAATATGAAATAGTAGAAGAAAAAATCACATCAGATGCTAGAAAGGGAAGAGAAGAAGAAAAATGGCTTAATATTATATTAAAAAAGGTGAAGTATATTTAAAATTTAGGGGATGTTTTTATGGGAGAAAAATTAGATAAAAATATGGATAGTAAAACTTTTCGTGAGTTTTATTATTTGAAAGAGGAGTTAGTAAATTTTTGTAGAGATAATGGTTTGCCTGTATCAGGTGGAAAAATAGAATTAACAGAAAGAATAGCATATTTTCTTGACACAGGAAAAATATTAAAATCCACCTCTACAAAAACAAAAAGAAAAACTAATATACCTTTAGAAATAAATGAAGAGAGTATAATAGAACCTAATTTTGTTTGCTCTGAAAAACATAGAGCTTTTTTTAAAGCACATATAGGAAATAGTTTTTCATTTAATGTTTCTTTTCAAAAATGGTTAAAATGTAACATGGGGAAAACATATAAAGAAGCAATTGCTGCATATTATGAAATTTTAGAAAATAAAAAGAAAAATAAAAGTTCTATAGATAAACAATTTGAATACAATACCTATATTCGAGATTTCTTTGCACATAATAAAGGCAAAACTTTAGAAGAAGCTATTAAGTGTTGGAAGTATAAAAAGAATTTACAAGGACATAACCGTTATGAAGAATCAGATTTAATTGTATTAAAAGGATAAACAAAGATAAGAAATTATATTTACAAATCTTATTACTTTTCATTTATTGACATGGATTAGCATTTGTGATATGGTATTTTGTGTATGAAATAGAAATATAGTTTCATGCGAATATATGACCACTATTAATTTAGGAATGCCCAGACGGACAGGCGGGTCAGTTGCCGGCGTGGGAGATATTAAATTTTTCTCACATTATTGATTGAGTTTTATTAGCTCAAATTTTATAAGTTGATTATTTTATAATCGCAATTTAATGCATATCATCTTGTGAAACATTCAATAAGAGTAGTAACAGTATATTTGCTATGTAGCTCTAATTCATACTTAAATTTTATTAGATAATTTTTATCTATGAATAAATTGTAATATGTTATTTACACAGGTGATTATATATCATCTGTTTTTTTATTATAAGGAAATTATAGATAACTTTTAAGCTTAAGTAAGAGAAAAGAGTTTAGAAATTTCCTTTTTGGTACACAAAGGAGTGAAGTTATGGACATTGAAAAGCAAAAATTAGCCCCAATTTATGAAGCATTACAAAAATTTAGAAAAAAGAGAGTGGTTCCATTTGATGTACCAGGGCACAAAAGAGGGCGTGGAAATCCAGAATTAGTTGATTTACTTGGAGAAAAATGTGTTGGTTTAGATGTAAATTCCATGAAGCCATTAGATAATTTATGTCATCCAGTATCTGTTATTCATGAAGCAGAAAAGCTTACAGCAGATGCTTTTAAAGCAGAAAATGCTTTTCTTATGGTGGGAGGAACCACATCAGCTGTTCAAAATATGATTTTATCTGTATGTAAGGCAGGAGATAAAATAATTTTACCAAGAAATGTACATAAAAGTGTAATTAATGCTATGGTTCTTTGTGGGGCTATTCCGGTTTATGTAAATCCTAAAATAAATCCAGTATTAGGAATAGCCCTAGGAATGGAACTTAGCTGTGTAGAGGAAGCTATAAAAAATAATCCAGATGCTGTAGCAGTTTTTGTAAATAACCCAACATATTATGGTATATGTTCAGATATAAAAGAAATAGTAAAGCTTGCCCATTCATATGGAATGAAGGTTTTAGCAGATGAGGCTCATGGAACCCATTTTTATTTTAATAAAAATCTTCCTATATCAGCAATG
>UQBY01000023.1 GCA_900539375.1 uncultured Clostridium sp. | reverse complement strand
GCAGAGGACTGAAAATCCTCGTGTCCCTGGTTCGATTCCTGGTCGAGCCACCAGGAAAGAAGTTGTTATTTGCAACTTCTTTTTTTATATATAAAAAAAGAAAAGGAAATAATTATATGAGTAATGAAAGTATTATACAAAATGAAGTGATTATAAAAGAAAATGAAACTATAGATGATCTTCAGTTAAAAGGATTAAAACTCATTCAAAAAAAGGATTCTTTTAGATTTGGAGTAGATGCTGTATTATTATCAGAATTTGCAAATATAAAAAAGAATTTTAGAGTTATAGATTTATGTACAGGGACAGGAATAGTTCCTTTTTTAATGTTAGGAAAATATGCCCCTAAAGAAATAGTAGGAATAGAAGTTCAAGAAGAAATAGCAGAAATGGCTAATAGAAGTATTGCTTTAAATAATGTAGAAGATAGAATAAAATTTATAAATAAAGATTTAAAAGATATAGAATTTTTAAAACAATTAGGTAGATTTGATGCACTAACAGTAAATCCACCATATAAGCTTAATAATTCAGGAATTGTTAATCCAAGTGACAAATTAGCTATAGCAAGACATGAAGTTTTATGTACCTTAGAAGATGTAATAGCTACTTCTAGAATTTTATTAAAAGATAATGGTAGAATGTATATGGTACATAGACCAGAAAGATTAGCTGATATATTAATTTTAATGAGAAAATATAAAATAGAGCCTAAAAGAATAAGAATGGTTCATCCAAATACAAAAAAGGCACCTAATATAGTTTTAATAGAAGGTCAAAGAGATGGAGGACAATTTCTTAAGTGGGAACCACCTTTATATGTTTATAATGATAATGGAGAATATAGTGATGAAATTAACAAAATCTATGGAAGGAGTAATAAATAATGAGTGTAGGTAAATTATATTTAGTTCCAACCCCAATAGGAAATTTAAAAGATATAACATTAAGAGCTTTAGAAGTTTTAAAATCTGTTGATATAGTTGCAGCAGAAGATACAAGACAAACATTAAAACTTTTAAATCACTTTGAAATTAAAAAAAGCTTAATAAGTTATCATAAACATAATGAACAAGGAAAAAGTGAAGATATAATACAAATGCTTAAAGAGGGAAAGAATATAGCTATAGTTACAGATGCAGGAACTCCAGGAATATCTGACCCAGGAGCTGTAATAGTGAGCAAATGTATTAATGAAAATATAAATTTTGAAGTATTACCTGGAGCTACAGCAATAACAACAGCCTTAGTATATTCTGGGTTAGATACAACAAGATTTTTATTTAGAGGATTTATTCCTAGAGAAAATAAAGAAAGAAAGATTCTTTTAAATGAAATAAAGGATGTAAAAGAATCCATAATTTTATATGAATCTCCTTATAGGATTTTAAATACATTAGAAACTTTGTTAGAGTATTTAGGAAATAGAAATATAGCAGTATGCCGTGAACTTACAAAACTCCATGAAGAAATTAAAAGAGGAACAATAAAAGAATTAATAGAATATTTTAAAGAAATATCTCCTAAAGGAGAATTTGTACTTGTTGTTCAAGGAAAGCCACAAGAGCATATAGATAAAGAAAATAAAGAAAAGTGGGAGAACTTAAATATAAGGGAACATATTTTAAGTGTTATGGAAAGTGGAGTTACTAAAAAGGAAGCTATAAAATATGTTGCTAAAGAAAGAGGCCTTAGCAAAAATGAAGTTTATAAATATGCTATTGACATATAATTTATTGTTATAGAAAGAAAGAGTTAATAAAATTAATTTTGATAAGTAACAAATAGATAAATATTAATAAAAATAAAAAAACGTTCTAAGGGGTAGAACGTTTTTTTTATTTAGAGAATTTAAGGGGATAAATTCTCTAAAATTTAGTATGTTGTTATTTTAGGTATATTATTTGTTGTCTCTAATTTGTTGAAGACAGTTTTGGCAAATATTCTTACCTTTATAATTTATAACATCTCTAGCATCTCCACAGAAAATACATGCTGGTTCATATTTCTTTAATATGATTTGTTCACCATCTACATATATTTCTAATGCATCTTTTTCAGCAATATCTAGAGTTCTTCTTAACTCTATTGGAATTACTATTCTACCTAATTCGTCTACTCTTCTTACTACACCAGTTGATTTCATTTTGGGTTCCTCCTTTAAATTCATGTTTCGACATTTCATATATAATATTAACAAATATGTAATTTAAAGTCAACCTTTTACTTGAAATTTTCCAAAAAAATATTTTAAAAAACCAGTAACAATGCTATATTTGTAAAATTTCGGGAAAAAAGCAACTTTATAAGTTAAATATACTACCATAATTTAGGAATGTCAATAGGCTATAAGGAATTTTTCTAATAAAAATTACATAAAATGAAAAATCCTCAAAAATGGCATGAATACATAATTCAAAATTGTACGTACAGGCTTCCTTTAACATATTAAAATTAATCCAAAATAAAATTATATAATAAAAAAGGCAAATATTAAAAAAATACTGAAATTACATACGAAATAAGCTATAAATGTAAAAAAAAGTATAACCCTATTTTTTTAAACACATAAATATTATTATAACGGCAAAATTAACTTGTAACAAGTTTTTTTTTACTATATAATAAAATTAATAATAAAAAGAGGGTGATAATGCATGAATAAAGATTTTAGTTTTGACTATATAAAAGAATTAGCTGAAGAAATGTCTAGTAGTAGTATTATATCATTTAATGACTTTCCTCAATATGATTTATTTTTATCTCAAGTTATAGATTTTTTAAATGATAAATTTACTGAAGATAAATATACTAACAACATAGTACAAAACTATATAAAGAGTGAAGTAATCATGAAGCCTGAAGATGGTAAAAAAAGGGGATATACAAAAATCCATCTTGTTCAATTGGTTCTTTTAAGTTTTATGAGGCCCGTACTAACAACAGAAGAAATAAAAAAAGTATTTAGATTAGCATTTAATGAAATAAATGACAGAACAGATGATATAATTTCTTGGGAAGCAGCATATAAAGTTTTTACTGAAATCCAAAAAGAAAGCTATGATTCATTTTTAAAAACTTATATGGGCAATATAGATCATCTAAAAGATAAAATGGAAGAATTTGATCTTAATGAAAAAGATGAAGAAAGAATAAGAGTATTCATAATTGTTATTTCATTAATTGCACAAGCAAGTGTTATAAAGAAGATAGTTCAAAGAATTACTAATGAATATGATGAAAATAAAAATTAATATTAAAAAAAATAATTGAGTATAATATATAACAAAGAAATTTATTGTATTCAAATTTAAAAGGGGATTTTGTAATTATAATGAAGGATAATAAGTCATATAAGAAACTATCTAAATTTGAATTAATATTAACTTTGTTAACCAAATCTCAAAGAGATGATATTTTTGCCTTAGCATCTCAAATGGCATATTATTTAATTCTATCTTTTTTTCCTTTTTTAATGTTTTTATTTACATTATTAGGATTTAGTAAATTTGATGCAAATAGTATTTTAAAGTTATTAGATAATCTAATGCCTACTAGTGTATTTGAGTTAATAGAAAGTACTGTTAATGAAATAGTTAGCTATCAAAGTACAGGACTACTAGGAATCTCTATATTATTAACAATATGGACTGCATCTTCAGGCTTTAGAGCTGTACTTAAAGGTATAAATAAGGCATATAACATACATGAAAATAGAGGATTTATAAAAAGATCAATAATATCATATATAAGTACAATAGCATTAGCTTTAATCATAATAGCGACCCTTGCACTTCTTGTATTTGGTGATATAATCGGAAATCATTTGATAAATATACTTCCTTTTCATCATTTAGTATTATTTATATGGAATTTATTTAGATATGGATTAATATTAATAGTTCTTATTTTTATATTAGCTATCATATATAAATTTGCACCATCTAAAAAAATAAAGTGGAAGGAAGCTTTTCCAGGGGCAATTATTACAACTTTTGGTTGGTTAATAATTTCAGTAGCTTTTTCCTTCTACATAAATAACTTTAGTAATTATTCAAAGATTTATGGGAGTTTGGCAGCAGTGTTTATACTTATGATATGGTTATTTTTAATTTCTATAATATTTTTATTTGGTTTAGAATTTAATTCGGTTTTATCAATAACTAAAAAATAATTCATTCTTATTGAATATAAATAGATATTAGTGTCAATAATTTTAATATCTATTTATTTTGGAGGTTGTTATGATAAATAAAGTTGTATTATTAGGTAATTTAGTTAAGGACCCAGAATTAAAAGCTATTCAAAGTAAAAGTAAATATTATACTAGAGTAATAATAGCTATAAATAGGAACTTTAAATCTTCAACAGGAATTAAAGAAGCAGATTTTGTTCCAGTTGTATTTTGGGGTAAAAAGGCGGAAATTTTATGTAAATATGTGAAAAAAGGTGATTCAATAAGTATAAGTGGAACTCTTAGAACTAGTAATTATGAAGATGAAAATGGTAATAAAAGATATAAGATTGAAGTTTGTGCAGAAGAATTTAATTTTATAAATACTAAAAAAGTTAAGGATAATATTTTAGATAAGACTGTTGTCGAATAGGCAATAGTCTTTTTTTAAATATGTAAAAAAATATTAAATTAAAAAGCAAAGGAATTTCTAAATAAAAATAAAAAAGTATTAGGAAAAGTACTAGAAAATGATTTCAAAAAAAGAGAATTACATAAAATTGTAAAACGAAATTGGAAAAAATTTTTTCAGACAGTCTACACTTTGACAATTTAATACTTAAAGTTATGCTAAAATTTAGTAAAAGATAAGTTAGTTTAGGAGGGATTAGATTGAAAATTAAAGAATTAAATTTAAGTATTAATTTGGAGGGGATAGAAATGAAATATAGTTATCTAATGGAGTCTAGAAAATATAATAATGAAACTGTTTATGGAATAGTTGTTAAAAAAGAAAGCATAAAAAATAAGGTAGTAGTAAGTACTATTGAAGATCGTGTTGATATTATATCAAAAAAGAAAGAAGTAGTCCAAAAGTTACTTGATTTATTATATAGAAATCAGGTATCACCAATTCACCTAATTGATGTAATAGGAGAAACTGTTGATAATTGTGTTCTTGAATTTAATTAAATAAACAGAGCATTTTTCTCTATAATATAGTACAATTAATGTTAGAGAAGGTGTTTAATTTGATACGAGGGATAGGAACAGATATTATTGAAATACAAAGAATTTCTAAAGCAATAGAAAGAAATAGTAATTTTATAAAAAAAGTATTTACTGAAAATGAACAACAATATTTTAAAACAAGAAATAATAATAAACACACAATAGCAGGAATATTTGCAGCAAAAGAAGCAGTAAGCAAAGCCTTAGGAACAGGAATAAGAGGATTTGGATTAAGGGATATAGAAATATTACATGACAATCTTAATAAGCCATTAGTTAATCTAAATTTAAAAGTAATTGAAAAGAATAACCTTAAAAAATATAAGTTTCACCTTTCAATATCACATTCAAATGACAATGCAATTGCCTTTGCAGTATTAGAGGAGGAACAATAATGAAGCAAGTATTTTCTATGGAAGGAACTAAAGAAATTGACAAACAAACAATAGAAAAAGTTGGGATACCTAGTATAGTACTAATGGAAAATGCAGCTGAGGGAATTTTAAACGAAGTTGTACATAAAGGAAAGAATTTTATTATTTTCTGTGGAATAGGAAATAATGGAGGAGATGGATTAGCTCTAGGAAGAAAATTATTATTGTCTAATAAAAACGTAAAAATATTTATTGTAGGAAATGTTGAAAAAGGAAGTAAAGAATTTAAAATTAACTATAATATTTTCAAAAATCTTGGAGGAAAAATAGTTATTTTAAATGAGGATATGTTTAATAAAGATTTAGAACTAGAGTTAGAAAAGTCTGATATAATAATAGATTCTATATTTGGGGTAGGAATTAGTAGAAATATAGAAGGATTGTACTATAATACTATACAAATGATAAATAAATTTTCTAAATATACAATATCTATTGATGTGCCATCAGGATTAGATTGTAATATGGGCAAGGCTCTTAAAATATCAGTAATTGCAAAAGAAACTTATAGTATTGAAGTTTATAAAAAAGGATTTTTTTCTACTGAAGCACAAAAATATTTAGGAAAAATAAAAACAATAAAAATAGGAATACCGGATTTTGTAAAAGAAAAAAATAATGAAAATATATATCTATTAGAAGAAGAAGATTATAAAAATATTATTCCTAAAAGAGATATAGTAGGACACAAAGGAGATTATGGAAAAGTATTAATATTAGCTGGAAGTAAAGGGTTTACAGGCGCAGCTTATATAGTAGCTGAATCTACTGCAAGAACAGGATCAGGGTTAGTAACTTTGCTTATAGAGGATGAATTACAAAATATTTTTTCCACTAGATTAATAGAGCAAATGACACTAAGGTATAGTGAAACTGAAAAAATAGAGAAGTTGTTAAAAAATATAGATGTATTAATATGTGGTCCTGGTCTTAGTCAAAATAATGAAAATGTAAACATGTTACAAAAATGTATTAAAGAAAGTAATTGTTATGTTGTAGCAGATGCAGATGCTTTAAATATCATTTCTAGAAAAGAAGAACTATTAAAATCTTTAAAAGGAAGGGCTATCTTTACTCCTCATCCAGGAGAAATGGCAAGACTAGTTAAAAAGTCTATAAGTGATGTTGAAAATAATAGAATTGAAATAAGTAGAGAGTATGCAAAAGAAAATGGGGTAATAGTACTTTTAAAAGGTTATAATACTGTTATTACAAATGGAGAAAAAACTATTATTAATACCACTGGAACTAGCAAAATGGCATCTGGCGGAATGGGAGATTGTCTTTCAGGAATAATAGGTTCATTGGTTGGACAAAGTAAGAATTTGTTTAATAGTGCTATTTTAGGAGCATATATTCATGGAAAATCTGGTGATAAATTAGGAAAAACAAGATTTTCAGTTAATTCAAGGGACATAATTGAAGCAATTCCATCAATTATGGAAGATTTAAACTAGAATTAGAATATTTCCTTAAATATATTAATATTACTTAATATATAACTAACCTTGGAGGAAATATGAAGGAAAAAAAAATAGTTAGTCACGCTAGCAAATGGATAATTTTAACTTTATTTACAATTCTTCTCTTGCTTTCCATAGTAATTATATTTTTTAGACATAGCTATGTACTAACAAATGAAGAAGTTATAGAAAAAATAAAAGATATACCAATATATAAGTCCAAAATAGAGTACATTATAAAAAATTCTAAAAATGAGTATTCTGAAAATGTAAGATTATTATATTATAAAAAGCTTGGATTAAGAATTGAATTTGAGGAAGGTAGGGTAAAAGTTTATAAAAATGGTTATATTTCAATAGAAGAAAAGGAAAACAAATATGAAGTTGATGAAGGAATAGATGAAGTTTATCCTTTAGCATCTATAAACAATATATTATCAAATGAAATATTAACTATTGAAGAAGGTGAAGAAGAATGGGGAGATAAGAGTTATTTAAAAGTAATTGTTAAACTTCCATTTGAAAATCAACATATGGATTATGCTTTTATATACTTAGATAAAGAAAATCAAGTTCCAGTAATGACCCAAATTTATGATGTAAAAGATGAAGAGAGAATAAGAATAACATATAGAAGCTTTGAAAAATTGAAAGAATTAGATAAAAATTTATTTTAAAAAATAAATAGCCATTAAAGTAATCAACAAAATTCACAATTATTTAGATTATATGTATATACATAAGCAATAGATAAAAATAAGCTAGATAAATGTACACAAATTACTTAATGTATGTACATAGATAATTAATTTAATGTACATCAAAAAACATAGAAATTTTTTATATAAAAGAAAAGACTTAAATAATTAATAGTTTAATACTTTGACATTATGATACAATTTGAAATATAATGTATTTAGTTGTTATTATAAACATAAATTTTTTTACTACCAGAAGGAGTGAGAATTATGTCAAGGTCATTAAACAATAAAAAAATACTAAAAAACATAGAAACAAATGAGAATTTATCTAATAGTATATTATATAGTGATTTATATAGTGAAGGAGCTATAGAATTTGAAAAAATGAAAAAAGGTTATATAGAAATGGGAAAATTAAATTTAGCAATTGCCCATGAATATGATGGATGTGGATTTATTGATGTTGATATATATGAAACATGGCTTTGCGGAGAGTGATTTATCAAATGACAACAATGGTAGTAAAAAGAGGCGATATTTTTTACGCAGATTTAAGTCCGGTTATAGGCTCAGAGCAAGGTGGAATTAGACCTGTAATCATAATACAAAATGATATTGGGAATAAATATAGTCCAACAGTTATTGTTGCTGCTATAACATCTCAAATAAATAAGGCAAAGTTACCAACTCATGTAGAAATATCTTCAGAGGAATATGGACTAAATAGAGATTCTGTTGTTCTTCTTGAACAAATAAGAACATTAGATAAAAGAAGATTAAAAGAAAAAATTGGACATATGACAGATGTTGATATGAAAAAAGTTAATAATGCATTATTGATTAGCTTAAGCTTATAAAGGGATTATAAAAATATAATCGAGATGTAAAATTCATCTCGATTTTTTAATGAGTTTCATATTTATTTTGGCTTTTTTATAAAATACTAACACATAAGCCATAAGATATGTTAAAATACTAATGCAAATTAGTAAAAATTATAGTCTATAATATTTTTTAGGAGGATACATAATGAAAAAGAATAAGGAAGAGTTAGTTGAAATTTCTAAACAAATTAGAAAAGATATAGTTCAAATGTTAACAGAGTCAGCATCAGGTCATCCAGGTGGATCATTATCTGCAACAGATATTGTTACAACTTTATTTTTTTCTGAGTTAAATATTGATCCTAATAATCCAAAGGATGAAAACAGAGATAGATTTGTATTATCAAAGGGTCATGCAGCACCAGTTTTATACAGTGCATTAGCAAGAAGAGGATTTTTTGATCCAAAGGAATTATTAACATTAAGAAAAACTGGCTCAAGACTACAAGGACATCCTAATATGAATGATTTACCAGGAATAGATATGTCAACTGGATCATTAGGGCAAGGAATATCAGCAGCAGTAGGTATGGCTTTAGCTGGAAAAGCTGATAATAAATCTTATAGAGTATATGCTCTTTTAGGAGATGGAGAATTAGAAGAAGGTCAAGTTTGGGAAGCAAGTATGTGTGCTGCTCATTATAAATTAGATAATTTAACAGCATTTGTAGATTTTAACGGATTACAAATTGATGGTGAAATTACAAAGGTTATGAATCCTTCACCTATAGACAAAAAATTTGAAGCTTTTGGTTGGAATGTTCTAGTAATAGATGGACATAATTATGATGAGATTTTAGATGCTATAGAAAAGGCTAAAAATCATAAAGGTCAGCCAACAGCAATAATTTGCAACACTGTAAAAGGTAAAGGTGTATCATTTATGGAAAATGAAGCATCATGGCATGGAACTGCTCCAAACAAGGAACAATGTGAAATTGCACTTAAAGAATTAGGAGGAGATAAATAATGAGTAAGAAAATAGCAACTAGAGAAGCTTATGGAAAGGCATTATCAAAATTAGCAACAACTAATAAAAATGTAGTAGTTTTAGATGCAGACCTTTCAAAATCAACAAAAACAGCAGATTTTAAGGCTGTAGCTCCAGAAAGATTCTTTAACATGGGAATAGCAGAAGCTAATATGATGGGTGTAGCAGCTGGTATGTCAACTTGTGGAAAAATTCCATATGTAAGTACATTTGCTATGTTTGCAGCTGGAAGAGCTTTTGAGCAAATTAGAAATTCAATTTGTTATCCAAATCTTAATGTGAAAATTTGTGCAACTCATGCTGGATTAACTGTTGGAGAAGATGGGGCAACTCACCAATCAGTAGAAGATATTTCTTTAATGAGAAGTATTCCAAATATGACTGTTATAAATCCATCAGATGCTATAGAAACTGAACAAGTAATAAAGGCTATTTCAGAAATTAATGGACCTTGTTATGTAAGACTTGGAAGAATGGCTGTAGCAAATGTTAATGATGAGGCTACATACAAATTCCAATTAGGAAAAGGAGTAACTTTAGCAGAAGGTACTGATGCAACTATAATAGCTACAGGAATTATGGTTGAAGCTGCATTAGAAGCTAAAAATACTTTAGCAGAAGAAGGAATAAATGTAAGAGTAATAAATATTCATACAATAAAGCCAATAGATGAAGAAATAATAATAAAAGCAGCAAAAGAAACAAAAGCTATTGTTACTGCAGAAGAACATAGTATAATAGGTGGTTTAGGTTCAGCTGTTGCAGAAGTTGTTACAGAAAATTGCCCGGTTATAGTTAAAAAAGTAGGTATTAATGATTGCTTTGGTGAAAGTGGAAAACCTAATGAATTATTAGTACGTTATGGTTTAACTGCTGAAAACATAGTTAAAAATGTTAAAGAAGCAATAAAGTTAAAGTAATATAAAAATTTCAATAAAATTTCTTAATAAAAGTAGGGGATGATAAATATACATCTCCTATTTTTTTATTTTTGGATATTTTATGCTTAATTGAGGAAATATAAGCATGAGTACAAATATTTGAGGATGTGTTAAGAAATATGAACAAAAGAACAATAAAAGAATATTTCCTTATAACTATAGGAATAATTTTAGTGGCAATATCAGTCGAATATTTTTTTGCCCCAAATAACTTAGCAGCAGGAGGTATAACTGGATTAGCTATTGTAATAAATAAGTTTATACCAAGCATAAATGTAAGTTTAATCACTTTTATAGTAAATATGGCTTTATTTGTATTGGCTTTCATTTTTATAGGAGGAAACTTTGGTGGAAAAACCTTATTTGCAACTGTTGGTTTATCAATAATAATGTGGATTATTGAAAGATTTTTTAATCCATATCCTTTAACTAAAGATTTAATAATTGCAACTATATTTGGAACTCTTATTTCTGCTATAGGAATGGCTATGGTTTTTAACAACAATTCTTCAACTGGAGGAACTGATATTCTTGCTAAAATTTTAAATAAGTTTTTTCATATAGATATAGGAAAAGCACTTTTGATTATAGATTTTTTTATAACTTTTTTAGCAGCAATTACTTTTGGATTAGACTTAGGATTTTATTCTATGTTAAGTGTAATTGGATTAGGAATTGCAATAGATAGATTTATTGATGGATTTAATACTAAAAAAGAAATATTAATAATAAGTTCTAAAGTAGATGAAATAAGTAATTTTATATTAGAAGAGCTTATTAGAGGATGTACTTACTTAAAAGGAGTAGGAGTTTATACAAAAGAAGATATAAATGTAATATATACAGTACTTGAAAGAAAAGAGTTTATAAAATTAAAATCCTTTATAAAAGAAAAAGACCCTAAAGCTTTTATAAGTGTAAGAGAATCTTATGAAGTTAGGGGAGAAGGATTTATGGATATAGAATAAGGAGAAACAAATGAAAAAATTAAAAGAATATGTACTAATAACAATAGGATTTTTATTAACAGCAATAGCATTTGAATATTTCTTTTTTTCAAATTCTATTGCCTCAGGAGGAGTTTCAGGTCTTGCTTTAATAACAAAGCAAATATTTAATTTAGACCCAGGCCTTGTAATGACATTATGTAATATAGTATTATTCATTTTAGCTTTTATATTTTTAGGAGGAAGTTTTGGAGTAAAAAGTGCATATGCAGCCTTTGGATTATCAATTACAATGTCTATAATAGAAAAGTTTACAACTCCTGTTCCAATAACAGATAACTTAGTACTTGCCACAATTTTTGGAAGTGTTATTATAGCATTAGGAGCAGTTATTATATTTAATCAAGGTGCTTCAACAGGGGGTACAAGTATAATAGCAAAGCTACTAAGTGAGTATTTAAATATGAATATTGGTGTAGCACTTCTAATTGTAGATTCAATAATAATAATTTTAGCAATATTTACTTTTGGAATTGAATTAGGACTTTTTGGGTTGTTAGGAGTTTATTTATCAAGTACATTAATAGATAGATTCTTGGACGGATTTAGCGAATGTAAACAAGTATTTATTTTTACTCAAAAAGAAGAAATTGTATCTAAATATATAATAAAAGATATAGATAGAGGATGCACCGTATTTAAAGGAAAAGGAGGTTATAGTGGAAAAGAAAATGCTGTTATATTAACTGTTGTTGATAGAAGACAGTTTATAAAATTAAAAAAATTTATGAAAATTGAAGACCCAACAGCATTTATTACAGTAAATGAAGCAAGTGAGGTTTTAGGTCAGGGTTTTAAAAATTTAGTTTAAGATAAAAATATTACAAATTCATAAAAAAAGTAGTATAGTTATGAATTACAGTATTATTATGTTATAATAAACTTTGAATAAGTAAAAAAAGCTGAAATCTATTAGTTACAGTTGTCTAGTATATAAGAGTACAAATGTTAGCAAGGAGTGTTAAAATGATAAAATTTGAAAATGTTTCAAAGATATATGAAAATAATGTTAAAGCTTTATCAGATATAAATATAGAAATTGGTATGGGAGAATTCGTCTTTTTAGTTGGTCCTTCTGGATCAGGAAAATCAACATTTATAAAGATGTTATTAAAAGAAGTAGAGCCAACCACTGGTCAAGTTATTGTAGGTTCAACAAATTTATCTAAGTTAACAAGAAAACAAATACCTTACTTTAGAAGAAAAGTAGGTATGGTGTTCCAAGACTTTAGATTAATACCTAATTTAAGTGTATATGAAAATGTTGCATTTGCTATGAAGGTTGTTGAAGCAACACCAAAAGAAATAAGAAAAAGAGTTCCTATGGTTTTATCATTAGTAGGACTTTCTCATAAGTATAAAATGTTTCCTAATGAATTATCAGGAGGAGAACAACAAAGGGTATCATTAGCAAGAGCTATTGTAAATAATCCAACAGTATTAATAGCAGATGAACCTACAGGAAACTTAGATCCTAAAACAGCCAAAGAAATTATGGAACTTTTAGATGATATAAACAAAGCTGGAACAACTGTATTAATGGCAACTCATGCTAAAGAAATAGTTGATAGCATGAAAAAGAGAGTTCTTGAAATTGAAGGTGGAGAAATAATAAGAGACGAAAAGAGAGGGATGTATAAAGATGAAAATTAGTACTGTAAATTATTTTATAGGAGATGCGTTTAAAAGTTTTAAAAGAAATAAAACTATAAGTATTGCTACAATAATTACTGTTTTAGTAACTTTTATAGTGTTAGGAACTTTTTCGCTTGTTGCTGAAAACTTAAATCTTGCAATTGGTGGTCTTGAAGATAAAATTGAATTAGTAGTATATTTAAATGATGATATAAGCCCTATTGATAGGAAGGAAGTACAAGTAAAAATAAATGCTCAAGAAGGTGTTAAAGAAATTCAATATGAATCAAGAGAAGATGCCTTTAAGAAATTACAAGAAAATAATGCAGGAATTTTAAAAGGATATACTTTAGAAAAAAATCCATTACCTGCTTCTTACATAGTTAAATTAGAAGATATGTCTTATGCTCCTGCAATAAGAGAAGCTGTTAAAGATTTAGATGGAGTAGAAAGTGTAAGTGATGAACAAGAAAGTATAGATACTATACAAAGTATAATAAAATTTACTAAAATTATTGGTACAGTATTATTTGTAATATTAGTAGGAGTATCAATATTCTTAATAATGAATACAACAAAACTTACTGTATATGCAAGAAGAAAAGAAGTTGGAATAATGAAATTTGTAGGAGCTACAGATTGGTTTATAAGATGGCCTTTTATTATTGAAGGTATCCTTATAGGATTAATAGGAACATTTTTATCAGTTATTGCATTATACTTCTTATATAAATTTGTAATATCATTTATAGCAGCAAGAGTGATTATATTAAATCTTATTCCTATATCATATATATTTACATCATTATTATGGAAGTTTGTACTTGGTGGTGTTTTAGTAGGAGGATTTGCAAGTTATTTAGCTCTTAGAAAGTTCTTAGTAGTATAAGAACCTTAATGAAAAGGGAGAATTGAGAATGAGCGAATTTCAAGAAGAAAAAGAAAAGAAAAAAGGCAAAAAAAGAATTTTAAAAGGTCTTTCAATTTTGGGAGTTGTTGTATTAATAGGTGGAGCATTTTTCTGTGGAAACTATATATCAAGATTTGGTATAGTTTTTGGTAAGAATGGAGATATTTATGCAGATGTTTATAAAGATAAGGCCGCAGTAGAAAAATATAAAACTTTATTTGAGGTAAGAGATGACTTAATAACTTTATATGATGGAGATATGAATGATGACACTATGCTTGAGGCAGCAATAAAGGGTATGGTTAATTCATTAGGAGACCCATATACAGTTTATATGAATTCAGAAGAATATAAAAATCTTATGAGTTCAATTTCTGGAAGCTTTAAAGGTATAGGAGTATATATTGCAGCTAAAGACAATCAAGTTGTAGTTCAGTCTACTATAAAAGATGGTCCAGCAGAAAAAGTTGGTATTAAAGCAAAGGATGTAATTTTCTCTGTTGATGGAGAAGAAGTTGGTGGAGACACAGATAAAGCTGTTTCTTTAATGAAGGGTGAAGAAATAAAAACATTAGATTTAGTAATACTTAGAGGAGAAGAAAAAATTCAAATGAGTGTTACTCGTGGTGATGTAAAAAATGTATGCGTAGAAGGAGAAATGCTAGGTGATGAAATAGGATATATTAGATTAACTAGCTTTGATGAAAATGCATATGAAGATTTTCATGCTAAACTTGAAGAATTAAAGAAACAAGGGATGAAGGCATTAGTGTTTGATTTAAGATCAAATGGAGGAGGCTTATTAACTCAAGCAGCTAAAATTGCTTCAGAGTTTATTCCAAAAGATAAAATAATAACATATACAATAGATAAGTATGAAAATAGAGAAGATGTTAAATCTACAGGTGGTTCAGCAGAAGGTATGCCTTTAGTAGTATTAACTGATGGTTATACTGCAAGTGCATCAGAAATAGTTACAGGGGCTTTAAGAGATTATAAAGCTGCAACAATTGTAGGAACAAAAACTTATGGAAAAGGTGTTGTTCAAGTCCCTTTTGAATTAAAGAGTGGAAATGGAGGATTGAAAGTAACAATTTCAAAATATTACACTCCAAGTGGAGAAAATATAAATAAAGTTGGAATTAATCCAGATTATGAAGTAGAATTGAACGAAGATGAACTTAAAGAAGAATATACAAAGGAAAAAGACTCTCAAATAAACAAAGCATTAGAAATTTTAAATGAAGAGCTTAAATAGCAGGGGGATATTCAATTTATGAATTTATTTTTGTTCACTTTAGAATCAGTAGCATCCATGATAGTTGATCCACTTTTTATAAGTTTGCTGATTTTAATGGGAATAATATTGTTTTTTAATAATAAAAAATTAACAATAATACAAAAGATGGTGATTGGAGATTCCATAAATTCAGCTTTAGAGCTTACTTTATCACAAATAGTATTAGGAATTGTAGCAGGTGCTATAACAAGTCTAATTTTAAATTCTTTGGGAGTTGTTTTTAATAAAAATGTTGGGATTGTTATATTAATATTATTTTCTATATCCTTAGTATTTAGTAAAAATAGATTTTTAGGAATTTCATATACTGCATCTATATTAGGTGCAGCCTCGCTTATATTTAGTAAAATTATAGAAGTGAATATAGGTTCATTATTTACTTTTGTTGGAGTAATAAATATTGTAAATGGAATTTTAGTGATAATTGATGGGGATAAAGGAAGCATTCCAGTGTTTTCAAGTAAAGATGGTACTATAAGAGGTGGTTATTTATTTGGAAGATGCTGGCCCTTATCAATAGTATTTTTTATGACATATCAAAACATTATTACTAATAATCTAGCACAAAATATTAATATGCCAAATTGGTGGCCAATTTTAAGAAATATATCTAATTTAAATCCTATAGAAAATATGACTTTAGTATTGTTCCCTATGGTTTGCATAGTAGGATATTCATCTGTAACATTTAGGATGACTAAAAAAGAAAAGGTAGCATCATCTGGAATAATTATGATGTTAAATGGAATTTTTACAATAGCTATTGCACAATTAAACTTCTTAGGAAGCTTAGGAGAAATAATTATAATTTTAATAGTACCAATAATTAATGAAATTTTATATCAAGCAGATATTCGTAGAGAAGATAGAGAAACTCCAATTTTTGTAAGTGATGAAAAAGGAATATCAGTTTTAGATGTAATTCCAAATTCAATAGCAGATAACATAGGAATAAATCCTGGAGATAAAATTATTAGTATAGAAGATAAAAAAGTAATTAGTGATAAAGAAGTCTATTCTTTACTAAAAAACAATGTTCAGAATTTAAAGATAAAAATTATAGATAGAGATAAAAATATAAAAGAGCTTATATATAAATATGAAGAAGAAAATTTCTTAGGAATGATATTAGTACCAAAAGAAATTTCTTCAAATAAAATAGTAAATTTTAATAAAAATTAAGGAGTTTTCTTAATAATGAAAAATCATTATTAAGAAAGCTTTTTTTTGTTTTATTTTTTTCTTTTTTATTGACTATACTATGAATAGAAAGTAAAATATATATACGAATATTAGTTCGGTTAGGAGCGTGAAGAAATGGAAGAGTTTAAAATAAAATCTAAGTTTAAACCTACTGGTGATCAACCAGAAGCTATAGAAACTTTAGTAGAATCAATTGAAAAAGGAAATAGAGGTCAAACTTTGCTTGGAGTAACAGGTTCAGGAAAAACATTTACCATGGCAAATATTATAGAAAAACTTCAAAGACCTACAATAATTTTAGCTCATAATAAAACTTTAGCAGCTCAATTATGTTCAGAATTTAAGGAATTTTTTCCTGATAATATAGTAGAATATTTTGTTTCTTATTATGACTATTATCAACCAGAAGCCTATGTACCACAAACAGATACCTTTATAGAAAAAGATGCAGCAATAAATGAAGAAATAGATAAACTTAGGCACTCTGCAACTTCTGCACTTTTTGAAAGAAGAGATGTTATTATAGTTGCTTCTGTATCTTGTATTTATGGATTGGGAAATCCTGAAGAATATGAAAAACTTACTATAAGCTTAAGAGTAGGTATGGAAAAAGATAGAGATGAGATAATAAAAAAGCTTATAGAAATTCAATATGAAAGAAATGATATAGATTTTAAAAGAGGTACCTTTAGAGTAAGAGGAGATAATTTAGATATTGTTCCAGCCTCATCTTCTACTAAAGGAATAAGAATAGAGTTTTTTGGAGATGAAATAGATAGAATAAGAGAATTTGATATTTTAACGGGAAACATTTTAGGAGAAAGAGAACATGTAGCTATTTTCCCAGCTTCTCACTTTGCATCCTCTTCAGAAACAATAGAAAGAGCTTTAAAAACAATAGAATATGAACTTGAAGATAGGCTTAAAGAACTTAATGCACAGGATAAACTTCTTGAGGCTCAAAGATTAAGACAAAGAACTAATTTTGATATAGAAATGATTAGAGAAATGGGATATTGTAGTGGAATAGAAAATTATTCTAGAATAATGGATAATAGAGCTCCAGGAACACCACCTAAAACTTTACTTGATTATTTTCCAAAGGACTTTTTAATGTTTATAGATGAAAGCCATGTTACAATTCCACAAGTAAGAGCTATGTATGCAGGAGATAGGTCTAGAAAAGAAACTTTAGTTGATTATGGGTTTAGACTTCCTTGTGCCTATGACAATAGACCACTAAAGTTTCAGGAATTTGAGAAAAAGATAAATCAAGTAGTTTTTGTAAGTGCAACACCATCTCAATATGAATTAGATAATTCTTCTGAAATAGCAGAGCAAATAATAAGACCAACAGGACTTTTAGACCCAGAAATAATAGTAAAGCCTGTTAAAGGACAAATTGATGATTTATATGGAGAAATAATAAAAAATACAGAAAAAGGTTTTAGAACTCTTATTACAACTTTAACAAAAAAGATGGCAGAAGATTTAACAAAATATCTTATAGAGCTTGGAGTTAAAGCAACATATATGCATTCTGATATAAAGACAATTGAAAGAATGGAAATAATAAGAGACCTTAGAAAGGGTGAATATGATGTTCTTGTTGGTATTAACCTTTTAAGAGAAGGACTAGATATTCCAGAGGTTGCATTAGTTGCAATTATAGATGCTGATAAAGAGGGATTTTTAAGGTCTGAAACTTCATTAATACAAACTATAGGTAGAGCAGCTAGAAATTCTGAAAGTAAGGTTATAATGTATGCAGATAAAATTACTAACTCAATGGATAGAGCAATAAAGGAAACTAAAAGAAGAAGAGCTATTCAGATGAAATATAATGAAGAACATAATATAGTTCCTAAGACAATAATAAAAGATATAAGAAGTGTTATAGAGGCAACTAAGACATTAGAGGAAGAAGAAATAAAAGATATTTCTAAGGAAACTAAGAAACTTACTCAAAAGGAAAAAAATAAGCTTATTAAAAAATATAAAGAAGAAATGCTTGATGCAGCTAAAAATCTTCAATTTGAAAGAGCAGCAGAGCTTAGAGATATAATTTCTGACTTAGAAAAAAATTAAAGTATTTGTAATAGAATTAGAACATTAATATATTTGAAAAACTTTAATATGTAAGGAGAAAAAACATGAATGATAAAATTATTATAAAGGGAGCAAAAGTAAATAATTTAAAAAATGTAAGCTTAACAATACCTAGAGACAAACTTATTGTATTTACTGGTCTTTCTGGTTCAGGAAAATCTTCATTAGCTTTTGATACATTATATGCAGAAGGACAAAGAAGATATGTAGAATCCTTATCTGCATATGCAAGACAATTTTTAGGTCAAATGAATAAACCTGATGTGGAAAAAATTGAAGGATTATCACCAGCTATTTCTATAGACCAAAAAACTACAAGTAAAAATCCAAGGTCAACAGTAGGAACAATAACAGAAATATATGATTATTTAAGACTTTTATATGCAAGAGTTGGAACACCTTATTGTCCTAAGTGTGGAAAAGAGATAAAACAACAAACTGTGGACCAAATTGTAGATCAAGTTATGGCATTAGGTGAAAGAACCAAAATACAAATATTAGCACCTATTATAAAAGGAAGAAAAGGAACTCATGAAAAGATATTAGAGGGAATAAAGAAAAATGGTTTTGTAAGAGCAAGAATTGACGGAGAAATTTATGATTTAACTGAAGAAGACATAAAGCTTGAGAAAAACATAAAGCATAATATAGAAGCAGTTGTAGATAGATTAATAGTTAAGGAAGGAATTGAAGGAAGACTTTCAGATTCTTTAGAAACAGCTCTAAAGCTTGGAGAAAGCCTTGTAATTGTAAATGTAATAGGTGATAAGGATATTTTATTTAGTGAAAAGTTTGCTTGTCCTGATTGTGGTATAAGTATAGGAGAATTAGAACCTAGAATGTTCTCTTTTAATGCACCTTATGGAAAATGTGACTATTGTGATGGACTTGGAACTTTATTTGAAATTGATGAAAAGCTTGTTATTCCAAATAAAAAATTAAGCATTATGGAAGGTGCTATAGCAAGTTGGGGAGAAGGAAGACTTAAAAAAGAATCTTGGACATTTGCTATTTTAAAAGCTTTATGTAAGGAATATAATTTTTCATTAGATACCCCTATTGAAGACCTTCCAAAGGAAATTGTAGATATTTTATTATATGGAACAAAAGGAAAGAAACTTAGTATTACCTATGTTAAAGATGGCACTAAAGCAGTATATAATTATGCTTTTGAAGGAGAAATAAATGCACTAAGAAGAAGGTATAATGAGTCAAATTCTGATTTCATAAAAGATGGAATAGAAGCCTTTATGAGTGATAAGGCTTGTCCTAAATGTCATGGGGCAAGATTAAAGTCAGAAGTATTATCAGTAAAAATTAATGGAAAAAATATAATTGAGTTTACACAAATGCCTATAAAAGAAGAACTTGATTTTATAAATAACTTAAATTTTTCAGAAAAGAAAAGAATAATTAGTGACCAAATTGTAAGAGAAATAAAAAATAGACTTCAATTTTTAGTTGATGTAGGTTTAGATTACTTAAACTTATCTAGAAAATCAGGAACATTATCTGGAGGAGAGGCTCAAAGAATAAGACTTGCAACTCAAATAGGTTCTTCATTAATGGGAGTGTTGTATATTTTAGATGAACCAAGTATAGGACTTCATCAAAGAGATAATGATAAGCTTATAGGGACATTACAAAAACTTAGAGATGTTGGAAATACTGTAATAGTTGTTGAACATGATGAAGATACAATGAAAGCTGCTGATTATATAGTAGATATAGGGCCAGGTGCAGGAGAACATGGTGGAGAAGTAATAGCTTGTGGAACAGCAAAAGAGATAATGAAGTGTAAAAAGTCTATTACTGGACAGTATTTAAGTGGAGCAAAAAAAATAGAAGTTCCAGCCTTAAGAAGAGAAGGTAATGGTAAGAAAATAACTATTAAAGGTGCTAAAGAAAATAATTTAAAGAATTTAAATGTTTCTATTCCCCTTGGAACATTAACAGTGGTTACTGGAGTTTCAGGTTCAGGAAAGAGTACTTTAATTAATGAAGTATTATATAAAGGATTAAATAGATTAGTTAATAAAAGCAGAAATCCAGTAGGAGCTCATAAAGAAATAATAGGTTTTGAAAATATAGATAAAATAATAGATATAGACCAAAGTCCAATAGGAAGAACTCCTCGTTCAAATCCAGCTACGTATACTGGAACTTTTGATATAATAAGAGAATTATTTTCAACAACAACAGAAGCTAAAATGAGAGGATATAAACCAGGAAGATTTTCATTTAATGTAAAAGGTGGAAGATGTGAAGCTTGTTCAGGTGATGGAATAATAAAAATTGAAATGCAATTTTTATCTGATGTATATGTTCCTTGTGAAGTTTGTAATGGAAAAAGATACAATAGAGAAACTTTAGAGGTTAAATATAAAGGTAAAAATATAGATGATGTATTAAAGATGACTGTAGAAGAAGGGTTAAAGTTCTTTGAAAATATTCCAAGAATAAAAAATAAACTTCAAACCTTATATGATGTAGGTCTTGGCTATATAAGATTAGGTCAGCCTTCAACTCAACTTTCTGGAGGTGAGGCTCAAAGAATAAAACTTGCTTATGAACTTTCAAAAAGAAGTACAGGAAAAACGTTATATATTTTAGATGAGCCTTCAACAGGACTTCATATAGATGATGTAAAGAGATTAATAGAAATACTTCAAAGATTAGTAGAGGCAGGGAATTCTGTAGTTGTTATTGAACATAATCTTGATATTATAAAATGTGCAGACCACATTATAGATTTAGGTCCTGAAGGTGGAGATAAGGGAGGAACTTTAGTTGCAGAAGGAACACCAGAAGAAATAATCAAAGTAGAAAATTCATATACAGGAAAGTATTTAAGAAATATGTTATAAATTATTAATGATTTCTTAAAATATACAATAAGTATGCTTTTATGTCATTATTATTGTATAATTATATGTACAGATAATTTTATTTTTGAGGTGAACTTATGGATTTTTCTAAAATAATGGCAATAGTATTTGGAGTTATATTTATAATAATTCTTTATTTTATAATATACTATGCCCTAAAAATAATGTATAAAGATATAAAAGTTAATAATGTTAGAAAAAATGAAAAACCTTCAAAACCTCCTAAAAAGAGAGCAAAAGCTAAGAAAAGCTATGGCATTGAGGTTATTTCAACGGGAGAGAATCCTAACATTAAAAAGGGAACTATAATACCTATTATAGATATAGTAACTATTGGAAGAAAGGAAGACAATTCTGTAGTTTTACAAGATAGGCATACTTCAGGCAACCATGCTAAACTTATGGTAAAAGGGAATAATTTATATATAGAAGATTTACACAGTACTAATGGAACATTTGTTAATGGGAAAAAGATATCAATGAATGTTAGATTATTAGGAAATGAAGAGGTTCAAATTGGAACAGCTTTATTTAGAGTGTTAGCATAATGATTGAGGTGATTTTGTGAAAATTCGTAAAGATGAATTTCTACTTTTATTAGTTACATACATTTTATGTATTGCTCTTTTTGGTGATTTAGCACTTTTAAGCAATCCAGTAGATAAAAGAGCGCTTATTATAGGTGGAATAGTATGCGTTGTTATAATGTGTTCTCATTTCATAATAAGAAAGTTTTATCCAGAAGGAGATAAATTTTTGCTTATATTTGCATGTATTTTATCTGCTATAGGAATAGCTATGTTATATAGAATAGATTATACTTATGCAATAAAGCAAATTGCTTGGTTTGTTTTAGGTATTATAATATTTATTTTAACTGTAGTTCTTCTTCCAAGGATGAAAAGACTATCAAATTATAGATATATATATTTAGTTTTAACAATAATATTTATGATATTAGCACCATTATTTGCACCAGAAACTAATGGTTCTAACAACTGGATTTATATAGGCAATTTTGGAATTCAACCTTCAGAGTTTGGTAAAATAACATTGGTTTTATATTTATCATCAGCTTTAAAAGGATATAGTGGTAAAGAAAAAACAATTAAACAATTAAAAAATCTTATAGAACCTGCCTTAGTAACAATATTTTGTTTAGGATGCCTTGTTTATCAAACTGACTTAGGTTCAGCTTTAATATTTTTTGGTATAGCAGTTTCACTTTTATATGTTGCTACATCAAAGAAAAAGTATGTTGTATTATGTTTAGGATTATCAGCAGTAGGTGCAAGTATGGCATATAAACTTTTTTCACACATTAGAAAAAGAGTACAAATATGGCTTGACCCATGGGCTGACCCAACTGATGCAGGATATCAAATAATTCAAGGTTTATATGCAATATCTTCAGGTGGGATGTTTGGTTCAGGTTTAGGACAGGGATATCCTGACTTTGTGCCTGTAAGAGAAAGTGACTATATTTTTGCAATGATTTGTGAAGAGTTTGGTATAATATTTGGAATAGGAATATTAATATTATTCTTCTTACTTTTCTATAGAGGAATAAGAGTTGCCTTTGTAACAAATAATAGATTTTCACAATTAGTAGCAGTAGGATTAAGTGTAATGATAGCATGTCAAGCTTTAGTTATTATTGGAGGTATATTTAAAGTAATACCTTTAACAGGAATAACTCTACCTTTTGTAAGTGCTGGTGGTAGCTCTATGCTTACAATGTTTTTTGCATTAGGATTATTACAAAAGGTTTCAGAGGAGGGTTAATAAAAATGAATCAGTTTGGAAATAATGTTAAGAAAGTTATGATAGTATTTTTATTTCTTTTTATTGCTTTAATTTCCTATATAGCATATTTTCAGGCTTTTAAAGCTCCGGATTTAGCTAAGGACACTAATAATAAAAGAGTGGCAGCTGAAAAAAACAACATTTTAAGAGGAACTATTTATGATAGAAATATGTCTCCATTAACATCAGGAGAAAAAACAGGTGCCTTAACTCAATCAAGAAACTATATTGGTGGAGATGTTTATGTTCATGCTTTAGGGTATGTTAGTCAAACTTATGGAACTACAGCATTAGAAAGATTATATAATGAAGAACTTACTACCTATACTCCAACAAAGGAAGATAAAAAAAATAGTTTGTTTTATAATTTTAGTTTTGAAAAATTAAAGACAGAATTTAAAAATAGAGGCAAGGAAGATGATGAGATAAAAAAAGTAGGAAATGGAGTTGTTACAACACTAAATCCTACAATTCAACAAGCAGCTTATGATGCCCTTGGTAGTAATAAAGGAGCAGCAGTAGCATTAAATCCTAAAACAGGAGAAGTTTTAGCAATGGTATCTAAGCCTACATATGACCCTAATAACTTAGAGGCTGCAATTTCTGCTGCAAATTCAGGTGGAGCATCTAATAGTCCTTTAATAAATAGAGCAACTAATGGATTATATCCTCCAGGTTCAACTTTTAAAGTTGTAACTACAACCTCAGCATTAGAAAATATTCCAGATGTATTATCAAGAACTTTTGATGATAGTAATGGATATATACAAATAAGTGATAAATATTCTCTATCTAATGATAGTGGCGAAGCTAATGGTTATGTAGATTTAAAAAGTGCTTTTTTAGCATCTAGTAATGTAGTTTTTGGTGGAATATTAGCAAGAGAGCTTGGAAGTGAAACTTTAAAAGAAACAGCAGAAAAGTTTGGATTTAATAATGATGTTCCTAAAGAAGGATTTGGCTTGGCACAAAGTAAATTTCCACTTGAAACTTATCCAGGAGTGATTGCTCAATCTGGTATAGGTCAAGGTGGCGTTTTAGCAACTCCAATGCAAATGGCACTAGTTGCAGCAACAATAGCAAATGATGGAGTTATGATGGAACCAAAGCTTGTTAATTCTGTTGTAGATTCACAACAAAATGTAGTAAAAGAAATTAAGAGTAAAGAATATAAAAAAGTATTATCAGAAGAACATGCAGCAGTTATAACAGATTTTATGAAAAGCTATGTAGATAGTAGAGTTTATGGAAGTTGGTCCTTCTTTGAAGGTACAGATGCCTGTGCAAAAACAGGAACAGCAACAGTATTAGATGAAAATGGAAATAAAGCTGAACCTCATGGATGGTTTATAGCTTTTGCACCAGCAGATGACCCACAAATTGCTGTAGCTGTAATTGTAGAAAATGCAGGATATGGTGGTCAAGTAGCAGCACCAGTAGCTGCAGCAATGATAAATGTAGCTTTAGGAAGATAATTATTAAATTGGTATTTAATAGCGAAGTAAGGTTTTTATCTACTTCGCTATTTGTCTCTTATAATAAAAAGTAAGGATGTTTGATAAAATGTTTGATTTTGAATATCAGTTAAAAGTTTTACCAGATAAACCAGGAGTTTATTTAATGAAGAACTCTTTAGGAGAAGTTATTTATGTTGGTAAAGCAAAAATTTTAAAAAATAGAGTAAGACAATATTTTCAGAATTCTAAAAATCATACTGAAAAGGTAAAAGCAATGGTTAAAAACATTGCAGAGTTTGAATACATAGTTACAGATTCTGAAATGGAAGCTTTAATATTAGAATGTAATTTAATAAAAAAATATAGCCCTAGATATAATATTCTTTTAAAAGATGATAAGTTTTATCCTTTTATAAAGATTACTATAAATGAAGAATTTCCAAGGGTTTTTGTTACAAGAAACTTTGTAAGGGATGGAAATAAGTATTTTGGGCCTTATACAAATGGAACAGCTGTTTATGAAACTATAAATCTTATAAGAAAAATATTCCCTTTAAGAAATTGTAAAAAAAACATAAAAGAAGGAGATGAGCCTACAAGACCTTGTTTAAATTATCATATTAAAAAATGTATGGCACCTTGTAATGGAAGTGTTTCAAGGGAAGAATATATGAAAATGATAAATGAAATAATGGATATATTAAATGGTAAAGACAAAAATATAATAAAAGTTCTTAAAGAAAACATGGAAAAAGCTTCGGAAGCATTAGAATTTGAAAAGGCAGCAGCCTTTAGAGATAAAATATTAGCTATAAATACCCTTGTTGAAAAACAAAAGATTTTTAAAGTATCTGAAGGTGATGAAGATTTTATAAATATTTATAAAGATAAAAGAGATTCATGTATACAAATATTTTTTCTTAGAGATGGTAAAATTAGTGGAAGAGAGCATTTTATAATTGAAAATACAGGTGATGAACCTGAAAAAAATATATTATCTCAGTTTATAGTTAATTTTTATAGTGGTACAGCAAAAATTCCAAGAAATATTTATGTACCCTATATAGAAGAAAAGGAACTTTTAGAAGAATTTTTAACAATAAAAAGAGAAGGAAAGGCATGGATTAAGATTCCTCAAAAGGGAGAAAAGAAAAATCTTCTTGAAATGGTAAAGGATAATGGTAAGGTAACACTTGAACAATTTAAAGATAAAATATTAAAGGAAAAAGAAATTAATAGAAAAAACCTTGAAGAAATACAAAATATATTATCATTAGATGAACCACCCTTTAGAATAGAAGCTTATGATATATCAAATATACAAGGAGTAGATTCTGTAGGAACTATGATAGTTTTTGAAGATGGAAAACCTAAAAATAGTGATTATAGAAGGTTTAGAATAAAAACAGTTAAAGGTGCTGATGATTATAATAGTATGAGAGAAATTCTTACTAGAAGATTTGAACATGGATTAAAGGAAGTAAAGGAAATACAAGATAGAAATATTAAATTTTCTAGTGGAAAATTTTCTAACTTCCCAGACCTTATAATGATGGATGGTGGAAAAGGTCAAGTAAATGTAGCTTTACAGGTTTTAGAAGAATTAAATATTAATATTCCTGTATGTGGACTTGTAAAAGATGATAAACATCAAACTAGAGGAATAATTTATGAAAATGAGGAAATAATCATAAATAGAAATTCTAATTTAATGCAATTAATAAGAAGAATACAGGATGAGGTTCATAGATTTGCAATAACTTATCATAGAGCCCTTAGGGATAAACGAACACTTCACTCTATTTTAGATGACATTCCAAATGTAGGGCAAAAAAGAAGAATGGCTCTTTTAAAACATTTTGGAAGTGTAGAAAAAATAAAAGAAGCATCTTTAGAAGAACTTTTAAAGATAGATTCAATAGATAAAAAAACAGCAGATAGTATAGTAAGTTATTTTAATTCAAGTAAAGAAAAATAAAGAAAAGTCTATTGTCTAATATGTAAAATTAAACTATACTAAAGTGTAGGTTAAAAAACTATATAAAAAATAAAAGGAGTTTAGTATGGGTGAAGTTTTAGATTTAAAAAACTTATTTAGTAATATATATTCAAAAGATGAAGTTAAAATAAATGCACTTATGAAGGAACATATAAATTTTGAAGTAGGTGGTCCTGCAGATATATTATTAATACCAAGTAAAGTAGAACAAATTATAGAAAGCATAAAAATATGTAAAGAAAACAATATTCCATACTTTGTTATGGGAAATGGGTCTAACCTTTTAGTAAAGGATGGAGGAATAAGAGGAGTTGTTATTAAGTTAACAGGTCTTACCAATTTAGAAGTTAAGGACGAAGAAATAAAAGCAGATTGTGGAGTTATGCTTAAAGAACTTTCAGATAAAGCTTTAGAAAATTCATTAACAGGTCTTGAATTTGCTTGTGGAATTCCAGGTTCTGTAGGTGGAGCAGTATTTATGAATGCAGGAGCTTATAATGGAGAAATTAAAAATGTAATAAAAGAAGCTGAAGTAATTACTAGCTCTGGAGAAATAATTACTTTATCTAAGGATGAATTAGAACTTGGATATAGAACATCAAAGGTTATGAAAGATAATTCAATTGTTATAAATGCTACCTTTAAATTAGAAAAAGGAAACAAAGAAGAAATTAAAGAAACAATAGATGATTTAACTCAAAAAAGAGAAGAAAAACAACCTTTAGAGTATCCTTCAGCTGGAAGTACATTTAAAAGACCAGAAGGATATTTTGCAGGAAAGCTAATTCAAGATTCAGGTCTTAAAGGGTATTCAATAGGAGGAGCTGCTGTTTCTTCAAAACATTCAGGTTTTGTAATAAATAAAGGTAATGCTACAGCTAAAGATATTTTAGATTTAATAGCATATATTCAAGAAAAAGTAAAAAAACAGTTTGGAGTTGAACTTCATACTGAAGTGAGAATAATTGGAGAGGATTTATAAAATCTTTATAAATTAAAGAATTTGTTGGTTATAACTTTAAAATGATATCAGAAAGGTTAAAATTAACTTATATTTTTCAGTTTTTATACTGAAGAATATAAGTTATATATTAATAAATATAACTGAAATCATTGTTAAGGTTATTTTTTTTAGTAAATATAAAAGTTTCATTATACTATTAAAAATTATAGATATGCTATAATATTATTTGAAATAATACATAAATTAGGGGGCTAATATGAGATTTGTAATAGTAACAGGTTTATCAGGTGCAGGAAAAACAGAAGCTACAAAAAGCTTAGAAGACATAGGATATTTTTGTGTGGATAATTTACCACCAAAGCTTATTCCAAAATTTGCAGAAGCATGTAATACAGGACAAATAAATAAAGTTGCTTTAGTAATGGATATAAGAGGTGGGGTATTCTTTGATGATTTATTTGAATCCTTAGAATATTTAAGAAAAAATAATTTTAAATATGAAATATTATTCCTTGATTGTTCTGATGAAGTTTTAGTAAAAAGATTTAAGCAAAACAGAAGAAGCCATCCTTTATCTCCTAATGGAAGAGTTTTAACTGGAATAAATATTGAAAGAAAGAAGTTAAGAGAAGTTCAAGATAAAGCAGATATAATAATAGACACATCAAAATACCCTATTAAGGATTTAAGAGAGAAAATAAATGAATATTTTGGTGATAAATCAATAGAAGAAGAAATTTCTATAAGTGTCTTAAGTTTTGGATTTAAATATGGAATACCAGTAGATTCAGACTTAGTATTTGATGTAAGATTTATTCCAAATCCATTTTATATACCAGAATTAAAACCATTATCAGGAATTGATGAACCAGTAAAGGAATATGTTTTAAAGCAACAAGAAACAAAGGACTTTTTAGAAAAACTTAATGATATGTTAAAATTCCTTATTCCTAACTATGCAAAAGAAGGAAAAAAACAACTTATTGTTTCAATAGGATGTACTGGAGGAAGACACCGTTCTGTTGCAATAGCTAATGCTGTTTATGAAGAACTTAAAAAAGAAGACTTTAATGCTTCAATAGAACATAGAGATATAAATGAGGATATTCATAAGGGAGTTAAAAAGCTATGAGGTTTGAAGATTGGCTTAAGCCTGGCATTAAGGTAAAAAGATGGTTAGCCTTTGGAGTTTTAGGAGTTCTTCTTATAGTCTTTGGAATTATAGAACTTATAAATAGAAGAGAATATACAGTTGCATTTAAAATGTTTTATATTACCCTTATATTTACAGGAGTATTTGTTATTTATTTATCTACAGTGGAAATTATGAAGTCTGTAATTTACTTAGTTAATAAGGGAGAAATAAAGGTTGCTTTAAATAATAGCAGAATAGAATCTCTTATTGGAGAAAAAAGACTTTTAATAAAAGGACCTAAAATAGTTGTTATAGGTGGAGGAACAGGTCTTTCTACAATGCTTAGAGGCTTAAAATATTATACTTCAAACATAACAGCTATTGTTACTGTTGGAGATGATGGAGGAGGTTCTGGAAAACTAAGAGAGGATTTAGGAATGCTTCCTCCAGGGGATATAAGAAACTGCATATTAGCCTTAGCAGATACAGAACCAATTATGAAAGAACTTCTTCAATATAGATTTACAGATGGAAATTTAAAAAATCAAAGTTTTGGTAATTTGTTTTTAGCAGCAATGGATGGTATATCTGATAATTTTGAGGATGCAGTACAAAAAATGAGTTCAGTTTTAGCTGTAACAGGAAAGGTTATTCCTGTTACTTTAGATGATATGCAACTAAAAGCAATTTTGAAAAATGGAAATATTGTAAAGGGAGAATCTCAAATACCTAAAGAAGCAATAAAGCAAAAATCTCCTATAGAGCGTCTTGTGCTTGAACCTGAAGACGCAGTTCCTTTAAAAGAAGCTTTAGATGCTATAAAAGAGGCAGATGCAATTGTAATGGGACCTGGAAGTCTTTATACAAGTGTTATTCCTAATCTTCTTGTAAATAAAATAAGTTCAGCAGTAAGAAAAAGTAAAGCTTATAAAGTTTATATATCAAATATAATGACTCAGCCAGGAGAAACTGATGGTTTTACAGCTTCAGACCATTTAAAAACTATTCAAAAGTATGGTGGCAAGGACATTGTAGAATGTGTTATTGCAAATTGTGGAGCAATTTCTGATGAGCTTAAAGAAAAGTATGATAAAGAAGGAGCAAAGCTTGTTGAACTTGATGAAGAAAATATAAAAAGTCAAGGTGTTGACTTAATTGTAGGTAACTTAATTAAAATGGAAAGTGGCTTTATAAAGCATGATGCAGATTATTTAGCACAAATATTAGTGGAAACTATTATGGAAAAACATTTATTATATGATAAAAAGAAAATTATTGAATATATGTATTTATCTCAACGTATAAAACAGAGGGAAAAAGAGGAAAATAGTAAAGGAGAAAGTTAAATGTCATTTTCAGCGAAGGTAAAAGGAGAGTTAGGTAGATATACAGAAATGAGCAGAGAAGAGGCCTTAGCTCAAATTTCAGCTATGATGAAAGTAAGTGGAACTATAGGATTTAATGGAAAAGGGTTATCTTTTAAGATAACTACAGAAAATCCTACAAGTGCAAGACTTGTATTTACACTTTTAAAAGAACACTTTCAAATACATTCAAAACTTATGGTTAAAAAGAGTAATTCTTTAAAAAAGAATAATATTTATATGGTTGTTATTGACGAAGAAATGGGAGTTAGAGGGCTTCTTAAAGACACAGGAATATTTAAAGAAGTTGATGGTGGAATTACTCTTGATTATAGAATTGATGAAAAAATGGTAGAAACAGATGATGAAAAAAGGGCATATATAAGAGGTGCCTTTTTAGGTGGAGGAAGTGTAACAAATCCTGAAAAAAACTATCATCTTGAATTTGTTACTCATAGTGAAGAATATGCACAGGATTTGTGTGAATTAATTAATAGTTGTGGATTAAATTCTAAGGTTATTCAAAGAAAGAATTCTTTTATTGTTTATATAAAAGAAGGAGAGCAAATTGTGGATATATTAAACATAATGGGAGCTCATTCTTGTCTTTTAGAACTTGAAAACATAAGAATTATGAAAGAGATGCGAAATAATGTAAATAGACTTGTAAATTGTGAAACAGCTAATCTTTCTAAAACTGTTAATGCAGCAGTAAGACAAGTTGAAAGTATTAAATTTATTCAATCTAAAATAGGACTAAAAAGACTTCCTCAAAATCTTAGAGAAATTGCAGAACTTAGACTTGAATATCCTGATGAATCTTTAAAGGAATTAGGTGAAATGCTTGATCCTCCAGTTGGAAAATCTGGAGTTAATCATAGATTAAGAAAAATTGAAAAAATAGCAGAAGAATTAAGAAGTGAAATTTAAAGGAAGTGATAAGGTGGGAGAAAAAAAGTTTTGTCATCTTCATCTTCACACAGGGTATAGTTTGCTTGATGGTTCAGGAAAAATATCTAAAGTCATAAAGCAGGCTAAAGAATTAGGAATGGATAGTGTGGCTATTACAGACCATGGAGTTATGTATGGATGTGTAGAATTTTATAAAAAGGCTAAAGAAGAAGGTATTAAGCCTATTTTAGGTTGTGAAATTTATGTAGCAGGAAAGTCTATGCATATAAAAACTCCTGATAAAGAAAACCATACCTATCATTTAGTCCTTCTTGTGAAGAATGAAACAGGATATGAAAACTTAATGAAGATAGTCTCCGAAGGCTCTATAAATGGCTTTTACTATAAGCCTAGAGTTGACCATGATTATTTAAGAGAGCATAGTGAAGGACTTATTGCATTAAGTGCTTGCTTAGGTGGAGAAGTTCAAAATTATATTTTAAAAGGAAATGAAGAAAAGGCAAGAGAAATAGCTTTGTTATACAAAGATATTTTTAAAGATGGCTTTTATTTAGAACTTCAAAATCATGGTCTTGAAGAAAATAGAAAGGTTAATGAATTTAACATTAAGTTATCTAAAGAACTTGATATTCCTCTTGTAGCAACTAATGATGTTCATTATGTAAAAAAAGAGGATGCAAAGGCACATGATATTTTATTATGTATTCAAACTGGAAAAACAATAAATGATGAAAATAGAATGAGATATCCTTCAGAAACATTTTATTTAAAATCTCCAGAAGAAATGTGGGATATGTTTTCATATGTTCCAGAAGCTTTAGAGAATACAGTTAAAATTGCAGAAGAATGTAATTTTGATTATAAGTTTCATGAATCAAAACTTCCTAAATTCCCATTACCAGAAGGAAGAGAAGCTTATGATTATTTAAGAGAAAAATGCTATAAAGGTCTTATTGAAAGATATGAAGAATTTAAAAATTTAAGGGGAAGACCTTTTAATTATGATGAAATTTCATCTATAGAGGGTAAAGGAAAAGAATATATAGACAGACTAGAATATGAACTTGGAATAATAAAACAGATGGGATATGTTGATTATTTCTTAATTGTTTGGGACTTTATAAGATTTGCAAAGGAAAAAGGAATACCAACAGGCCCAGGAAGAGGCTCAGGAGCTGGTTCTATAGTTGCCTATACCCTAGGAATAACAAAAATTGATCCTATAAAATATAGCTTACTATTTGAGCGTAAATTTAAGATGCGCTGTTTAAATTGGGTGAATTGCTGGAAGGCTAAACTTAAAAAAGCATGCTAATCAGCAGCCAAGTCTGGAAATAGCATAATATGTACCAGAAAGGTTCAGAGACTAGAGAAGTGAGTAGCTAATCAATAATCTTCTCCACGAGTGCCCAACTTATTGAATAAACATATGCTTATTCAATATGATGATATAGTCCAAACTGAGATAGAAATGACTATCTGATGAAAATGAGGGAAACCTCCAGAACATAGAATAAAGAGTCTATGGATAATAATAAATGTTCTTAAATCCTGAAAGAGTAAGTATGCCTGATATTGATTCAGACTTTGATTATGAACGCAGGCAAGAAGTTATAGATTATGTTGTAGAGAAATATGGTGAAAATAATGTTTCACAAATAATAACATTTGGAACTATGGCTCCTAAAATGTGTATAAGAGATGTTGGAAGAGCTATGGATTATAGTTATGCAGAAGTTGATAGAATAGCAAAGATGATTCCAAATGTATTAAAAATTACAATAGATAAAGCTTTAGAGATGAATCCAGAGCTTAAGAAAGCTTATGAGGAAGAAGAAAGAGTAAAAGAATTAATTGATATAAGCAAAAACTTAGAAGGACTTCCAAGACATTCTTCAACCCATGCAGCAGGAGTTGTTATAGCATCTAAGGCCTTAGTAGAGTATGTACCTCTTCAAAAAAATGAAGATATGATTGTAACACAATTTGATATGACAACCCTAGAGGAGCTTGGACTTTTAAAAATGGATTTTCTTGGATTAAGAACTTTAACAGTTATGAATGATGCTGTAAAGATGATTAAAGAAAATAGAAATATAAAAATAGATTTAGATAAAATAGGCTTTGATGATAAAGAAGTTTATAAAATGATAGGAGAAGGACACACAGCTGGAGTATTTCAGTTAGAATCTCCAGGAATGACTTCCTTTATGAAAGAATTAAAGCCAGATAGTTTAGAAGATATAATAGCTGGAATATCTTTATATAGACCAGGTCCTATGGGAGAAATTCCAAGATATATAGAAGGAAAAAATAATCCAGATAAGGTAAAGTATGATACACCTGAATTACAGGATATACTTGATGTTACATATGGCGTAATGGTTTATCAAGAACAGGTAATGGAAATAGTTAGAAAATTAGCAGGATATTCCCTAGGAAGGAGTGATATGGTAAGAAGAGCCATGTCCAAGAAAAAACATGAAGTAATGGAAGAAGAACGAAAAAACTTTATTTATGGAATTATAGATGAAGAAGGAAATGTTCAAGTTCCAGGCTGTGTGAGAAATGGAATAAGCGAATCCATTGGTAACAAGATATTTGATACAATGATGGACTTCGCATCATATGCATTCATATAAATCAAGAGTGCCTTTGTGGTAGGAGCTACAAAGCAAATAGGGTTAATTGCGGGAAACACCTTAGAGCCTTAAATACCAACTTAGTCTAGTAATAGAATTAGGGGCTTAATTTAATCAATTAAGAAGAGGTAAAAAGTTTAAGGATTGGTCAATCCGCAGCCAAGTTTCCTAGAAATAGGTTAAAGGTTCAGAGACTAGATAAATTAGCCTAAGTAAAAAGTTATATGGTGAAATATCCACGAGTGCCCTATACCTTATTAATATAAGGTAATGATATAGTCCGATCTTTATAGAAATATAAAGTTTAAGGTTTAAATTCCTTAAAGTAACAAAATGTCAACAAATCTCATGCAGCAGCTTATGCAGTTGTTGGTTATCAAACAGCTTACTTAATGAGGTATTATCCAGTAGAAATGATAGCAGCAATGCTTAATTCAGTTATGGATACTAGTGAAAAGGTGGCACATTATATTAAGTTTGCAGAAGAAAATGGAATACAAGTAATATCTCCTAATATAAATGAAAGTCGTGGAAAGTTTACAGTTAAAGGTGATATTATAATTTTTGGAATGGCAGCTATTAAAAATGTTGGAATAAATGTAATAGATTCTATAGTAAAAACTAGAGAAACTAGAGGAAAATTTACTTCTTTAGAGGATTTTATAGATAAAATAGATACTTCAGCTGTAAATAAAAGAGCTGTTGAAAGTCTTATTAAAGCTGGAGCTATGGATAGTTTTAATGTATTTAGGTCAAAAATGCTTGCAGTATTTGAAAAGGCTATGGATGGAAGAACAAATGAGAGAAGAAGAAATATAGAAGGTCAAATAAGTTTATTTAATTTAGATGAGAATTCTATAGACATACCAAAAATAAATTATCCTAATATAAAAGAATTTAAAAAAGGAAATCTTCTTGCTATGGAAAAGGAAATGACAGGTTTATATTTATCTGGTCATCCTTTAGATGAATATAAAAAAAGTTTAAGTATGCAAACTTCAACTACAATAAAAGAAATAAATGAATCCTATGAATTAATGGAAGAAACTCATAAGGACTTAGAAAAAGGAATTTTAGATAAAGAACCTAAATTTATGGATAATGATAGGGTTATCCTTGGGGGAATAATAATTTCAGTTAATCAAAAAGTTACAAAAAACAATACTTTAATGGCATTTTTACAACTAGAAGATTTAACTGGAGTAATAGAAATAATAGTATTTCCTAAAATTTTAGAGAAATTTAGAAATAATATAGAACAGGATAAACTTGTAGTTATAAAAGGAAGAATAAGCATTAGAGAAGATGAGCCACCAAAGCTTATATGTGAATCTATAAGTGGATTAGAAAAGGTTAATGGAGATAAAATTTATATTCAAATTGAAAGTAAAAATAATATAAATAATGTAAAGTTTAAATTGAAAAATTGTACATTGGCAAAGAAAGGAAATACACCAATATATTTATATGTAAAACAAGAAAAGAAGTCTTATAGACTTTCAAGTGAATTTTGGACAGAATCAAATTCAGAACTAATTGAAGAATTAAAAAAATCTTTTGGAGAAGAAAATATAAGAATAATATCCAATAGTTAAAATACAACTTTTAATAATGGGTTAATTTTAGATAAAAATTAGTAAAAAACTTTAGTATGTATGGATAATTAATATTTATTATGATAATATATATAAAGAATGTTGCTTTTATTCGTAAAAATAAAGTATAATAATAAAATGGATTAAAAAAGTAACAAAAATATAAAAAAATAAATAAGTAAGAAAGAGACTATTTTTTATTATAAAATTAAGCCTTTTTAGGGTATAATAATAGTGAAATAACTTTTTAATGATTAAAATATGAAAAATAGTCGTAAAAGTTGTTAAAAACCAATTGATAAATTCTTGCAAATTTTGTACAATAAAAACGGTTATTATTAGTGAGTGGTTAAATTTAGCATACAAATAAGGACGAAGTAATAGTCCAATAGGTGTGTGAGGAGGAACAGTAATGAAAAAAATAGCTATTTTAACAAGTGGTGGAGATGCACCAGGAATGAACGCAGCAGTAAGAGCTGTTGTAAGAACTGCTTTAAGCAATGGAATTGAAGTTATGGGAGTTCAAAGAGGATATAGTGGATTATTAGATGGAGATATAACACCTATGACTAGATCTTCAGTATCAGACATAATCCAAAGAGGTGGTACAATCCTTAGAACTGCAAGATGTCCAGAATTTAAACAAGAAGAGGTAAGAAAAAGAGCTGTAAAGATATTACAAGCTTACGGAGTTGAAGCATTAGTAGTAATAGGTGGAGATGGTTCTTTCACAGGAGCTAAGCTTTTATCAAAGTTAGGTGTAATGACAGTTGGATTACCAGGAACAATAGATAATGATTTAGCATATACAGATTACACAATAGGTTTTGATACAGCATTAAATACTATTGTAGATGCAATAAATAAAATAAGAGATACTTCAACTTCACATGAAAGAGTTTCTATAGTTGAAGTTATGGGTAGAAATTGTGGTGACTTAGCATTATACGCAGGAATATGTGGTGGTGCTGAGGCTGTTATCGTGCCTGAATTACCATTTGACAAAGATCAATTATGCAGAACAATACTTGAAGGAAAAAATGAAGGTAAGAGACACAATCTTGTAATACTAGCAGAAGGTGTTGGAGGAGCATATGACCTTGCAGAATATGTTGAAGGCGTAACAGGAATTGAAACAAGAGCTACAATCTTAGGTCACATCCAAAGAGGTGGAAGCCCAACAGCTCAAGATAGAATGTTAGCTTCAAGAATGGGTGTTAAGGCTGTTGAAGTATTAATGGAAGGTAAAACTTCAAGAGTTATAGGAATAAGAGATAATAAGATAATAGATCAAGATATAGATGAAGCTTTAGCAGTAGAAAGAAAGTTTAGTCAAGAACTTTATGACCTTTCTGTTGTTATTTCAAAATAGTCAAAAGTTAAAAATTATATTTATATAAAGAATTTACATTATTAAATTAAGAGGAGTGTTAATTACATGAAAAAGACAAAAATGATATGTACAGTAGGACCAGCTAGTGAAACAGAAGAAATCATAACTCAGTTTATAGAAGCTGGTATGAATGCATCAAGACACAACTTTTCACATGGAGATCATGAAGAACATCGTGGAAGAATTGAATTAGTTAGAAATACAGCTAAGAAATTAGGAAAAGAAATAGCTATAATATTAGATACAAAGGGACCAGAAATCAGAACTGGTAAATTCGAACCAAACAAGGTTGAATTACAAAAAGGAACTGACTTTACAATATATGCTGGAGAAGAAGTAGTAGGAGATACTACTAAATGTTCTGTTACATATGCAGGACTTGCAAATGATGTTGTTCCAGGAAACACTATATTGATAGATGATGGTTTAGTTGGATTAACAGTTAAATCAATAGATGGAAACAAGATTTTATGTGAAGTTCAAAACACTGGTTTAGTAGGAACTCACAAGGGTGTTAATGTACCAGGAGTTTCAATTAAGTTACCAGCTTTAACTGAAAAAGATAAAGACGATCTTAAGTTCGGATGCGAAATGGGTGTTACTATGATAGCAGCTTCATTCGTTAGAAAAGCAGAAGACGTATTAGCTATAAGACAAGTATTAAAAGAAAATGGTGGAGAACATATCCTTGTTTGTCCTAAGATAGAAAACCAAGAAGGTGTTGATAACATAGATTCAATACTAGAAGTATCAGATATGATAATGGTTGCTAGAGGAGACCTAGGTGTTGAAATCCCAGTTGAAAATGTACCACAAGTACAAAAAATGATAATCAAGAAGTGTAACGAAGCTGGTAAGCCAGTTGTAACAGCTACACAAATGCTTGATTCTATGATAAGAAACCCAAGACCAACAAGAGCAGAAGTTTCAGACGTTGCTAACGCTATATATGATGGAACAGACGTTATAATGTTATCAGGAGAAAGTGCTAATGGTAGCTATCCAGTAAATGCTGTTAGAACTATGGCTAAGATAGCAGAAGAAACTGAAAAGAACTTAGACTACCATGTTGCAGTTTCTAAGGCTAAGAAGCACATTCCAGCAATCGCAGGAGTTATTTCAAGAGCTACTTGTAATGCAGCTGCTGAATTACAAGCTTCAGCTATAATTTCTTCAACTCAAAGTGGTGCAACTGCTCAAAGATTATCTCAATGCAGACCAGAATGTCCAATCGTTGCTGTTACACCATGTGAAAAAGTTGCTAAGAAGTTAGTATTCTCATGGGGTGTATATCCAATCGTTGCAGAAAAGATGGAATCTACAGACGAAATGATGGAAAAGGCTGTTTCAATAGCAGAAAAAGCTGGATTTGTTAAGAAGGGTGATACAGTAGTTATGGCTGCTGGAGTTCCTGTTGCTAAGGGAGCTACTAACTTAATGAAGGTTAGCGTAGTAGAATAATCTATTTTATATATTAAAAAAGAAGGCTTTTAATAGCCTTCTTTTTGTTTTAAAAATTATATCATTTTTTTTAAATTGTTAATAAAATTTAATCATAATAATAAGTTTATAAATTTGTGAAAAATATAAATAAAAATATGTATATATTCATAAAAATAAGTTATAATTTAAGTATGGGATTAAGTGGCAACTGATTCTGTACTAGCACCTGAAAAGGTGCTTTTTATTATGTTATAGTAAAATATAAAATATGATATAATTAGTACACAAATATTAAAATGGAGATTAGAAAATGGTAGAAAAAAATAAAGAATATATTTTAAATATAATATCTGAAGGATATGAAGGGGAAGGTATAGCTAAAATTGATGGATATCCAATTTTTATAGAAGGTGCTCTTTGTGGCGAAAAGGTAAAAGTTAAGATAGTAAAAGTTAAAAAAAGTTATGCTTATGGGAAGCTACTAGAAATAATTGAAAAAGCAGAAGGAAGAGAAGAACCTAAATGTAATAATTATAAAAGATGTGGTGGCTGTTCAATTCAACATATGAGTTATAAAAAACAATTAGATTTTAAATGGAATAGGGTAAAGGACTGTATATCAAAAATAGGTGGACTTTCAGAAGAATTAGTAAACTATCCAATTGGAATGGAAGAAAATCCTTATAGATATAGAAATAAAGTTCAACTTCCAATAGGAAAAGTTAATGGAGAAGTTGTTATAGGGTTTTATGCTCCAAGAAGCCATAACATAATAAATATAGATAGTTGTCTAATTCAAGATGAAGTGGCAGATAAAGTAGCTAAAATAACAAGAAAATGGATAAATAAATATAATATAGAACCTGCAACAGTAGATGGGAACTTTAATTCTAATGGAATTTTAAGACATATAATGATAAGAAAAGCCTTTAAAACAAAAGAAGTAATGGTGGTATTAGTAGCTACAAAAGAAAAAGTTCCTTTTATAAATGAATTTAAAGAAGAAATAGTTAAAAATATAGAAGGAATAAAGAGTATATTACTTAATGTAAACTCAAAAAATACAAATGTTATTTTAGGAGAAAAATGTATAACTTTATATGGTGAAGATGTTATACAAGATTACATAGGAAACTTTAAATTTAATATATCACCATTATCATTTTTTCAAGTAAATCCAATACAAACAGAAATTCTTTATAATAAAGCTTTAGAATATGCTTCTTTAACAGGAAATGAAACAGTTTTTGATGCTTATTGTGGAACAGGAACAATAACATTATTTTTATCCCAAAAGGCTAAAAAAGTTTATGGAGTAGAAATAATAGAACCAGCAATTATAAATGCAAAAGAAAATGCAAAATTAAACAATGTGGAAAATGCAGAATTTTTTGTTGGTAAATCTGAAGAAATAATTCCTAAACTTATAAATGAAGGAATTAAAGCTGATGTAATAGTAGTAGACCCACCAAGAAAAGGCTGTGACATAAAACTACTAAATGCTATAGGGGAAACAAAACCAGAAAAAATAGTTTATGTATCCTGTGACCCTAGTACATTAGCAAGAGATTTAAAAATCTTAGAAGAAAAAGGATATAAAACAATAAAAGTTCAGCCTGTGGATATGTTTCCACAAACTAGCCATGTGGAGTGCGTCTGTTTGCTCACAAAAGTACAGAAGTAAATAGCGAGAAAAGGCTTGAAATAAGGGGATTTTGAGTGCTTCGGGATAAATTAACGGAGCCTCAAAATTCCACTTCTTTGAGTGTTAGGAAACATATCAACGGTTAAATTCTCATAGGGTTGAGTTGACGGAATGAAAATGGGATAGTTG
>UQBY01000022.1 GCA_900539375.1 uncultured Clostridium sp. | reverse complement strand
TGCTGGACTAAATTATTCAACTAAAGATATTAAGAATTGGATGCTTTTTTAAAAATTTATTTAAGCAACCTTTATTTGTCATGCAATTTTTTAATATGCATATTTATAAAATCTTATTTATATTAATTTTCATATTAACTTAACAGATTCTGAAAAAACTTATTAAGTTAATATTATTATACAATAGTATAAACTATCATTCTATATATTTCATTATTTTCAATAAAATTCATTACACTATCTATAAAAGAATATTAATAAAAAATCAATGTATGAGAAAACTACCCTACATTGATTTTTCATTTTATAATCATTCTTAAATTCTTTTATTTAACAATATAATTCATTGACTTTCTTGTTACTTGTCCATTTGAATCTTTTACATCTACATATAGTGTCCTATTTCCTGTTTTACTAGCTTTCCATACTGCTATATTTGATGATGAATAATCTTGAATTACAAACCAGTTTCCTGATGCATCTTTTACTAAGAATTTATATTGTAATTCTCCTTCTCCTGTTGCTTGTGCCATTAATAGAAGTTGTATTCCACTTGCTTGTGATGATTTCTTATCTGCTGTAAAGCTAGTTACTGTTGGTGCTGCTGCAGTTATTGTGTAACTCATTGACTTTCTTGTTACTTGTCCATTTGAATCTTTTACATCTACATATAGTGTCCTATTTCCTGTTTTACTAGCTTTCCATACTGCTATATTTGATGATGAATAATCTTGAATTACAAACCAGTTTCCTGATGCATCTTTTATTAAGAACTTGTATTGTAATGTCCCTGTTCCTTTTGCTTTTACACTTAAATTTACTGTTGTTCCACTTACCTGTGGTGAGGCTTTATCTGATATAAAACTACTTATTTCTGGAGCTAATATTTTTTCTTTTACTATATAATTCATTGACTTTCTTACAACTTGTCCATTTTCATCTTTTACATCTACATATAATGTTTTATCTCCTATTGCTCCTGTAGTCCAATTATAGGTATTTGAGGTTCCATAATCTCTTAAAAGATACCAATTTCCTTTTGAATCTTTTATTATAAACTTATATTTTAATATTCCATTTCCTTTTGCTTTTACACTTAATTTTACTGTTGTTCCACTTATTTGTGGTGAAGCTTTATCTGCTATAAAACTTTCTATTTCTATTTTATCAATCCATTTAGCATATACAGTAATATCATCATTTATTATTGTTTTTTCATCAAATTCATTTCCATCTGTGCAATTAACATCTTTATACCATCCTGCAAATTGTTTTCCATTCTTTATTGGCGCATCTGGAAACGAAGTTAATGCTGTTGAATCCATACAATCTGTAACATAATATTCTTTGTCATCATTAACAAATGTAATCTTGTGCTTATAATAAACATATTCCTCATCAGAATTATTTGAATCATAATATTCTTCTTTATCTGATGAAACACTTACCTTTACTACCCCTTTTTTGTTATCATTAAAATATTCTTCTCCAAGCTCTATATAATATAATTTGGTTTCTCCTGCCTTTAACTCATCTATCTTTTTTGTTGCAACTGGAGTTTCTGAACTTCCTGTTCCATATATATTCAAAGTACCAGATGTATTTACATAGCTTTCATTTTTTACTTCTGCTAATATGCACTCCTCATTTCCTTTTTTAACTATGTTTGTATTTACTGACAAATCAGTATAACCTATATTAAACTTAGAGGAATTATCTTCAATATTATTATCGTCTTTACCTTTTTCATATACTGTAATAGTGTAATCATTATCTTTTATTTCACTCGGAACTAAAAAATCAACTTCTAACTTTTCAGTCTCACTTGATAAAATATTTTTATTTATCTCTTTTCTCTGCAATACATTACTATTACTATCTTTAATTTCTGCTACTAAATTATTTATTGTATTTTGTCCTTTATTTTCTATTTCACAATAAAGTTTCATATTCTTATTAGGAACAATATCACTAAATTCATAATATACATCATTTAATGAAATATCATTAATTTCATTTATCATGCTATAGCATAAATTACTACTTTCTTCAATATTATTTTCTGTTATAGTTATATCATTTTGCATAAATGTTGCTAATAAGTTATTATCAACTTCTACAACACTTATATCATTAATATATTTCTCTTGATTTGTAATTTTTATTGCATCACTCCATGCATTACTAGCTCTATCATAAATTGACATATAAATATTAGAATTATTATTTTTATCTGAATTACAATAAATAATTTTATTTCCTGCTATAACAAAATCATCAGTTAATTTATTAATTCCAGATTCACGTAATATTATTTTATTAGATAAATCATTGCTAACCTTTATATTTCCATTTTCATACCATAATAAGCTATCCAAATTTGTATCTGGCATAATTGTAAATATTGGATTTGAAACTAATCCATTTGATAAATTTTTAGTAATTCCATTTTTATCAACAATATTTAAAGTTTTATCATTTGTAGTTTCTAAATTGTTATCTTTATCTAAACAATATGCAACATAAAATTTATTGTTTAATGCACCAACATTAATATCAGTAATACAATTTAAATTTTTAACTAAAATCTTTGGTAATGCCCACTTTCCATTTATAAATTCACTATATACAATATTATTTGTACCATTAAGACCAAAATAATCTCCATTAGTATTGCATACCCATACTGCTGTTGGAATTTTATTTATTATTGATATCTTTGGTTGTGAATTATAATTTGAAGTTGTAGTTAAAGTTGAAATATTTTCAAACTTTTTATTACTTGTGTTAAATTTTGCCACTGTTATTCCAAGAGATTTAGTATACTCATCAAAATTAGATTTAATTGTATCAGTAAATATTTTCTTTGCATCTTGATAAATAACATAAATATCATTTCCATCACTATATAAATATGAAGAATTGTCTGAAGTATTATTAGAATCTACTTGAATTGGCTCACTCCATGTATCTGTATTTTTATCATAAGTAGAGTATACTAGCTTTCCAACATTATATTCGTCTCTTGTTTTATCATCATCAATAAAGACCATCACTATATCATTTTTACTGCTTATTATTTTTGGTGATGAATTACCAAAAGTATTTTTAAAAAGTGACTTTATATTTGAATTATTTTCTATGCTTGTACCCTTTAATGATGATTCAAATTTAGTTAATTTATTATTCCCCAACCAATTGGACTTTTCGCCTAAATAACTTCTATCAATTAATGAATAGTTTGACATATCATATAAACTATTTAATGAACTATTAGATTTAACTGAACCTATGTTTTTCTCCTCTTTAGGATATATTTTATAATCATCATTTGGCCATGATTTACTATACTCTAAAAAGCCAATATATGCCTTTACTCCTAATTCACCCTTTAAAATTGATTCTTTTAATTTACATTGTAGTCCTATCTGTATAGTATTTTCCAACTCCGCTTTTCCGAAAACTCCAACCGCTGCTAATTTTGATATTCCAATACCAGCAAAAGGTTCAAGTGATGCAGCTGACTTTAAATCTGTTTCAGAACTAAGCGTTGAACTATTAAAGTCATAACTTATAGTACCTACAGCTTTTATGCTAGAATTCACAGCTAATTCTAGTGTTATTGGAACGACATATACAACAGTCTGAACCCCCATTTCAGCACTTGATTGTACTTTTATACAAAGTTCTCCTGATATATTTGATAATCCTTCATTGGTCAATTGTCCTTCTGCATAACCTACCACACTAAAATCTAAGCCTAAATTTAAACCTGCCATTCCTTTTAATGGTTTTATAGCATTTTTAAAATTTTGATTTCTAAATTTACTGCTATCTTGAGAAAAAGCTTTTACATTATTTTTAAATTTTTTCCAAGCTTTCTCTGCCTCATAATCATTTTCATATTTCTCATCAAATTCATCGCAATCATCAAAATTTATAGCAACTTTAACTTTTCCATCTGAATCACTTTCCACTTCAATTGGTAATGATTTTGGTAATGATATCTTAAGGTCTCCTCCTCCTATGTACGGAATTTCTTCTGGAACACCTATAGACATCTCTTCTCCTCCAAAAGAGAATTTTAAATTTGACATATCATTTTCTTTAACTTTTTCCAAATTTAAATATGTTGTTACAATTTCTCCTGATTTAGAATATACTTTCACAAAAATATCCTCATCAGTTTCAAATAAAGATGAATTTAAATTTTCAAAAATACCATTAGAACTGATTTTTATTGCCTTATTCCCTTGTTTTTGCCATAATTCATATCTATCAACATTATTTATGTTACTTATCACTTCACAATGCAAACTAAAAACATCATTATTAGATAATTTGACTTGTTCACTTAAAATATTTTTCTCATTACCATTTTTAATATACTTAGCATATTTAAGTTTATATGGAGAATTATTTTTTGAATATATAGTTATATTTGAATAATTTTTGCTTTTATTTATGTTAAAATATTTATCTATGTATTCATAATATCCTTCACAATTTATTCTTAAATAATTACATTCTCCACTAAAATTATTATCAAAAATTGCAACACCTACATCATTTATTTTGGATGTTTTATCATTTATAGTTACTAAACCATTAGAAACATTCTTACCATTTTCATCTTTTACTATTATTCCATATTTATCATTGGGTATGTTAAAATAATCTTTAATTTTATTTCCATAAAATTCATCCACGAATTTGAAAGGAATATCCTTTTCTGCTGCATACCTTTGAGCTCTAGAATTATTATATCCATAAATAGTCAAATTATTACATCCTCTAAATGTTCTGTAAATGTCTATTACCTTAGTGTTCATAGGAATTACAATACTTTCTAGACTTGTACAATTTTCAAAAGCTTCTTGTGATATAGATTCAACTGAATTTGGTATTTCTACTTTTTTTAAAGCACTACAATTTTGAAATAAATTCATGCTTATATCAGTTATTTTATTAGATATTTTTACATTTTTTAAATTAATACAATCAATAAATACTCCTATCCCTATTTTTTCTATAGAATTTGGCAAGCTTATATCAGTTAAACTACTACATCCTTCAAATGCATAGTTTTGAATACTAACTACAGAATTAGGAATTTCTATATACTCTAATTGCTTACAATTTCTAAATGATGAGTAAGTTATATTTTTTACCTTATTTGGAATTTTTACTCTTTTTAAGCTAATACAATCCTGAAATGCATATTTTCCTATACTTATTACTGTATTAGGTATTGTTATATTTTTTAAATTACTACACTGGCTAAATGCAAAAATTCCTATACTAGCTTCTGAATTAGTTAAATTAATATTTGATATACTTACATTTTCTAAATTAGGACATTCTGCAAATGCATAATCTCCTATATTAATTGCTGAATTTAATATTATTACATTAGTTAAATTCTCACATTCTCTAAAGGCTCCCCATTCTAAACTATTTACTGATTCTGGTATTGTTATACTAGTTAAAGAGTTGCAATTGTAGAAAGCACCTTTTCCTATGCTTGTTACTGTATTTGGTATTACTATATTTTTTAGTTTTTTACAAAATCTAAATGTTGAAGTTCCTATCTTTCTTATTGAATTTGGCATCTTTATTTCACTCAAATCGCTACAATTATAAAAAGCTCCATCCTCTATATCAGTTACAGTATTTGGAATCTCTAATCGTTTTAATCTTGAATTTGAAGAAAATGCTTCTTTCTTTATAACAGTTACTGGTTTTCCATCAATTTCACTTGGAATATTTAATTCTATTTCCTTATATTTAATATCTACATAAACCCCTTCAATACTTATTTGACCATTATTTTCATTGTACTTAAAATAACTTCCTTCATATTTTTCAGAATTTATTGGGAATTTTTTAAATTCATCTGCTGCAAAAGTTTTTTTAACATTAATATTTTGAAATAAAGTAGATGCAATAAATATCATCATAAAATATGATATCAGTTTTTTTAATCTTTTCATCATACATTCCCCCTCAGTGCAATTAGATTTTGTTAAGTTAATATTTTATTCTACTTGTAGTAGTATAAACTAAATTTCTATATATTTCAATATTTTTGTAAATTTTATTATATGTACCTACTTTTACATACAAACTCTTTATTAAATAAAAAAGAAGCTTATCTTAAGCTAATTAAAGCTATGATAAACTTCTTTTAATTTTTATTTAGTTTGTAACACTTTCATTTTTAGGTTGTACTGCTTCTTTTGGCTTTGGAAGTTCTATAATTTTTTCTTCATCATTTAGCTTTTTAAATGCTACTGATAGCATTAGCTTTATTCTGTTTAATTGGTTTACTTCTGAAGCTCCTGGGTCATAGTCTACTGCTACTATATTTGCTTTAGGGTATTTTTCTTTTAATGGCTTCATCATACCTTTTCCTGTTACATGATTTGGAAGGCAAGCAAATGGTTGCATACATATTATATTGTCTGTTCCACTTTCTATAAGTTCAACCATTTCTGCTGTTAAGAACCATCCTTCTCCACATTGGTTTCCTATTGAAAGTATTGGTTCTGCCATTTTTGCTAATTCTTTAATATGTTTTGGTGCATGGAAGTGTTTTGACTTTTCAAGTTCTTTCTTCATTGTTTTTCTAAACATCTCCATAAGACTTATTGCAAACATATTTATGTCTCTATTCTTTTTACTAGCTTCCCCTAAATATCTATATTTAAATTCTGCATCATAACATGAATAGAAGAAAAAGTCCATTAAATCTGGCATAACAGCCTCTCCACCTTCTCTTTCAATAATTTTTACAACATCATTATTTGCTGTTGGGTGGAATTTAACTAATATTTCTCCAACTAAACCAACCTTTGGCTTTACAATATCTTTTCTTTCTAATTCATCAAATTCTTTTATTATTCCTCTTATATTCTTTTTAAATTCGCTAAGCTTTCCATTTTTAGAATTTTCTTTAGCTTTTTTATTCCATTTTTCATATAATGCATCAGCTGAACCTTCTACTTTTTCATATGGTCTTGTTGCATATAAAACTCTCATAAATAAGTCTCCATAAACAAGAGCCATAAGTGCTTTCTTTAATAATCCTACACTTAACTTAAAACCTGGTTGTTTTTCAAGTCCTACTGCATTTAATGATATTATTGGAATTTTTGAAAGTCCTGCTTCTTTAAATGCCTTTTTTAAGAATGCAACATAGTTTGTAGCTCTACAGCCTCCACCTGTTTGAGTTATTATAACTGAGGTATTATCTAAATCATATTTTCCTGATTTTAATCCATGTATAATTTGTCCTACAACTATTATTGATGGATAACAAGCATCATTATTTACATACTTTAATCCCTCTTCAACAGCTTCCATATCTATAGATGGAAGAACCTCCATATCATATCCACAAGATTTTACTGCCTCTTCTATAATTTCAAAATGTATTGGTGACATTTGAGGAGCTAATATTTTATGTTTCTTTCTCATTTCCTTTGTAAAGGTAGCATTTTTATATTCTATATTTTCTCCCTTAGGAATATATCCATTTCTTTCTCTTTCATCTATAGCAGCTTTTAATGACCTTATTCTTATTTTTGCTGCACCTAAGTTATTTCCTTCATCTATCTTTAAACAAGTATATATTTTACCTTTTGATGCCATTATTTCTGCCACTTGGTCAGTAGTAACTGCATCTAGTCCACATCCAAAGGAATTAAGTTGGATAAGCTCTAAATTATCACTTTCTGCTACATAATAAGCTGCTCTATATAACCTTGAATGATACATCCATTGGTCTACAACTCTTAAAGGTGTTTCTAACTTTCCTAAGTGAGCTATACTATCCTCTGTTAAAACTGCCATATCAAAAGAATTTATAATATCTGGTATACCATGATTTATTTCAGGGTCTATATGATATGGCCTTCCAGCAAGGACAATTCCCTTCTTTCCAGTTTTCTTTAAATAATCTAAAACTTCTTGTCCTTTATCTCTTAAATATTTATCAAAGGCTTCCCTTTCTTTATAAGCTTTTTCCACTGCAATTTTAGCTTCTTCAAGATTTATATTAAAATCTTTAAATTCAGTAACTATTCTTGAAGGAAGTCCTTCTCTATCATTTAATGAAAAGAATGGTTCTATAAGTTTAATGCTCTTATCTTTAAACACATCCATATTAGTTCTTATAACCTCTGGATAAGAAGTTACCATAGGACAATTATAATGGTTTCCTGCATCTTTAAATTCTATTCTTTCATAAGATATACAAGGATAGAAAATTGTTTTAATTCCTTTATTTATAAGTGACATTATATGTCCATGGGCAATTTTAGCAGGATAACAAGCAGATTCTGATGGAATTGTTTCTATTCCAAGTTCATAAACCTTTTTACTTGATACAGGAGACAATTCAACTCTAAATCCTAACTCTGTAAGTAATGTAAACCAAAATGGATAATTTTCATACATATTTAAAACTCTAGGAATACCTATTGTTCCTCTTTTAGCCTTATCCTTATCTAATGGCTTATAAGAAAATAGTCTTTTAAATTTATACTTATAAAGATTTGGAACATCATCTCTCTTCTTTTCAATTCCAAGACCTCTTTCACATCTGTTACCTGAAATAAATTCCTCATCTGTTGAGAATTTATTTATTGTTAAAAGACAGTTATTTCCACATCTTCCACATCTTCTAAAGTCTGTTGACATTTCAAAGCTATCTATCTTATCCTTTGGAAGCATTGAAGATTCTTCTCCTTCTACATATCTTTCCTTTGAGATAAGGGCAGCTCCAAAAGCACCCATAAGACCTGCAATATCTGGTCTTACAGCTTGTCTACCTGAAATATTTTCAAAGCTTCTTAAAACTGCATCATTATAAAAAGTTCCACCTTGAACAATTATCTTTTCTCCCATTGCCTTTGGGTCTCTTATTTTTATAACCTTAAATAAAGCATTTTTTATTACAGAATAAGAAAGTCCAGCAGAAATATCAGAAACTTCAGCACCTTCTTTTTGTGCTTGTTTAACCTTTGAGTTCATAAATACTGTACATCTTGAACCTAAGTCAACTGGTGATTTTGATTTTAAAGCTTCTTTTGCAAAATCTTTAACTTCCATATTTAAAGATTTTGCAAAACTTTCTATAAAAGAACCACAACCTGATGAACAAGCTTCATTTAAAAGAATAGAATCTATAACTCCATTTTTTATTCTAAGACATTTCATATCTTGTCCACCAATATCTAATATAAAATCTACTCCAGGAAGGAAATATTCTGAAGCTTTATAGTGGGCTATAGTTTCAATTTCTCCTAAATCTACATGAAGAGCTGCTTTTATTAAGGCTTCTCCATATCCAGTAACAGTAGATTTTGCTATTTTAACTCCTTCTGGAAGTTTTGAATAAAGGTCTTTTAATATTTCTATAACTTTTTTTAATGGATTTCCTTTATTACTTCCATAATAATCATAAACAATTTCTCTATTTTCATTTACAGCAACTACCTTAGTTGTAGTTGAACCTGCATCTATTCCTAAAAATATATTTCCTTTATATCCTTCTAAAGAACCTCTTTTAGCCTTTGCCTTTTCATGTCTTTCTCTAAAAGTTTTAAGTTCTTCTTCATTTTCAAATAAAGGTTTAAGTCTTTCTACTTCATCATCTTTTATATTTACTATATTTTTAACTTTCTCTGCCAAATCTTTTAGACTTACTGCTTTAAAATCCCTTGATAAAAGAGCTGCACCCATTGCAACAAATAATTGAGGGTCCTTTGGAAAAATTATTTCATCCTCTGTAAGATTAAGTGTTTCTATAAATCTATTTCTAAGTTCTGATAAGAAATATAAAGGACCTCCTAAAAATGCAACATTTCCTCTTATTGGCTTACCACAAGCAAGTCCACTTATTGTTTGATTAACAACAGCTTGGAAAATTGAAGCTGCTATATCTTCTGTTTTTGCACCTTCATTTATTAAGGGCTGAACATCAGTTTTAGCAAAAACTCCACATCTTGAAGCTATAGGGTAAATAACCTTATGTTTTTTAGCAAGTTCATTTAATCCCATAGCATCAGTATTTAAAAGTGTTGCCATCTGGTCTATAAACGCCCCAGTACCTCCAGCACAAGACCCATTCATTCTTTGTTCAATTCCGCCTTTAAAATATGTTATCTTAGCATCTTCTCCTCCAAGTTCTATAGCTACATCTGTTCTTGGAATTACTTCCTCAACAGTTTTAGTACAAGCTATAACCTCTTGAACAAAATCAACATTTAACCACTTAGAAACAGAAAGACCACCAGAACCTGTAACAGCTATTGTAAGCTCTACATCTCCCATAGTCTCATAAGTTTCTTTTATTAATTGAATAATTGTACTTCTAATATCTGAAAAATGTCTTCTATATTCAGAATAAACTTTGTTATCTTGGTCATCAATTACTACTACCTTTACAGTAGTTGAACCAACATCCAACCCCATATTATACTTTTTCATCTTCACACCTACTCAATAAAAATTCAAGTTATGTAATTATAACATATAATTAAAATAAATCCTAGTAATAACAATTATTATTAGAAAATAAATTTTCTATACTAATATTATTATAGGAATTTATACAAATTAATCCTTAACAAATTATACCTCATATATGTATAAAAAATCAAATTCTTGTTAATAATCTAAATAAGAGTTAAAAAATATAAAAAAAGAAGAGTGATTTAATATGAGTTATTTTAGTGAAGCAAATAAATATTACAATTCAAAAGAATATAAAAAAGCAATATCCTACTATAGAAAATCTATTGCTGATAAAGAAAATGAAGCTTGTTCCTACTACAATGCAGGAGTTTGCTTTATTAAGCTAAAAGATTATAACAATGCAATTCCTATGCTTAAAGTTGCTATAAGCTATCAAAGAGAAAGTAAATATTATTTTAACTTAGCCTATTGTTATGCAATGCTAAATGAAAATAAAAAAGCCCTACTAAATTTTAACTTAGCTTGGGCCATAAATAATAATGATGAAGACTGCAAAAAAGCAATGAATCTTATCTTAAAAAAAGCTACAGCAGAAAACTAACTTCTCTGCTATAGCAATTTTTACTTTCTAGCTTTTTCTACTTTTAGCTTTTTGCCCTTTATTGTCATGTTTTTTAAAGCATTTAAAGCTAAAGCTCCCTTTCCATTTAAAATTTCCACATAAGAGCCTAAATCTTGTATTTCAATTATTCCTATATCCTCTGAAACTATTCCTTCTATATTAGATATTGCTCCAACAAAATCTACTGCTCTAAGCTTTTTCTTTTTTCCACCATTAAAATATAATTTTGTTATTTCCTTATTTATCTTTAAAGCCTTATCTTTTTTTCTTTTAGGTGCCTTTTTTAATATTTCATCTGAAAGACCCTCTATTTTATTAAGGCTATTTATATTTCCTTCAGGAATTTTAAAACCTGTATAACTTTCTATTTCTTCTAAATATTTATCTTCATAAAAGGTTACAAAAGAAATAGCCTTTCCTTTTTCTTTATTCCTTCCTGTTCTTCCTATTCTATGAACATAAGCTTCCTTTTCTACTGGTATATCTAAATTTATTACATGGGTTATACCTTCTACATCAATTCCCCTTGAAGCAACATCTGTAGCTACTAAAATTCTAAATTCTCCCCTTTTAAAACTCTCCATAGTAAAAGTTCTATCTTTTTGAAGCATTCCACCATGAATTTTATTAACAGAATAGCCTTCCTTTTTTAATCTTTCAAAGGCTAAATCTACATTCTCCTTTGTTCTGCAAAAAACTACTGCTGTTTCTGGAAGCTCTTTTTTTAAAAGCTTAACAAGATAATCAAGCTTTTCTTCTCCTTTAACTTTATAAAATAAATGCTCTATTCTATCTGTAATAAGATTTTCCTTTTCTATTTCTATATTTACAGGTCTTTTCATATATTTTGAACATAAATTTCTTATTTCAATTGGAAGAGTAGCAGAAAATACACTAGTGATTCTTTTTTTAGGAATTCTTCTAAAAACCCCTTCAACTTGCCCAATAAACCCCATATTAAGCATTTCATCTGCTTCATCTATAACTAAATATTTAAGATTTTTTGTATTAAAAGTTCCCCTATCTATATGGTCTAAAACCCTTCCTGGAGTTCCTATAACAATATGAGTTTTTCCTTTAAGAGATTTTTCCTGCTCCTTAAAAGGTGCCTTTCCATAAATACATACACCTTTAATTCTTTTAAACCTACCTATATTTTTAACATCTTCACCAATTTGCATAGCAAGTTCCCTAGTTGGAGTTAAAATAAGTACCTGAGGGTCATTTTCTTCCCATTTTACTCTTTCACACAAAGGAATAACAAAAGCAGCTGTTTTTCCAGTTCCAGTTTGAGCCTTTGCTATAATATCTTTATTTAAAAGCATTTCAGGAATAACCCTTTCCTGAACCTTAGTTGCATTTATATAATCTAAATCTTTAAGTGACTTTAAAATATCCTCACTTAAGTTAAATTTATTAAACTTCATTGACTTTTTTCTCCCAACAATTTATTTTCATTGGTATTTTAACACAACAATATAATAATGCAATATATTTAAACTTTGATTACGTTTTCAAATAAAAAAACGTCCTTTCAGACGCCCCTAACTTCCATAAATTATACAATTTTTAATACTAAAACTAATTCTATAATTCTTTTTTCTAATACTACTAAAATTTTAGGTTTCATAAAAATCTTTTTAAAACTATCTAACTCTAACCCCAGCTTCCTCATCTGAAACAGGTATTAAAATAGTTGATAAAAGACCATGCTTCTTTAATGCATAAAAATAAATATCATTTCCAACCTTACAATTAAGATTCTTATTTTTTTCTATTTTATACTTATTTCCATTGTAATCTTGTCCTATAAAATAATTTCCCCATTCTCTTTTTATTATACATCTATAAGTGTTAATCATAAAAATCCTCCCTTATATCAGTTAATATTATTTTCTATATGTCTTGTAGACTTTCTCTTGACATATATATTTTAACATTTTTCAATAATTTTTCAAGGGATTTTTATGAAAATTTTAACCTTATGAACTTATTCTTAATTATTTGAAAATTTCAATTAATTGTTTATTTAATATTATTATATAACTTTAAAATAGTCTTAATAAAAGCATTTAAAGTTTTTTAATTTATTAATCATTTCTTTCATATATATCTTCAATATATCTTTATATTTTAATAAAAAATAATGATTTATTAAATGATTTTCTTTATCATTATAATTACAATATTTTTTTATAATGTACTCAAAATTATAATTCCTATAATCATTCCAGAAATCATAATATTCTCTAGGACGTTTTGTAGGATGTTGTAAATTAGGTTGAATACAATCTCTTAATGATGTTTCTATATATAGAATATCATTTTTTATATATTGAAAAATTTTTTTCCCTTTTTCATTATTTAATATAACTAATGAAATTCCTTTATTATCATCAAAATTAGGATGTATCTTTTCTATTCCCCAATAGTCTCCAATTGTAATATCTGATACTCTATTTGTTGAAGCATATGGACAATTATAACATTCATTTCTTAAACATAAATGGCTATAAAAAATATTAACATAGTTTTCAGATGATACAATACTTATTCTTTTTTTTAATTTTATAGTTTCTATATGGGAATGCCATCCAAATAATTTATCTCTAAAATTAAATTTTTGTATCTGAGATTTATATTCTTTTTCTTGAAATTTAATGTAATTCTTAAATATTTGGGGACTAGGAGTTCCATGACATACTATATCACATGTATATAAATTATCTACACTCACATTGTTTATTTTTAAATATTTTAATAATCCATCTATATGGCATGGAGTACCACTGAAAAATACAATTTTATTTTGCTGTAAATTTTTCAAAACATCTTTATATACATCATTAATTTGTGCTTGTACATATTTTGAGCCCTTTAACTTATGTAAATCTTTAACAGAATCTATACCTATATACTCTGCATTAAAATCCTCTTTTAATGTAACACCATATACTAATGAGGATTTTTTTAAAAACTTCTCTGCTATTATAGAAAATGCACCACCAGATTGACTTTGTTTTCTCTTTTTTTCATCTTTAACCTTTATAGCATACACTTGTTGATTATTAAGTTTTATTAATATTTTATTATTAAAAGCACATGTTTTTTCACAAAGTCCACAATTTATGCACTTATTTTTATCTATAACAGGTCTTTTAAAACCCTTTTCATCAATATTCATAGATATTGCATTTGTAGGACATATTGAGTAGCAAGCTGAACATGCACAACATTTATTATTTTCAATTTTATCCATAAATTATCTCCCCCCAAAATTTTTATTTTAGTGATTTTTTCAAAAAATCAATTGAGTTTTTTCTACATTTATTAAGTTCAATATATACTTTATTATAATCAATATCATCACTTAAGTTAATGTTTTCTAGTGAATATATATGCCTTGAATTTAAGTTTAGCATCTTTAATAAATTATCCTTTCTTGAATCTCTACTATATATACTATAGAAATTTTTTTTATATAATATTGAAAAAACAGTTCCATGAAATGAATTTGTTAACACAAATTCAGAATTTTTTATATATGTTAAAAATTCTGAAGGCCCAATATCTGCAATTTGATTATGACCTTTTAATCTTTTTTGTAGATAATAATGAAGTTCTATTACTTCCAAGTTCATTTTTTTTCCTATTTTATCAGAAATCTCTAAAACCTTATCGTCTTCACTAACTAAATAAACAAAAATATATTTTTTATTAAATACAGTTTTTAATTCTATTTTCTCATAATCTTCAGAATCAAGTAACAATGATGGGTCTAAAGTTACCTCTATACTTCGTTTGCATATCTTTGATAGTTTTTTAGCTAACTCTTCTTCACGTACAGATACATAATCAAACTTAGAAATATTATCTTTTAAATATTTAGTTTCACTTTTATCTTTATTCACTAGTTCACATGGCATACTAGCAGCATAAGAAATTTTTTTTGCATTTGTTTTAAAATCTAAAAAATATATCTTATCTAATCCATTAGTAATCCATGTATTCCATATTTGGTCACTTCCACATATTAAATAATCAAAAGTTTCTTTCTCTAGATCCGTTTGGGTAACTTCTAAGGTATCTCCATCTAATAAAATATTGTTTATAAATTTGCTAAAAGCTAAATATTGCTTACTCCATTCGTCTTGTGCAAATTTATTCTGCATTTTTTGTTTAATTAAATTTTTCCATCTTGTAGGAAATATCAAATCTCTTTTTGCTATATTCATCTTTAGCTTTGGAGAATATACTTTCTTTAAAGCTTCATTTCTATAATTAATTATTTTTACATCATATCCCATATCTTTAATTAAAGTTTTTAATGCATATGCTTGTAATACTGCCCCATAATTATGTGCATTATGAAATGTTAAAATTCCTATTTTCATTACTTTTACCCCACTTTAATGATACCTTTGTGATATTTTATAAATTCTTTCTGAAAAAATTTTATTAGAACTTTTTGTAAATCTTGCTTTTAATTTATTAAATATTTTTTTATAAATACTATATTTTCTTTCTACCACATGCTCTTTTTCTTTTATTGTTAAGTGCTCTCCTCCATATTCTTTTAATGGCATAAACCAGTCACTTATATGTAATTCAAATAGTTCAGGATTATATTTATATGTCATCAATAATAATTGTTGGTCATCATCTATACATTCTAGTTTCAATAAGGCTTCCATTGCACTTAATACTTCATTCCACAAGTCTTTACACTTTTCCTTTGGAACTATTACTGGAGAGCCCATTATAGAATCTGATAAATATTGTAGTGTCATAATTGGTGATATATTATCTACTGGTTTTAAAGAGAATAATTGAATTTTTCTATTAAAATTGTAATTCCACTCAAAATTAAAATCTTCTGCATTAGTATAACACTTTCCCCCATGATTAAATCCAAAATCCATCCATGCTAACATATCATCAGCTAATCCTCTTTCCACAGAATCATTCATACACCAATACTTTAAAAGCATCACATAATCATAAGATGCTCTATTAGACATAGCATTTTCATAATATCTAAACATTTTGAATTCTTCACTTTGAGATACTTTACACATTTTCTCATAGATGTTTGGTAGTATAGAATATATATTGTTAATTTCAATAATTGTTGTTTTGTCTTTTAACCCAAAACTATTTCTTATATCTCTTACATATTTTGAGCTATTAGAATCTGTATAAACAACTAAATCATTTTTCATTCTTGCCCAAAATTTAAAATATTCAAAATATTTTTCATTTGTACGAGTATACTCTGTATTAGTAAAATTTGCTCTTCCAATATCAAAAAAGGCACTTATAAGTGTAATCTTCAATTTATATTTTCCTCCTAAAAAACTTTCTTTTTATAATATTAAATAAATATAATCTTTCATTACTATCTAATAATATAAAATAATTAATCGTAATGCCAATTATACAAGATATAATTCCATCAACAAATAGCCATATCCATTTTACTGGGAAATTTGTTATTTTATTAAAAATATATACTATAAACAGAATTAATATTGTTGTTGTTGTATATCTCAAAATTTGTCCATAGAATGTATTCCATTTTACTTTTAAACAATGACAAGCATATAATGGCACAAATATGAGATTAGCTATTATCCCTACAAATGTACTTACTCCTGCTACTGCATATACTCCTAAATTAGTAAATTTAAGAAGAAATGCAACTAGACCAACATCAATAAAACTTATTATTATCCAAAATATTGAATTTACCTTTAAATTATTTGTTATAACAAAGACATTATTAAGTGCTGTTATTGCGCCTGAAACTATAACCGCTTGTACACTAAGTATAGTTAATACATGCAAAACATGAGAATTTTGTGAGGGAACCCATAATTCAAAAAATATCCCACTATAAACCATAACGAAACAAAATGGAATATTAGAAAAAAATGATGATATTTTCATACTTAATTTTAATTCCTTAACTAAACTATTTATATCTCCCTTAGCATAATATTTTGTAAGCTGTGGAGAAAATAATGATATTATATTAGAAATTAACATTGACATATAGCTTGAAACAATTTTTGCTAATGAAAGTTGTCCCATTGCATAGGTACTTACCCATAGATTTGTTACTAATAAATCTAATCCATCTGACAATACCTGAGCTATTTTTGTGATTGAATTCCAAATTCCAGAACTAACAAGTTCTACTATTTTCTTTACATTAAAGAATTTCTTATTAATTTTTATATTTGGTATGAGCTTCAAAGTAAGATAAATATTAAAAATAATTGCTACAATTGAAGATACAAATGAAGAAACTCCAAAAAATATTATATTCGTAGATATATATTTAAATGAAAGATATAATATAGCTATTCTAACTAAAGAACATATAACATTAATTATATTACTCAAATATAATTTATTAGTTATAAAGGTTGCCACTGTAAAAACTGTACCTAATATGCTTATTATAAAATTAAATAGTACTAAAAAAAACAAAATTTTTGTACTTTTTACCAAATAAACTGGTATATTAATAATTTTATCTAAAAACATTATTATTGGTACTCCAAAAGTAATTAATATTAATGAAATTATAATATTAGCAACTAAGACTGATGTAAAATACTCATTGGCCTCTTTTATTTTATTTTGATGAATTTTTATTGTAATAAATCTTCCTGCTACTGAATTAAGTGCTATTGTGAAAATTGTTATATAATTAATCATAGAATTTGATAAACTTACAAATCCATATGCTTCTCCTCCAGCTTTATTTACTACAATTGGTGTAAAACAAAACCCAATTATTAAATTTATAGCCAACGTAGCAAGGCTAGCTATCATGTTTACTAATAACTGCTTATTTTTTTTCATCCTCTTCTCCTAAAAATATATTTAATATATCTTCATAATATTTATTCATTTTAAAATAATTACTTCTTTTGAGTCCCGCTAGTTTCATATTATTATACATATTTTTATCATTATATAATTTTTCAATTGCTTCTTTAATATGAACTACTAAATTTTTTTCCTTAGATATTTTAATTGAACACTCATCTGAAACATATTCATTTAGCCCTCCAGACTTTGTAACTATCAATGGAAGACCTGAGAGCATTCCTTCAATTGAAACAAGACCTGCTGCTTCTTCACATATAGATGGTATCACTTGTACATCTGCTGTTTGATAGTATTTAAAAACTTCTTCATTTGCTATATATCCAGTAAATTTTATTTTATTATCAGATTTTTTTACAAAAGATTCAATGCTTCTTAAATATTCATCTGTACATTCAAGTGCAAAATTAATACTTCCAACTATTAATAATTTTATTTTTTTATTTTCTATTAAATTAACTGCTTGTACTAATTCTTTTACCCCTTTTTCTTTTATTATCCTTCCACAATAAATAACAATAAAATCATCCTTTTCAAATCCTAACTTTTCTCTAATAGTTCTTCTTTCATTATTAGATATTTTTTTATTAAAGTAATTTTCATTAACACAATTATATACTACATATTTATGTAAATTTTTATTTGAAGAGTTTCTTTCCCATTCTTTATTAACAAAGTTACTTGTTCCAATAATATTATCAAATATTGCATCTAACTCAATATTTGGAATTAATTGATGATGTATATGAAGATAAATATTCTTTTTTCCAAAATAGTCCACTATTTTTTTTAACTCTAAGTAATCTCCACCTTCAACAACAATGTAATCATAATTGTATTTTTTTAAAATTCTATATGATTTCAAATAATATAAAGAGGAGAAATTTAGCTTTTTTTTAAATACTTTTCTTATAAGCCTATACAATAAATTATATAATTTTATTTCAAGTTTTGAACTTTTTATATATTTAATTGAAGTATTTTTATAACTTTTACTTATTTTATATGCACCATTTTCATATGAAGATATTATTGTTATATTTGCTTTATTATAATATTCATTTTCAGTAATAATATTAGTTAACAATGTTTCTATTGCTCCTCCTAAAGTATTTGGAACTGGTAATATTCCTGGGGATATAAAACAAATTTTTTTCATTATATTTTGTCATTCCTTTGCAAACATTTTTTATAATTCATCTTTTAGCCTTCTCTTTTTCTCACTTATTTTCTCTATAATTCTAAATATTTTAGGATTAATAACAAAGCTTCCAAATATTATCTTTTGCTTTATTGTCCATTGAAATGAATTTTTATTCTCCTTAAATATTTTTAAAGCTTTCTTTTTTAATGTTTTTAATGTTCTTTTGTCATTACTATAAAACTTTTCATATTTAAAATACATTACTATTATAAGTTCATAGTATTCTTTAAGTGTTTTTTTATATAAAGATTCATTCTTAACTATATATTTCATATATTTTACTCTTTCATCAAATGCTTCTAAACAATCTAATCTCTTTTTATTAAATGATGATGTTATACTATTTTCTCTTTGCCTGTAGTAATACATTTTTTGTTTTGTATATGATATTTTTTCTGCTTTATACAATAATTTATAAGTAGTAAATTCATCTTCATGAATTTTTCCATAAGGGTATCTTATATCATCTTTAAACAAATTTCTTTTATAGAGTTTGTTCCATGCAACTATCATACACACTCCTAAATCTTTGTCATATATTGTTTTCAAAGCTTCAATATTAGATAAATTAATAATTTCAATATCTTCTTTTTGAGTCTGTATTTCTTCATTATAAGCTAAAAAGTAATCACAAATTGAAATATCTGAATTATTTTTTTTTATAATATTATACAGTATTTCAATCATTTTTTCATCTATCCAATCATCACTATCAATAAATACTATATATTCACCCTTTGCTTTCTCTATTCCTACATTTCTTGCATCAGATAGTCCTCCATTTTCTTTATGAATAACTTTTATTCTTTTATCCTTTAATATATAATTATCACACATTATACCTGAGCTATCTTTTGAACCATCATCTACCAATATTATTTCTAAATTAGAATAACTTTGATTTATTATACTTTCTATACATTTATTTAAATATTTTTCTACATTATAAATTGGTACAATTACACTTATTAATTCTTCCATTTTATTAAACCTTCTTCAATATATATCTTATATTTAAAATGCACATTCCTAAATAAAAGTTTATATCAAACATCTTCTTTATAAACTTTGCATTTTTATTAAATTTATTCATATATTCCATACATAAGTTATTTTTAGTAATATCTATTTTTTTAGCTTTCCATTTAATATAAAATTTTTTTTGATATTTAATATTTGGTTTTAACTGAAAAAATATAATTTTTGAAAGATAACATAAAGTAAACCATAAATATTCTATATCTATTCTATACTTTTCATAAAGACCTTCTTTTTTTAAAATATTTTCTATATATTTTAATGATACATCTATGTCAAGTATATTAATGTTTACTTTTCTCATAATACTATTATTTCTTTGATAATAGTAGTAATAAGCTTCTTTTATCATTTTTACTTTAGGCTTTGAAAGCGCTATTAAAATATTATAAGCTAAATCTTCACCCACTTTTGCTTTGCATATGTTCTGATTTATTGTCTCATTTATTGTCTCTTCTATAATTTTTCTTTTAAACAATTTATTACATAAACTATGTGTAATTTTTTGTTCTAAAAGTAATTCTAAAAATTTATATTCATTTATATCTTCATATATATTATCAGAATGCACATAATTTTTGCTTTCATTATTATATGCCATATAATAATTACAACAAACAATATCATAGTGCTCATATTTTGCAATAGAAAATAATTTTTCTGCAAAGTAATTATCTATATAATCGTCTCCATCTATAAATGCAATAAATTCTCCTGTAGAACTTAAATATCCTTTTTTTCTTGCTTCATTTTGACTTCTATTTTCTTCAAAACTTTCTATCTTTACTCGAGTATCAGTACTTGCAATTTCTTTTATTATTTTATCTGTTCCATCACTTGAGCCATTATCAACTATTATTATTTCTATATCTTTTAATGTCTGATTTTGTATACTTTCTATACATCTTTTTATATATTCTTTTAAGTTATAAACTATAACTATAAAACTTATTTTATACATTTTTTCTCCTAAATCAATTAAATATATGCTAATAAAATCATTTTACCAATTTCAAATATAGTTTCTACCTTTCTTTTTATTAAACCTAATCCTTTACTTTCCTTATTTAAAATATCTTTATATTTTGAATACAATTCAAGATGATTTTGTTGTATTTGTAAAACAGATTTATTATAGTTTTCTTTTTTCCTTTGTAAATTGCTATACATAGAATTTGCTTTTATTCTATAGAAAAACATTACTTTATTTATTCTATAAAATGTTTTATTATTTTCTATCATACTAAGCCAAAAATCCCAATCTTCAAAACCATATACCATATTTGAATTATAACCATTAGTTTTATTATAATCCTCTCTTTTAAACATAGCAGAACAAAAAACCACATTAGTCTGAAGTATTGTTTTTATTGAGAACTCTTTTAGATACAATAATTTATTAGTTTCTCCAAATCTTCTACATAAACAATAAATTATATCTCCCTTACCTTTTTCCAAAGCATCAACACACTTTTCAACATAATTTTCTCCTATTTTATCATCAGAATCAAGTGGAAGGATGTATCTTCCACTACTATTTTTTATTCCAATATTTCTTGCATTAGCAAGTCCTCCATTTTTTATATTTATTATTTTACACGTGTTTTTTTGTTGTATTTTCTTTAAAGTAAAATTCGTTTCGTTATCCGTAGAACCGTCATTTACTATCACAATTTCAATATTTTTATATGTTTGATTTTTTACACTTTCTATACATTCTTCTATATATTTTCCTTGATTATAACAAGGAATTACTACACTTACTAATTCCACCCATTTCCCTTCTTTCATAAATTTTTATATAAATTTTTATCATATATGTTATTATTATTATATAATTATTTTTTAAAGGAGTTTTTAAATGATTTTTACTTTTGTTATACTTACTTATAAAAATTTTTCTGACACAGTAGAATGTATAGATTCAATATTATCTAACATTACTTATAAAAATAATATTGTAGTTGTTGATAATCACTCTAATGATTCTACTTTTTCTAAAATTAAAGATAAATATAAAAATTATAAACAGATATATTATTTAGAAACAAATAATAATTTAGGTTTTGCTAAAGGAAATAATGTTGGTTTTCTATTTGCAAAAAATAATCTTCATTCTGATTTTATATGTTTATTAAATAATGATACTTTAATTTACCAAAAAGATTTTATTGATATATGTATAAATGATTATAAGCAGCATAATTACTTTGTTCTTGGTCCGAGCATAACCTGTACAGTTGATAATTCTGAGCAAAATCCTCATGGGGTAACTATACCTACAAAATTCAGTACAATTAAACTTATATTAAAAAATAGTTTTCTTCTTTTATTAACATATATTCCTTTTCTTTATGAAAAGCTAAAATCTAATAAAAATAGCAAATTTAATAATAAAAAAATTAATACAAATATAGTTTTTTCTGAAAATATAAATTTAAATGGTTGTTGCTTAATTTTTTCTCCTTTATACATTAAAAAGAAGGATGGCTTATTTTCAAAAACTTTTATGTATTGCGAAGAAGAAATATTATTTTATCAATGTATTAAGGAAAATATGAAAACAATATTTGACCCTAAAATAAAAATTTTTCATAAAGATGGCTGTTCAACAAACTTAATACTTAATAATGATGCTTTTAGGAAAAGAAGATTTTATTATAAAAATACCATTTATTCTTATATTCAACTTCTTAAACTTATGTTTTAAGCTTTTTTCTAAAAATAAATTTTATTATATATTAACATTTTAGAATTATAAATCATATTCTTAATCTATTTTTCAATTTTTTTCTTCCAATATCTATAAAGTACATATCCAAAGGGCAGTTCAAGAGTCAATAAGGATTTTTCTACTGCCCCCTTATAGATTTCTTTAATACTTTTTTCTGCAAAAAATGAATAAGCAGAATAAAGTAGATTGTTTTTTATTCTTAGCTTTAGACACATATCCTTTTGCATAAGAACTTGAGCTCCTTTTATTCCTCCTAATGGGTTTTCTATTCTAAGTTTCCTTCCTGCCATTGTAAGACCATCTTCTAAATACTCTGCTATATAAAGAACCTTATTTATATATACTAAATCATATTTTCTTGATACTTGTATCCATAAAACATGTTCTCCTACATATTTTTCATTTTCATATTTAGGAAACTTATTTTTTCTAAATATTTCTGTCCTTAAAATTTTTAGTTTTTCTCCCCATACGCCACCTTTATTATATTCTTTTACATGATTAGATATAAATTCATCCTTTTCAAATTTTCTTCCCATAAGATTACCATTTTTCCATGCTTTAAGGTATACAAGTCCTGCTATACCTGTATTGTTTCTATATTTTTTCCAATCTCTTTTCACTTCTTCTATGGCTTCCTTAGGAATATAATCATCTGAGTCTACAATGAAAAATAACTCTCCTTCTGCCATATCACATCCAACATTTATTGCAATATGTTTTCCTTCATTTTCTTTTTTTAAATATTTTATAGGAATAATTTTTTCTTTTATAAAGCCTTGAACTACTTCCTTTGTATTATCTTTTGAGCCATCATCTACTATAATCCATTCAAAATCTTTATCACTTTGCTCTTTTAAACTTTCATATAGTCTTTTTAAAAGTCTAGCCCTATTATAGGTAGGAGTAAAAATCGTTACCAGATATTTATAGTTCATTGTAAATTTCCTCCATAATAGTATTTACTTTTTTTCTATCAAAATCCTTTATTTTCTCTAAATTAAAGTTTCCCATTTCTTCTCTTAAAAATTTGTTTTCTATAAGTTCTTGTATTTTAATTGAATATTCATCTATATCATAAGATTTTAAAAGATATCCACCCTTTTTGTTTTCTATTAAATCCTTATTTCCTCTAATATCAGAACATATTACAGGAAGTCCTGAAGCCATTGCTTCCATTAACGCTACAGGTAAGCCTTCTTGTTTAGATGGAAAACAAAATATATCTGAAGCTTTTAATATTTCTTTAACATCTTGCCTATATCCTAAAAATTCTACCTTTTCTTGAAAATTTAATTCCTTTGAAAGTTTTATAAGTTCTTCCTTTTTTGCACCTTGTCCACATATTATATACTTAAAATTGCCTTTAACTTTTTCTAAAGCTTTTAAAATAACCTTATGATTTTTTCTATTACTAAGTTCCCCTACAGATACTAAAACCACTTCATCTTTTATATTAAATTCATTTAAAATTTTTCTATTTTTCTTTATATCCTTTATTTTTTTTGTGTCTATACCTATACCTGGAACATACTTAACTTCCTTTGCTTTAAAATTTTTAGCTCTTTTATAATCTTCTTTATTTATTGTAATAAGACAATCTGTATACCTTGAACAAAATTTCTCTATTGGATAAAATATAATCCAATTTTTTATTGGTGCTCCTTTAAAAAAGTGAAATCCATGGGCAGTGTATATAAGTTTTCCTCCTTTTTTTCTAAAGTCTTTAAAAGCAAATCTTGCAAGTACCCCACCTATTGGGGAATGACAGTGAAGAATATCATAATTATTTTCACTACATACTTTTTTTATTTTTTTATATGAAGAAATCATTTCTTTTATAGCTGTTATTTTTCTTGGAATTGGAACATTATACACCTTTATACCCATATTTTCTAATTCTTCTTTAAATTCTTTTGTTCTTTCATCTGATGTAGTATTTCCAAAAGAAAAGTTTGCAAGTACATGAACTTCATATCCTAAATTTTTAAGTATTTTTATATTTTCCATATTAAACTGGTCTATCATAGATGCTACTGAGCTTAGCATTAATGCTTTTTTCATTTAGTTCTCCTTATTTTACCCCTTAAAATTAAATACTTTTTACTCTTTATCTTTTATAGTATATATTAAATCTACTTTTTTATTTATTTCATCACTTGGATAAATATTGTCTGACAAAAGTTTTATGGAGTTTTCTTCTATAAATAAATTTTTAAATGTTATTTTATTTATTTCATATAAAGCTTTCATTAAAAATCTAGGAATAATTATAACTCTTTTTTTATTTCTTTCAATTAAAAGTTCTCTATAAGTATAAGGTTTTTTATCACTTATGTTGTAGGTATTTTTTCCATCTTCATTTTTTAATAAATAATCTATAACAAGGTATATATTTTTTATATTACATAAGCTTACTTTTTTAAATCCATTTCCTACTGTATAGCCTAAGCCTTTAATTTCTGTTCTTTTTCTTATATTTCTATCAAAATCTTTAGAATATACTGAAGCTAGTCTTAAAATGCTATAGTCTCCCTTTAAATTTTCTCTTATATAGCTTTCTGAAAGCTTTTTAGATACTGCATAAGGAGTTTTAGGACTAATAGTTTCATATTCTCTATATTCACTAATACTAAAGCGTTCTCCATAAACAGAAATTGTACTTAAAAATATAAAGGATTTCAATTTTAAAAATTTATTGCACATATCTACTAAATTTTTTGTACCATCATAATTAATTTTTATAAATCTTTCTCTTGAAAGGTCATCCCCTTTATTATGGGCTAAGGCTGCACAATGTATAACTACTTCTATATCAGAATTTTCCTTAAAAACTTTTTCCATACTTTCCATATTTATAATATCACAATAATAATACTTATTACAGCCATTATAACTTTCTTTTTTACCAATTCCTACAATAAAAAAGCCTTCATTTCTTAATTTTTCACATAAATATGAACCTATTATTCCATATACACCTGTTATTAAAATTTTCATAAATTAACTTACCCCTTCTTTTATTCCCTCTTTTTTTATTACTTTAAAAAATGTAAGCCATAATATTTTTATATCAAACCAAAAGCTTTGTTTTTCTAAATATTCCTTATCAAGCCTTACCTTTTCTTCTAAAGAAATTTCATCTCTTCCATTAATTTGTGCCCAGCCTGTAAGTCCTGGAACTAAAATATTTATTCCTTCTTTATTTCTCATTTCCTTTAAATCATATTGATTATAAAGAGCTGGTCTTGGTCCTACAAGGCTCATTTCCCCTTTTAATATATTAAAAAGTTGTGGAAGTTCATCTAAACTTGTCTTTCTTAAAAATTTTCCTATAGGAGTTATGTACTTTTCTGGATTTTTTAATAAATGAGTTGCAACATCTGGAGTATCTGTTCTCATTGTTCTAAACTTATAAATATAAAATTCCTTATTAAGTCTTCCTATTCTTTTTTGTTTAAAAAATATATTTCCCTTTGAAGTAAGCTTTATTATAATTGAAATAATTAGTATTAAAGGTGATAAGATAATAAGAAATATACCACTAACTAAAATATCAAAAATCCTTTTCATTTTCTCTCCCTCTTTTTAAATCTTAAAAAAATCAAATAAGCATAGCTTATCTACTATGCTTATAATACCATATTTTTCATTAAACTTTGTTACTATTATATTAAAATATACTAATAAAAAACATAATTTCTTAATTATTTTGCTCTTTTTATTCTTTATCATATGCTACTTCTGTTAAAGCTTCTTTTTCTGATATTTCCTTATTGAAAACTTTATTTTTATCTTTATTAGAATAAATATCTCCAATATAAGTAGGTACAACTTCCTTTAACTTTTCTTTAGTTTTTACTATATCTCCTGTAGAAGACACTTTTATAAGTTCTTTAATATTTTCTTTAACTTCATTAAGATTAAAACTTCCAGGTCTTGCTACAAATATTTTATTATGGGCTGTTTTTGTTAAACCTTCTTCATTCATAAGAAGTTCTTCATAAAGCTTTTCTCCTGGTCTTAATCCTGTTATTTTTATTTTTATGTCTTTATCTGGAACAAGGCCTGAAAGTTTTATTAAGTTTACTGCTAAGTCATAAATTTTTACAGGTTTACCCATATCTAAAATAAATATTTCTCCACCTTTTGCATAAGCACCAGCTTGTAAAACAAGTTGAGCAGCTTCTGGAATAGTCATAAAATATCTTGTTATTTCTTTATGAGTTAAAGTTATTGGTCCTCCTTTTTTAATTTGTTTTTTAAATAAAGGTACAACTGAACCATTAGAGCCTAAAACATTTCCAAACCTTACTGCAACAAATTCTGTTTTACTTTCCTTATCTATTGATTGAATTATCATTTCACATATTCTTTTTGAAGCACCCATAATATTTGTTGGATTTACAGCCTTATCTGTAGATATAAGAACAAATCTTTCAACATTAAATTCACTTGAAACTTCTGCAGTATTTAATGTTCCTAAATTATTATTTTTAAAAGCTTCACAAGGACTTTCCTCCATTAATGGTACATGTTTATGAGCTGCTGCATGAAAAACAACATTAGGTTTATATTTACTAAATATTTCTCTAAGTCTTTCTCTATCTCTTACAGAGGCTATTAATGTTATAAGATTTAAATCTTTATAATTACTTAAAAGTTCATTTTGAATATCATAAGCATTATTTTCATATATATCTACTATTATTAAGGTTTTAGGATTAAACTTAACAATTTGTCTGCAAAGTTCTGAGCCAATAGAGCCTCCTCCTCCAGTTACTAATACAACCTTTTCTTTTATGTATTCTGAAATTCCTTCATAATCTAACTTTATTGATTCTCTTCCTAAAAGGTCTTCAACTTTAACATCTCTTATTTGCCTTATTATACCTGTAGTATCTTCAAGTTTAGATACATTTGGCATAACCTTTACCTTTGCACCACTTTCTTTACATATATCTATTATATTTCTAAAATCATCACTATCAATATTTGAAATTGCAATTATTATTTCTTTAATTCCTCTTTCTTCTACAATATTAGGAATATCATTTCTATTTCCTAATACCTTTACTCCACTTATATTTAACCCAATCTTTTTTTTATTATCATCTACAAAGGCAACTACTCTTTTATCATATTTACTATCTTTTCTAAATTCTCTTTCTATAAAAGCACCTGTTTCTCCAGCCCCTACAACAAGTACCTTTTTATATGTATTAATAGGTGAATTTAAATAAATTAAAGTTCTTCTTATTTCCCTCCAACCTATTCTTATTCCATTACAAAAAAGTATTATAAGTATACAAGCCATTATTGTAACCATAAGAGGTACTCTAGGACTTTGAGGAATTGAAATAAAAAAGGTAACTATTCCAACTAATAAAGTTCCTTTAAGACCATTCATAAATTCCTCTACACTATCCATAATCCAAAGGCTTTTATATTGTTTTAAAATAAAAAACACCATTAAATATAAAAAGGTGAAAAATGTTATTTTATCAAGATAGCTAATAAATACATCTATCATTTCCTTCATAGAAATATTTCTAAATTTAAATCTAAATATAATTGCTATAAAATAAGAGGTTAAAATTAAAATTCCATCTATAATGAACATTATTAACCCTTTTAACTTTTCATTTTTAATCATAAATATCTCTCTTTCACCCTATTATATAAATTTAAACTTTTCCAGTAAATCTTTTCTTTAAAAATTTAAAAGCAAATTTAGGGTCTGTTAAAAAGCCTTTCATTAATATAGGTAATGCATAAAGTTTTTTATTATGAATTGAACATACATAAGCCATATTATCAAAAATTCTAACCTTTGCATATTTATTTTCATCATAATATTTCTTATATTTACCATAAAGCATTTTATATCCTGTAAGACTCTTATTAAAATTCTTTGATATTTGTTCATCCTTATGTATGTAGTGGTTAAATAAATAATCATCAACTCCAAAGGCATCATAATCTTTAGTTATTCTAATACACATTTCATAATCTTGTCTTGCTGGAAATTTTTCATCAAAATTTCCCACCTTATCAAAACACTCTTTTTTTATAAGAAATTGTGTTGTTGTTCCTATATAATCTTCTTCAAGCATATCTTTAAAGGTAACATTTTGTTTAAATATTTTATTATATATAGTTTTCTTTGGAGGTTCATAATTTTCATCTACAATATATCCATTACAAAATACAATTCCTATGTTATCTTTAAAACATTTAATTTGTTTTTCTATTTTTTCCTTTTCCCATGTATCATCATCATCTAAAAATGCTATAAATTCACCTTTAGCATTAGCAATACCATTATTTCTAGAAATTTGAGCTCCTTTATTTCCATGATTTTTTATATATCTTACATTTGAATAAGTTTCTGCAATTTTTTTAATTTCATTGCTAAATTCCCCAATAGTTGGATTGTCATCAATTATAATTATTTCTATATTTTTATAACTTTGATTTAATACACTCTTAATAGCTCTATGAACTATATCTGGCTCTCTCTTATAGGTAGTTATAACTGTACTTACTAATTTTTCTGCCATTAATAAACTTCCTCTCTTACATAATATTTATTTTCTTCCTATAGCTTTTTTCACCACTGATTTTATTTTTATCTTTGCTCTTATTTTAAAACTTGGTCTAGTTAATTTTTCTATAACAGAAATCATTTCCTTCTTATCTATTTTTTCAAAAAACTTTTCTCTTTTATCTGTTTTAAAAGTAGGTTGTATAATACATTTATTTCTGCTTATAGCAAAATCTAAATCTGTTTCTTTATATTTTATCTTATTTGATATTTCTTCTAACACAGCTTTTCCTTTTTTACTATTTATTAACAATAAAGAAGAACCTTTATCATCAAAAAAATCTGGATGTTTATCATAAACTCCCCAATAATCTGCTAATGAAATATCTGCTCCATTTGAGAAATTCTTAGACTTACATTCATAGCAAGAAGGTCTTAAATATAAATTTTTCAAAAATCCTTTTAAATATGGGTCTTCTTTTAAATCCTTTGTATAAAACTCATTATTATCAAAGTTTGCTGTAAAACTAAACTTTCTCCATCCTATTCTTTTATCTCTAAAACTAATATTATTTATATTTGAATTGTATTTATTTTTTAATATTTCTTTATATTTTTCAAATACCATAGGACTTGGTACTCCATGGCATATAATATCAACTGCTAAAAGATTTTCATATTTCTTATTTAAAAATAAATTTAATCCTTTTATTTGACATTGAGTTCCACTAAATAATACAATTCTTCCTTCTTCTAAAAACTTTTTAGCTTGTTTATATGTATCTCCTATTTGGCTTTGTACATATTTTGAGCCTTTAAACTTTTTACATCCTTCTAAAGTTTCTGCATAGGAATGTTTTACAATAAAGTTTTCATCAAAACTAGCTCCAAAAACAACACCCTTTTTATTAATTACCTCTTCACACAATAAAATAAATATTCCTCCAGAGGAACTGCTTTTACGTGCTTCTTCATTTGTATTATAACACACATAACCTTCATAATTATATTTTTCTAAATTAAGATTTTTAAATGTAGGACAAGCTTTCTCGCAAAGCCCACAATTTACACACTTTTCTTTATCAACTACAGGATAAGCAAAACCTTCATTATCATATTTCATTGAAATACACTTTTTAGGACATATATTTACACATCCATAACAACCACAGCATTTATTTTTTTCTAATATTTCTATCATTTCTTAAACCTCAAATTTTTATTATAAAATCACTTTTATTATAATATCAATATTTTATTATTAATTCAATATTTTACTATACTTTTACATAAAATTGTTTTTTTGCTAAAAAGGCTTCTTATAATATTAAAATCATTATAAGAAACCTTTTTATCTTATAGGAAATTATATATTTTGAAAATTGTAGATAACTTGCCAAGTTAATAATAAAGCTTAATAAAAGAAACAAATTTAAGAATTTCCTTTCCTTTAGTTAGAGCATAGTGAATATATTATTTTGTCCTGACTTAGAACCTGTCGACAGAAGAGCAAAATAATATACTCACTATGCTCTTTTTTATTATCTTATTTTATATTCCATACCTTTTCTTACTACATTGCCATAAGAATCTTTTACATCTACATATAAAATTTTATTTCCTGTTAATCCTGTTTTCCACTCACAAGTATTTGAATCAGAATAGTCTTTTATAAGATACCAATTTCCATCTTCTGATTTTAATAAAAATTTATACTTAAGGCTTCCTGTACCTTTTGCATTTGCAGTTAATTTAACTACTGTTGAAGATATTTGTGGTGAAGCTTTATCTGATGTAAAACTTGTTATTTCTGGCTTAGAGGCTTCATTTATTTTATAGTTCATACCCTTTCTTACTACATTACCATAAGAATCTTTTACATCTACATATAATTCATAATTTCCTTTTTTAGCTGGAGTCCATACATAACTATTTGTACTTGCATAATTTCTTATCATAGACCAATTTCCATTTTCATCTTTAAGTATAAACTTATATTCAAGATTACCTATACCACCACTAGCTGAAGCTTTTAATTCTATATCAGTTCCAACTTGTTGTGGTGATGATAATCCTGTTGTAAAACTATTTACACTTAAATTACTACTCATATTAACATACTTTTTACCATCTACAGCATAAGCAATAGCCTTTGCTATTTTATTTTGATAGCTATTATTAGTTGTTTTTAAAGCATCAGAATCATTAGTTATAAAACCACATTCAATTAATATAGATGGCATTTTAGTATTTCTTAAAACTGTAAGATTACCATCTTTTATTCCTCTATTATACGTTCCAATTGCAGAAACTATATTGTCACAAGTAATCTTTGCAATTTCTTTTGATTTTGAAAGTTTATTACTACTTTGGCTTGGAAAACCTGAATCAGGTTTTGAAGTTGTATAATATACCTCTGTTCCATTAGCTGTAGAATTTGTAAATGAGTTTTGATGAATACTTATAAATAAATCTGCATTTAGATTATTTGCAAAGTTTGCTCTATCTTTTAAAGATATTGTTTTATCACTTGCCCTTACCATTTTTACTAAGTATCCTCTATTTTTTAATTCTGTCTCTGTTTTTAGTGCAATATTTAAATTAAGAGTTTTTTCTATACGTGAGCCTGAAACTGCCCCAGGGTCTGTTCCTCCATGTCCTGCATCAATAACTACTACCTTCTTTTTTTCATGATTAAATGTAGTACTATTTTTTAAAGTTTCCCCATTTAAACCAATAGATTCTACTACCAAGGTTCTTTTTCCATAACTTATTTTATTAGAATCTAAAATTACACTATATCCACTTTTACTTGCATTTATGTAATTGGCGTATACCTTTGCTACATCTGGTCTTGATATTCCTAAGGTAGCACTTTTTATATATTGTCCATCAATATAAACTTTTACTTCTTTAATTCCTGAATTACACAAAGACCATCCTTCTACTTTAATTGAAGAATTATTTATTGTAATTCCATTTGAAGGATAATCTATATTGCCAATAGAAGGTAACCTATTCTCATTATTGTTATTATTGTTATTATTGTTATTTTCATTTTTTACTATCTTTAATGTTCCTTCTGAAGAAATACTGTTTCCTTTACTTCCTTCATAAACAACCTTAATTTTATAATTTCCATTAGATAAATTTGATGTATTAAAATTTAATGAATATCCACTCTTTTCAGCATTAGGATAGCTTGGATATGCATTTTTTACATCTGGTCTTGATATTCCTAAGGTAGCATTTCCTATAAGTTTATCATTAATATATACTTTTATAGCTGAAATATTACTTTTACTTATAGCCCATCCTTTAATAGTTATATCTTTATTACTGCTTGTTATATCTTTTGTTTCTAAATTTTCTAAAATTCTTACTTCATTAGAAACTGCCACTAAAGAATTATATAAATTCATTATAGTATTTCCATAGTTTGAATTACTTGCCCAGGCTTCACTTAGAGCTTGTACTGTTTTTGCTTTACCAAAAATATAAGAAAAATGTCTTGGGTCTGTTGTATTTTCTCTTGGATATCCACTAGCCCCTGCATATAATGCTAAATGGTCAAGATGTGCATTTACTCCATCATTCCAAGTTTTAAATCTTTCATGAGCATTAGGGTCTGTGTTACTCCCCCCCTTGCTTGTTTTCATTCCACAAGGATTTTTATAACTTTCATCAATAACTCCACCAAACTTTCCATAACCTGTTTCTACGGCAGCTTGTACATATGCCATTGTAGGATTAATATTTCCATGCTCTTTAGAATACTTCCAATATAAATCTGCTAATGCTATAAATGTATCTGTAGCATTTTTTCTTTTTGCCCATATTTTTGCTTCCTCTGCTGTTACTTTTGTTGTAGATATTATATTTATATCATTAAGAGCTTGCACCTTTATACTTGATAAAAACCCTATACTTAACAAAAATATCAAAGAAAAACAAAATATTTTCTTTAAAGTTTTCATTTTTTCCCTCCATTTTAATTAGTATCATCTAACCTTTTCTATTATATATTGTTTCTACATACATCTCTACTTTTTTTTATAAAAAACACAAGGAATTGTCATATTAAAAATATTTATTAAATACTTCTTTTTATGACAATTCCTTATTTATTTTCATTTTCTTTTTCTAGAAGTTGCACATAAAGTTATAAGTGAAGACATCATAACAAAAATTGTTTTCATAATAGATTTATTATCCCCTGTTTTTATAGATTTTTCAAAATTTGAACTTGAAGAAGAAGTTTTTTTAACTGATTTAGTTTTTATTGAAATATTTGTTTCATTCTCATTTTTTTTAGTATCTTCTTTCTTGTGGCTATTTATCTCATTGCTATTTTCATTTTTTTCTTCTGCTTTATTTTCTATTTCCTTTACTTCTAATTGTTTTTCTTCTTCATTTAATAGCACTTCTTCATTATCTTCTTTTTTTGAAGTACTATTTAAGTTACTAAAAGGAATAAATTTTATATTCATTTCTTTACAATATTTAGCTATATATGAATCTTGTTCTCCAAATACAACTAAATTATCTAATCCATCAAAAGCTGCTTGAATTTGCATTACTGATTTTGGAACTACTATTGTATTTAAAGATGTACAATTTTCAAAAGCTCCTACAGATATTTTTTCAACACCTTTAGGTATTTCTAAACTTTCAAGGGATACACATTGTTCAAAAGAAGCTGGTTCTATTTCCTTTAATTCTAAAGAAAGATTAACATTTTTTAAATTAGTGCAATTATAAAAAGCAGAATATCCTAAATACTCTACAGTATTTGGAATTGAAATATCAGTTAAGTTAGTACAACTTGAAAATCCATTATTTCCTATAGATTTAACCCCTTCAGGAATAAGAATTTTTTCTATATTTTTGCATCCATTAAAAGCATAATCATATATAGTTGTTGTATCATTATTAATTTGGACTTCCTTTTCTTTTAATCCTGCAGGACAACACATTAATATACTTTTATACTTACTATATAAAATTTTATTTTCACTTGAATAATTTTCATTATTTTCACTAACATCTATTTCTTCTAAATTTTCACACCAATTAAAGGCAGATTCCCCTATTTCCACTACAGAATCTGGAATATTAATACTTTTAATAGATGAACATTCTGAAAAAGCAAACTCATCTATCTCTTTTAATGTATTTGGCAAGTCTAAATTTTCTAATAGCTTACAAGATGAAAAAGCTAAGCTTTCTATACTTAAAAGTCCTTTAGAAAATTCTACTGTTTTTAAAGAGGTACATCCATTAAAAGCAGATTTTTTTATAGTTGTAACACTATTTGGAATAACTACTTTTTCTATATTCTTATTTTCTTTAAAAGCTTCTTCTCCTATTTCTGTTACTGGAATTTCATTTATTTTTTCAGGAATAGTAACTTCACTGTCTTTTCCTGTATATTTTTTTATAACTACAAACTTATCATAAACCTTTACTTCAAAATCATCATAATTTTCTATTGTATATACTATTTCATCATTATTTGAATGTGATTCTTCCTTAACAACTGTTTCTGCTGCTTTTACTATTTTTGCATCTTCAATTGCCCCTAAAAATCCTGTTGTTACTGCACACATAGCAATTAAAGCAGCTGCTCTTTTCTTTATAGACATATTTCTACCCCCTTAAAAATATTTTCCCTATTTTTATTTTACTCTTATTTGTAAACTTTTTCAATCATAGTAATATTTTTTTAATATTTATCTAAATAAATATATAATAAAAAGTCATCAAAAATTAATCTAGATGACTTTTACTTTATTAAAATATTATCTTCAAATCCCTTTAAATCTATATTTCCATCTTTGAGAATTTCTTTTATTGTATTTTCAGTTGAAGTAGATATATTATTATCTTTAATAGATACTACATTATCTTTAATGTTTACTAAAACATTCTTTTTATATAATTTTTCATCTTTTTCATTTATAATATAATTTATATTTATGATTCCATTTTGTCTATAAATAATATTTTCTAAAGTAATTGATTTATTCTCAGGAAATTTTCTTTTTATTTCTTTTTTTATTTCATCAAGAACATTTTGTCCATTTTCATATTTTATAAAATCTTCATTAGATATTTCTCTACCTTCATATTCTTTATAACCATTTTTCCAATATAAATAATAAGTATTTAAAGCATTTCCACTCCATATAACTGGTTCTTGCATGTTAGCTATTACTTCATGATTTGATAATATAAAACTTAAATCCCCCTCTTTATCTTGAGAAATATATCCAGATTTACTTTCTAAAACTTCCTCTGGTTTATCATTTTTTACTCCCCATAAAGTAGTACTTACTTCATTATTATCACTAAAAGTAGGAAACTGAAAGTGAATATTATATTCATTTTTTATTACTGAAGGAAAGTATTTTTTAGTTGATTTATCAGAAACTTTTTCTACAATATTATCATTTGCAAACCATATAGACCCTTCAAAAGCTTCTCCACTGATTTTACCAACAACTGCAAAAGCTTCATAATCATTGTCATTTTCGTAATCTTCAAAGAAAATATCAAAAACAGAATCATTTTCACTTTTAAAATTTACAGCTTTAGAGATTTTTTCTTTAATATTACTCTTTTTCTTTTCAACAATTATATCATTATTCTTTTTATATATATCATTTATAGCTTCCCTTGCAGCACTAAATTTTTTTTCACTTATTAATTTTTCAACTTCTGAAATACTGCTATCTAAAAAAGATAATTTTAAATCTTTTAGCTTTTGAAGACTATTAGTTAATTCTTCAGTATATTCAGTTGAAATTTCATTTATAAAGCTTTCAAATTCTTTTTCTAAAGAATTAAAAGATGAATATTCTTTATTTTTAATAGCTTCTTCTGCTTTTAGTAAAAGTTTATCATATTCATCATTTTTCTCTGAAAAATAATTATCATAAATTCCTTTGCAGTCTTTTACAAAATTCTTAAATTCATCTATCTTTTTTGTTTTTGCATTATAATTTCCTGCTACAGCTGCAATGGATAAAACTATAATAAGGCCTATTATAGTAAATACAATATCCTTTATTTTCATCAGTTTTCCTCCATGAATAATAAAATGCACATTAATACTAATTTATATTATTATAAAACTCAATATAATTCTTTTTAAATATGCTATAACTAAATTTGTTTACATAAGTTTCATAGGCGTTTTTGCTATATTCTTCTATTAAATTATTATTTTCAATTAATTTTAACATAGCTTCTGATAACTCTAAAGTATTTTTTGCCTCTACTAATAATCCATTAAATTTATTTCTTACTATTTCTGGAGTTCCATCAACTTTAGTTGCTACTACTGGTTTTTTAACAGAAAATGCTTCTAAAGGTATTAATGGAAGGCCTTCCCAAAGAGAACTTAAGACTATAAAATCCAACTGTTTCATTACATTTTGTACATCTTGTCTTTGACCTAAAAGTATTATGTCCTTTTCTCTTTTTAAGCTCTTTATTTGACTATTTAAATTATCTTTTTCTGGTCCATCTCCAACAATAAAGAATTTAGCTTTTTTTCCTTTACTTAAAATTTTATCTGCTGCTTCAATATAATAATTCATTCCCTTTTGAGGACGTAAACGACCAATATTACCAACTAATACATATCCCTCATTCTTATATTTTTCAAGTTTAGGAATTACATTAAAATTGCCATCAAATTCTTCAACAGAATTATAAATTACAGTTACTTGTGATTCTTTTAATCCATAAAAATCTGTAAGATTTTTTTTAACCATTTCTCCAACTGCTATAACTTTTGCTTTTTTTAGAGAAAATCTTGTTAAAAATTTTTTATCTTCAAAAGTATTATGGGCAGTATTTATAAAAGTAAACTTTTTAAAAAAGCTTAAAATTCTAGTATAAAAAGCAGCCATTCTGTGATGAGTATGTACTATGTTAATATTTTCATCCTTTATTATTTTAGAAACCATCTTTAATGTTTTTATTATTGTAACTGGATCTTTTCTTTCTATATCTGGTATTTCATAATGTTTTATACCCATTTTTTCTAAGCGTTCAACATTTGCACCACCTAAAGTACAAACTACAATTTTATCTACAGAGTCTTTCATTGTATCACATAATTGTAATATAACTTTCTCTGTTCCCCCTAATTTCATAGTACGATTAAAATATAAAATATTTTTCATTATTAATCTCCTTGCTATTGTTTATCAAAATAATTATCTTTCCTTATATCTATTAAGCACATCATTTATATATTTATCTGATTTTCCTCTTTCAATTGAAAGTAAATTATGTACTTTATCATAATAAATACCTTTATCTGCTAAATTTACATTATCAAAGCTACTTATTCCTCTTTCTTCTAAATTAACTAATTCTAATAAACTTGAAATACGACTACTAGCTAATTCTGGATATATAGATATAAATTGTTTCCTAAATATAATAGAAAAAACTGTTGCATGGAAAGAATCTGTTACAACATATTGAGCATATTTAATTAAGCCTAAATAGTTTTCTACTGTAGGACACCATACTAAATGTCCACTTCTATAAATATCATGCCAATTATAACTTATGTTATAAACAGGTAAATTATATTTTTTAGATAACTCCTTAGCATATACATCAATCTTTTTGTCATGATGAAGATTATAAGTTAATATATATTTCTTATTTTTATACTTATCATCGACATACTTATTCCACTCATTATCTACTAATAAAAGTGTTGGGTCTAATACTTGAGGACAATTTTTAAAACCTAAATCTTCAAGAATTTTAACACCTGCATTTTCTCTTACAGAAATATAATCATATGCTTCTAAAAGTTCTTTAGTTTCTTCTTTTTCATCATCTTCTAATTCACTTTTTCCAAAACTTGCTGCATAAGAAAACTTAAACTTATCTTTAGGCACAAATTTCAAAAATAAAGAATAATCTATTCCTTCATTCCAGTAACTATTCCAAACCTGATCACTACCTGTACAATAAATATCTGCCTTTGGAACATCTTTTTCAAATTCTTCATATGTTCTATATGATTTACTTGTAAGTTTTAAATTTCTCTTTAAAAAGTCATCAAACACAACCATTTTCTTTATATATGATATAAAGATTATACATCTGCATGCAAATAATGCTACAAAATTCTTTTCAAATCTTTTACTTTTCCCCTTTAACCTTTTTAATAAACCTACATTATGATATCTGTCTGGATAATAGTCAAGAATTTCTACATCCACACCTTTATCCTTTATTTTTTCTTGCAATGCTAATGTTTGTAAAACTGATCCATAATTTCTTGCTCTATGCAAAGTAATAATTCCTATCTTCATCTAAATACTCCCTTATAAGCTATCTTAATAGTAATTCTCCTAATCACATGTTTTTATGATAATATATATTAATTTAAAAATCAATCCAAATTTCCATTATATGTATATTGTATAATTCCTATTTTTTATATTCTAAATTTAACTCTCATATTTTTATTTATACTTAAACATTAACTTAAATATTTTAACATCATCAACTATATATCTCTTAAACATTCTTTTAGGTTCTTTACTTAATCTATAAAGCCACTCTAATCCATTATCAGACATCCATTTTGGAGCCCTTTTTATATTTCCTGCTTCAAAATCTAGGCTTGCCCCTAATCCTAATGAAATTGGAACATTAAGTTCTTTTCTATATTTATGTATAAATTTTTCTTGTTTTGGACATCCTAACCCTACAATTAATATCTGAGTATTAGCCTTATTTACCATATTTATTATTTTTTCTATTTCTTTTTTATCTTTTTCAAAGCCAAAAGGTGGTGAATATGTTCCAACTATATTAAGCTTTGGAAATTTATTAGTTAAATTTTGTGCTGCTTTATTTGCTACTCCCTCTCCTGCCCCTAAAAAGAACATATTGTATCCCTTTTCTGCTGCCATTTCACATAATAATGGAAATAAATCCGAACCAGATATTTTTTCTTTTATTGGTGTTTTATAAAATTTAGAAATCCATATAAGAGGTTTTCCATCAGTTAAAATTAAATCTGCATCTTTATAAACTTCTTGTAATTCTTTATCTGTTTCAAGCTTTACAATATGGTCTACATTCGGAGTTACAACATATGCATTTTTATCTTTTTTTATTAACTTATCTATTTCATCTATAGTTTCTTTCATAGTTAAATTATCAATTTCTGTATTCATAAATTTCATTCTTGACATTTAATATTCCTACTTTCAAAAATTGTTTTTATATAATTCTTTATAATTAAATTCAAAATCTACCATAAATTTTATCATACTAAATTTTGTTTTGCAATTATCTTACTACTCTTTATATCAATTAATTATATTTACAAATCTATCACAATATTTTAAAATAGATTTTCTATGAGTAATAATAAAACAAGTAGGTCTATTTTCAAGGTTAATTATATTTTTTATAACTTCTAATTCTGTATCCATATCTAAAGCTGAGGTTGCTTCATCTAAAATCATAAACTGTGCATTTTTAATTAAAGCTCTTGCAATAGCTATTCTCTGAGCTTGGCCTTCTGATAAGCCATAACCACCTTCTCCTATTTTTGTATTTATTCCATCTCTTAAAGAATTAACAAACTTTAATGCACAAGCATTTTTTAAAGCTTTTTCAATTTCTTCATAAGTTGCATTTTCCTTTCCTACTTTTAAATTTTCTAATATACTTCCACTAAATAATGTATTTCCTTGAGGAATATATGAAATTATATTTCTTGTAGTTTTAGAAACCTTTACTTTATTTTTATATTCATCAAAAAATTCTATTGTTCCATTATCTTGTTTTAAAAAAGATAAAATAAGATGTATTAATGTTGTTTTTCCAATTCCAGACTGACCCATAATAGCTACCATTTCTCCTGGATTAACAGTAAAATTAAAATTATTTAATATTTTCTTTTCTCCATAGGAAAAATCTAAATCTTTTATTTTTAATCCTACTGCTCCTTTTAAAGCTAAGGATAAAGTTTCTTCTTCTTTTTCTAAATTATCAATTTCTATAATTCTTTTTGAAGATGCTAATATTGAAATTGTTTTAGGAATAATACTTGCAAGAGATACAATAGGTCTTTGAACTTGAGATACAAGAGAAAGAAAAGCTGTCATTGTGCCATAGGTTATACTATTTTGAGATAATTTTATTGCTCCTAAAATAAAGGCAAATAAATATCCAAAAGAAAAGGCAAAACCCATAAAAAAGTTTGCTATAACAGCTATTTTATTTTTTTTCATAATTAAAAAAAGACGTTCTTCTCTAAGTTTTGTAAGCTTTTTCTTACTTTCTTCTTCATAAGAAAAAGCTTTTACTACATTTATCCTTGATATATTTTCTTGAAGAAAACTTCTATATTTTGATTCTGATTTTTGCACTTTTTCTTGAAGGTTTTTAAGTTTTTTTCCAAATAATATACTTATAATTCCTGTAAAAGGTCCTAAAATTATAGCAAAAACAGCTAAGGAACTATCATAATGCATAAGAAGAATAAAGGCTGATATAAATTGTACAATTAAAGAAATAATAAAAGCTGATATAGAAAAAATCCCATCACTTACATTATTAATATCACTTGTAAGTCTAGTTAAAAGGTCTTCACTATGATATTTTTTTACTAAATCCCATCTTGAAGACATAACACATTCATATATATTAGTTCTAAATCCAAAGGAAAACTTTTCTGTTAAGTAACTAGTAAAAATTGAAGATGCTGCTGAAAAAATTAAGGATAAAACACTTAATATTATTACAAGGCTTATACTTAAATACATATTACTTGAAAAAGAAGATGCCATATCTACTACATATTTATTAGCTGAAGAGGAAAATACTCCTATAAGAGTTATAAATATATTTAAAAATATTATAAAGAAAATTTCCTTTTTATAAGGTGTACATTTATTTATAAGAAATTTAAAATATTTTCTATTGTTTTTTCTATTTTTATATAACTTTTTTATTTTGTTAATCATAAAATTTTATCTCCTTAAAGTTTTAATTAAACTTAAGCTTTCTTTTTATATAATGCATTTTATAGCGATATGGTCTTAGTTTCATCCATATAAAAATTATAAATTTATAAATAATATTACTACATTTTATTTCAATTCCTTTTCTTTCTATCTTTTTTACATAAGCAATTACCTGGTCTTTTCTTACAACCTCAGTCCATCCTTGAGCATCCCCATTCATAATAAAACCTTTATTTTCAATTATTTTATAAACTCTATGAAGAACATATTCACCTGTATCTCTTCTTATAAAAACAATATCTCCCCTTTTTAAAGTATGCTTTTCTATACTTTTAAGATAAACATAATCCCTTTTATCTTTAAGAACAGGGGACATACTATTTCCACTAACTAAAAGCTTAAACTCTCCATCATTTTTTATAGCTTCCTTAATAATTGGAACTAAATCTAATCCTTTAAATTCTTTTACTTTCATGTAAAAATCCCCTTTCTTTAATATCTTTTAAAATAAAAGCCTACCCTTTTAGGCAGGCATTATTATATTTATAAAATATAATAAATTCTAATTTATACACAATTAAAATAATGTATTTTTTACAACCTCTACAGCTTCTTTGTCTATTTTACATGTTAATAAGTATATAGGAAGCTTTTTTAAAACTACATTCAAAGTTTCCATAACTAAATTAACAAGATTTTTATCCCAATAAGGATAATAAACATGAGTATTAAAAAGTGAAAATTTTTCTAAACCCTCTAATTTTCTTATTTTATTTTCCTTTCCTTGCTTTAAAATAACAATTCCCTTTAAAGGTACTTTCTTATTTTTTATAATATTTGAAGAACCACTCCAAGGAGAACCATAAACCATTATGTTTTCCTTAAAATCTCTTATAAAAGCCTTATCTCCATTTATAATTTCTGCCTTTTCATACTCTTTCCAAAGCTGTGCTTGAGTAGATTTTCCTACTCCACTTGAAGCTGTAAAAATAATTCCTTGATTTTTATACTCAATAACTGAACCATGCAAAATAAACCCATTGTTTTTTGATAAAATTCCCTGAAGTAAATTTAATAAATAACTTTCTTCAATGTGAAAATGCATATTCCTAGTTGCACAGATGGTGGCTTTGCACCAATCTGTACTAATTGAAATAAGTGCAGTTTTACAATAATCTGCCCAGATATAATTTTTTTCTTTACCTAGCACATAATTAAAATTAGATACACTTATAGGAACAGATTCTTTAGGAAATTCTATTTTCTTTACCTTATCTACATTTATTTCCATATCATAAGCTTTATCCTCTTTTACAAAGGGTAAAAGTCTTTCCTTAATACTAGAATCCATTCCATTTAAAGTATAGTGAATTAAAATATCACATATACTTAAGTTATAACTTTTTTTCATATTAGCTATTTCCAGGGTTTTCTGCTAATTCCCAACATGGTGGTTCCTTTCCACCATTTAATGGAGTATCATCACATGGGAAAGCTCCATTAGTATAAACCCACTTGTTGCATACTGCAATACTTTCTTCTACTTTAATGTCAAAGAGTTTAGCCATTGGTTTTGAGTAATTTTTCATATTTGTTTCCTCCTTCTTCTAAATACTGAATTGAATATTTTTTATATAAAGCTTTCGCTTTATTGCATATATAATCACAGGTTTCTTCTGGTGAACCTGTTTCAGCTTCAAGAGAGCCTGGACATGTTCTACAAAAAGCTGCATACTTACAGTTTTTACATTTCTCTGGTTTTTTTATCTTGTCCATTTTTTCTTGAAGTTTTGTCCAAGCTTCCATAAAGGAAGTTTCAAATGGATTTGTATAAATTTTATTCATAAATCCACACATAGTCATTTTTCCACTCCAAGAAATCCAGCAAGAACGATTATGACATCTACAAACATCTGTTGGTTTTTCATATATATCAATTAACTTATAAACTCTCTTTACTTCTCTATCTCCATACATATTTTCTGCAACATCTTCACTTGTTAATCTTGTATGCTCTGCATCTGTTGAAGCTCCTCTAACAGACTTTGAAACAAAACCTGTTACATCAATTCTTAAATTTTCTTTTTTGGCAAATTCCCTTACTAAAGGCTCATCTTTAAAATTATCTTTAATACAAGTCATTGCTAAAGTTAATGGTAATTTATATTTTTTTAATAAACTTATAGAATTTAAAACTTTATCATATCCATTTTTTATACCAGTTACTCTTTCATAAGTTTCATTAGAAGCTCCATACATTGTTATTCTTATTCTCATAGGAGGCTTTTTACTTAACCATTTTGCAAAATCCTCTGTTACTAAATACCCATTTGTATATATAGTTAGTAAAAATCCCATCTTAGAAAGTTCTTCATATATTTCTCTAAAATCTTTTCTTGTAAGAACCTCTCCTCCTGTTAATAATATAAATAATGTTCCTTTTTCTTTAAGTTCTTTAGCAAGGCTTATCCACTCTTCTTTTGTTCTAAGACGCCCTTGAAGCTTCATTTCTTCAGGTTTTAAATGAACATAACACATTTTACAATTAAAATTACATAAAGGAGTAAGCTCAAAGGTTGCTGTATCTGGCAAAATATTTTTTTTTGCTTTTTCTTGAATAAACTCTCTATAATCATCCCAAGTTTTTATATTATCTAAATCATTAGTCATGAAGCCACCCCTTTTCTCTTAAATAGTAAAGGTACTCTTTTATATCCTCCTTTGCTATTTCCTCTGAAAGGTTATATTCTTTTATTATTGAAGCTATAAGTTCCTGCTCTGAAGTATCTTTTTCTAATAGCTTCCATAAAAAAGCTCCTGTTTCATTTAATCCTATAACTCCATGTACTTCTTTAGTTCTTTCCCCTACTGGAACTGCCATATAAGAATCTAACATTTCCCTTAATATAAACCCTTCTTTTACTTTCAAATTAATCCCTCCTTAGTTATCTTTTTCTTAATTTTAACTTTATTTACTTTTATTGTCAATAAAAATATAAAAAAATTTATAATCCCATTTTTCTATAAATATAATAAACCCCTTCTGCTTCCTGTTTTATTTTTGATTTATTATTTATTTTATATAAAGTTTCCTTCCTTCTTTTTGTACAAAGTCTAAAAAGTCTATTAATCCAAGCTATTGGATATAAAAAGCTATAATTTTCTAAATAATAAAACTCATTAGCTAAAACCTTTGTATCTGGAAAAATCATGGAAAAATTAGTGCTTTTCCTTTTAGGATTTTCTTTTTCTCTTCTATAACGATTTAACATATCGTTTTCAATAGTTTTTCCAAATGTACCACTATTTAATACATATCTAGTTATATTTTCAAAAAACTCCTCTTCTAAAGGCAATTCTTCTTCATTAATTTTTACATTAAACCAACAAGAGCATAAAGAAAAAGTGTTTTTAGTAAACTTTTCAAGGTCTAACTTTTTAATTTCATTCCAAAAATAATTAAAGTTAAGCTTATTTTTATAATGCTTTAAATAAAAAGCTATATCTAAAAACATTCTTACTCCACAGCCCTCATTATAAAAATGCTTTGCCATATGAGCAATTAAAAATATAAGATGATATTCTATGTTAAATTCATAAGTAAAATTTCCTTCTTTTAAAATAACATTATTAAAGGCATTATTAAAATATTTTTCATAATCTACTTTATTTGATATTTCATCATAAAAAATACTTGTATGAACCTCTAAATTAATACCTATTTTTCCATAATTTCTAACAGCCCTAACAGTTTTTAAATGCTCATAGCCAAGGGATATAAGAACTTTATGAACCTTATCTAAATCTTCTTCTTTAACTAAAAAATCAATATCTCCCATACTTCTTAGTTCTGGATTTTTATACAAATCTTTAATTATATATCCCTTCATAAGAACATGAGGAATTTCTTTTAATGACAACTCTTTTATAACTTTTTTCATTTCATAGTCTCTATTAACAGACCTTTGAAGCTCTGTCCAATAATTTACCTGCTCCTTTGCCATTAAAGACTTTGAAATATTTAATATTTTGTCTTGTTGTTGAAACATTGTATAAATAATTCCATTTAAAGAATTTTTCTCTGCTATATTAAATACAATATTCCAATCTACTTCATTATTATACTCTGGAGGTTGTCCATGAATATAATTTGATAAAAGATTTAAAAAATATTTTTCATTTTTATCCATATATTTCACCACACATTTCTTTTATATAAATAGTATAGCATTTTAAATTTAATTGTAAATATATGGAATTTAATTTTCGTATTTGTTTTTTATACAAATTTTTTAATATGTTCCCCTATAGTATAAAAAATACATGCTAAAATTCCTCCAAAAAAGTCTATAAATACATCTGAAACTTTTGAACCTCTTCCTGGAATAAAAGATTGATAATATTCATCTGTTAATCCTAATAATATACATACAAGAAGAGCTATTAAAATTCTATATCCTCTTTCTACCTTAAAACTTTTAAGTGTAAATAAAACTATTAGTGTAAAAACCATATATTCTGTAATATGGGCACATTTTCTTATAACTTTATTTAACTTATATTCAGTTTTTGGATTTTTTATATTAAGCTTATATACAATACTATAACTTTTTGAATTAGACTCTTTATAATTTTCACTTGAATTAGAAAATATACCTATTGCACAAAAAACAACTATAACTACTAGAATTATTTTTATAAATTTCTTCATTTATTATTCCCCTTGTTAAAATATATTAATTTATTAAATACAATAAATAAAAGCTGATAGTTTGTATTTATTATACTACTTTTCAGCCTTTAAATTTCTTTAACAATATAAACTTCATTTAATTTTAATTTATTTTTTTAAAATTCTAAGTTTTCTAAGTAACTTATAAATTCATCTCTAAGTTTTTTATTTCTTAAGGCAAATTCTACTGTTGCCTTTAAATATCCTAACTTTCCACCTACTCCATATCTTTTTCCTTCAAATTTATATGCATACATAGCTTCTTTAGAAACTAATTTACGTAAAGCTTCTGTAAGATGTATTTCATTTTCATTACCTAATTTTTCATTATTTAATATTTTAAATATTTCTGGAGTAATAATATACCTTCCCATCATAGCTATATTAGATGGTGAAGCTTCTGCTATAGGTTTTTCTATCATTCCCTTAACTTTAATTACTTTATTATCTACATTAATTCCACTTATCATTCCATAATTTATTGTTTCTTCTTTAGAAACTTCTTGAACTCCTAAAATTGTAGTTCTATATTCATCATAACAATCCATAAGTTGTTTCATTACTGGAGTTTTTTTATTATACATAATAACATCACTTAAAAGTAAGGCAAAAGGTTCATTTTGTGCAAAACATTCTGCACATCTTACAGCATCTCCTAAACCTCTTGGCTCTTTTTGTCTTATAAAATAAATTTCTGCCATATTAGAAATTTCCCTTACCATTTTAAGCATTTCTTCTTTATGAGCCTTTTCAAGTTCCATTTCAAGTTCTATAGATTTATCAAAATGGTCTTCTATACATTTTTTATTTCTTCCTGTAACTATAAGAATTTCTTCTATTCCAGATGCTACAGCCTCTTCAATAATATATTGTATAGTAGGTTTATCAACTATTGGAAGCATTTCTTTAGGTTGAGCTTTAGTTGCTGGTAAAAATCTTGTTCCTAATCCACCTGCTGGTATAACTGCTTTTCTTATTTTGTTTTTCATATTTCCACCTCATTTAATGTAAAATCTATCTTTAATATAAATTTTACATTAAGAAGTAATAATTTTAAATACATTAATGTGCATTTTTATCTCCAAATAGCACAAAAAAAGTTTTAATAACAAGCTTCATATCCAAAAATAAATTTCTTTCTCTTACATATTTTATATCAAGTTTCATCCAATCTTCAAAATCTATATTATTTCTTCCCATAACTTGCCAATAACATGTTAAACCTGGCTTTACAGCAAGTCTTTCATACATCCAAGGCTCAAATTCTGCTACTTCCTTAGGAAGGCTTGGCCTAGGTCCAACTAAACTCATATCCCCCTTTATTATGTTAATTAATTGAGGAATTTCATCTATTGAAGTTTTTCTTATAAACTTTCCTACCTTTGTTATTCTAGGGTCATCCTTCATTTTAAACATAGGTCCTGACATTTCATTTTGTTTTAATAATTTTTCCTTAAGTTCTTCTGCATTTGAAACCATTGAACGCATTTTATACATTTTAAATGTTTTCCCATCTTTTCCAACCCTATCTTGTGAGAACAAAACTGGCCCTTCAGATTCTAACTTTATAGCTATTGCTACTATAATAAGAGCTGGACTAAGACAAATAAGCCCTAATAAAGACAACGTAATATCAAAAAATCTTTTAAAAAATAAGTAAACCTTTCCCCCATTAGCCTTAAACTCACATTCCTCTTCTTTTTTTAATTGCATAAAACCCCCCCCATTTACTCTTTTGTAATTTTTTAATTAATAAAATATATTCATTATAATTCCATAATAACAAACCTTTCCCTAAATGTCACTATATTTTTTAACTCTTAAAAGCACTGTTACATTAACAAATATTAAATTTATTTGTAAAACCTTAACTTTAATTATTAATTTTAATCATATATAAAATTATGAAATGCATTAATATTTTCTTCAACATTCCATTTTAAATTATATACTCCATTAGTATTACTATCTACTGTTGTACCATCTATTGGTATTCTAAATTGTTTTATATTACTTGAATCTACAGAAACTGTAAATTTCCCCATACTTAGCATGTCCATAGTTTCTATATTAGTTGTAACATTAGAGGACACGTCTGATATTATTTTAGGATACTTTGTAACAGGTTCTTCTTTTATTTTTTCAAATACACCCATTAAAACATTTCTCATTCTTTGGGTTCTTACAAAATCACTATCTATAATTCTAACTCTTGAATATGCTAATGCTTGATGACCATTTAAAAGAATATCCCCACTTTTAGTTAATTTATCTTCATCATAAACTCCATCAATAGCTAACTTTTCATTTATAATAGAACGTTCTGCTTCAGTTATATTAAGCTCTAATCCTCCAAGATAATCTATTATATTTACAAAACCATTAAAATCAATTTTAATATATTTTTGTATGTCTAAATTAAAAAGTTTATTTAATGTAGAAATTGTATATTCCACTCCTCCAATATTATATGCATAATTTATTTTATCAGCATCTCCTGGAAGGTCTACATATAAATCTCTCATAATAGATGTAAGTTTTAAAGAATTTGTACCCTTATCAATAGATAATACCATTATAGCATCTGATGCATTTTCTTTATTATCTATACCTAATATTAATATATTTTCAAGATTGTGTTCTTTACTTTTCTTTTCTGTTTCCTCTGATACATTAAGTTCTTCTTTTATTTCTTTTTCTGTTGTAGCTGTACCTAAATTTAATGGAACTACTTTTACTCTATTCATATACTTATATCCAACAGTTACTACTGTTGCAGAACAAATTAAAATTAAGCATATTATTATAAGAAATATTTTAGTTCCCTTTTTTAATTTTTTCATAACCTCACCTGCCTACAAAATATTATAACATATTTTCTTAATATATTTTTAAAAATATAATTACAAATTAGTATTTTATTTACTAATTAACTTTTATTTACAATGCCATATAAATTTATAAATACAAATTTACTTTTTATTTCATTTTTGGTATAATGTCTTTATGTATAGGGAGGTGAATATTATGAAAAATTTAAAAAAGATTATTGTTAGCTTTATTACACTTACAATGTTAATGTGTTCTATTGCTTCAGCTGCTACAGCAAATGATATAACACAAGCTGTAAAAGATGCTGGTTTTGGTTCTTATTCTGCAAATGTTTCAAGCTATTTACAAGCTCATGAAATTACAGAATCTCAAGGTGATTCAGTTATAAAGGAAATTAAAGAAGTTAAGGCTATACTTAATGGAAGAGCTTTTTCTGAATTAACTTTAGATGAAAAAACTTCTTTAAAAAATCATGCAGAAGCTGCTGCTAGCATAGTGGGATTAACTGTAAAAGTTAATGCAGGAAATGTAACTGTTGTAGATGCAAAGGGAAATGTTATTCAAGAAATAACAACTTCTGAATTAGCAGCTTTAGTAAATGCTCTTAACTTTGATAAGTTAGAGAAATTACTAAGTGTAGTTATTGACTATCATAAAAATCCTGATAAAAATTTTACTCCATCAGGTGGAACTATGCAAAAAACAGCTACAAGTTATGGAAACTACATGGTTTTAGGTGCTGGGCTAGTATTAGTAGCAGGTGCTATTTTTGCTATAGGTAAAAAGAAAAATTTAGCTTAAACTATATATAAATACTATAGAGGTTTTTAATATGAATAAAGAAAATAAAAAAGATTTTACTCATAAACACAAAAACTCTAGTATTGCAAAAAAGGTAGGGATTATGTTTATAATCCCTATTTCTTTGGCTGTATGTGGAGTTTTAATAATACTAACTGCTGGTTGGAAGTATATAACTACTGGCCTTGATTTAAGTTCATTTTTATTTGCTTCTACTCCTATTCAGTTAGCAAAAACAGAATTTAATATAAATAATCAAGAAATTGTAAGACCTGAACTTGGAGAAAACTTTGCAACACTTAAAATTCCTTCACTTAATCTTGAAAAGCCTATTTTTCATGGGGATGGAAAAGCTCAACTTTCTCAAGGAGTAGGACACTTTGCAGGAAGTACAATTCCAGGAGAAGGTGGAAATGTTGTTTTATCTGCTCATAGAGATACTGCCTTTAGTGCTTTAGAAAATATTAAAGAAGGAGACGAAGTAATTGTTTCTACCTATTATGGAGATTTTACTTATAAAGTTTCAAATATAAGAATAACAAATCCTGAGGATACAACAGTATGTGAACCAACTGATAAGGAACAACTTACTTTATATACTTGTTATCCTTTTAACTTTATAGGAAGTGCACCTGAAAGATATATTGTTGTATGTGATTATGTAAAATAGGAGAAGAAAATATGAAAAGACTAAAAAATGTAGCTTCATTTATAATATCTTTACTCCTTACCTTTGTATTTTTAGCAAATATATTTTTAGTATTTTTTAAAAATACAATTTTGGACATAGGATTATATACTGAAGCTCTTGAAAATAATAAAGGTGTTGAAAGTATTTATGAAAGTATAAATGATAATATTAATTATTTAATGTTATCTAATAATATACCTCAAAACACTATGAAAGATATTATAACCACAAAAGAAATTGAAGACGAATTAAATTCTACTATGATAACAATGGTACGTTTTATTTTAGGAATGGACTCAAAAGAAAGCTCTTTAAATACTGAGCCTTATTTAGAAAAATTTGATGAAAAAATGGATAATTTTATATCAGAAAATTCTATTATAATGACTGAAGATTTAAAAAATGATATAAAAAGTATTAGAGCTTCTGTAAATACTATTTTAACCTCTGAACTTCAAATAGTAGATTTAAATAAATTTATAAATTCCTCTGCAGGAAATAAAATTAAAAATGTGCTTACTATTTTAAATGGTAAAACTTTTTCTATAGCCTTATTTTCAGTAGATATTATTTTAATAGCTTTAATTGCTCTTATTTGGGGAAAGAGAAGAATTTATAGAACATTTGCATGGGTTGGCTATTCTGCTATAGCTTCTGGACTTATAGTATTTTTAGTTTCTCTTAGTGGATATATTTCTAAGTTTTATGATTCTTTAATAATAGGAATACCTTACTTAAAAAACTTTATAATAGCTATAATAAAACACTATTTAAAAAATTTATGTGTAAATTCTTTATTCTTTATCCTTTTTGGAATAATATTTATTACAGTATACTTTATCCATTACACAAAACACTTAAAAAAATATGAATAAAAATGGACTGTTGTATCAAGAAATATTAATACAATATAAAGTGCTTTATAAGTACATATTACAATGTATATTGCTATAAAATTTCTTGTGCAACAGTCCTTTAAGCTTTACATTGATAATTATATAAGCTTTTATTATAATATAATAAATAATATTAATTTAAAGGATAAATAAGGAGAAATGAAAACAAAATTTAATGTAAATAAAGAACTTTTGCCATCAATAATAATTTTAATAACAACAATAATTATACTTTCTTTAATATTTTTTATAAGTTATACTAACAGAAATAAAAAACAAACTGTAGATAAAGTAGAAAATACCCCTGAAACAACTATTTCGAAAATGTATGATGCCTTTACAAAAAAGGATTATGGTGAAATTTTTGATTACTTTTATTTAGATGAAAACATAAACTACTCTAAAGAAGATTTTATAGAAGATATGACAGAACTTGAAAATACAGGTCTTGCTAATGAAAGACTTATATCCTCCTTTAACATAGTTATTCCAGAACATGAAGATGAAGAAGGAAATATTTCTACAGACCCTACTCCTATAAACTTAGATGATTTAACTAAAATATTAGATATAGTTGTTATGAATATTGGAGATGAAAATACAATTTCAAATAAAACTACATGTAATGTGTTAATAAAGGTAAAACTATTTAAAATATTATCACTTTCTGGTCAAGTTAAAGCAATTAAAATTAATACTGAATGGAAAATAGCATCAGAAAGTATTGGTTCCTTTGTTTCAAGAATGCTTCCCTCATAAAAGAAAATATTATTAATTTAAGGAGAATATATAAAATGAATGAAAATATAAATTTAAATACAATAACTTTAAATGAAAATAAAAAACTTAATTATATACAAGTAATAAGAGGTATAGCCATATTAGGAATAGTTTTAATACATGCTACCTCTAGTATTGCCACTAATAAAGTTAATATATTTTTAAGGCAATTTATAAATTGCTCAGTTCCAATATTTTTCTTTATCTCTGGGTACCTGATAACTCCAGAAAAATTTAATAATAAAAATTATATTAAATCTTTTTATAAAAAGAGATTTTTAAGAGTAGGAATACCTTATTTAGTTTTTTCTATTATAGATTTTATCTTAAATGATAATTTAAGACATGCTTCTTTAACAAAAAAATTATTCTTTCTTTTAACAGGTCAAGCTAATAATTCAATATATTATTATATAATTGTATATCTACAACTAATAATAATTACTCCCTTTCTTATTAAGTTAATACATAAAATAAATCCTATATACATATATTCTTTAAGTTTTTTAACTATACTAATTCAATATGTATTTACTTGGATAAATAATCCATTACCATTTCCTTATAATGCTCTTCCATTTACAACATGGATGCTATTTTATTATATGGGTATTATAGAAAGAAATATTAAAAAAACTATAAATATTAAAAAAAATTTAACTCTAACAATAATTATGCTTATTTTTTCAATAATAGAAGGATTCATTTGGTCAAAATTCTTTAATAGTAGCATTGGTAAAAGTCAAATAAAAATTACTTCATTCTTATATTCATATTATTTTATAAAAGTATTATTATTTTATAAAGAAGCATTAAGCAATAAAATTTTAAAGTTTTGGGGAGATAATAGTTTTGGCATTTATTTAATTCATATGTTTATAATGAGAAAATTTATTAATTTCTTTTCTTGTTCTAATAATATATTAAATATAATAATTACAACAATAGTAACAATATTAGTTTCCTTATTATTTATTTTTATAATAAAAAAATTATTTGGTAAAAAGCTTGCTCTTAATATATTTGGTTTTTAAAAATAGGATTGTCCCATTAGCTGTTAAAAATAGCTAATAAGACAACCCCTTTTGTTTTATATAATATATTAATTAAGACATATAATTTTACCCTAAAGTCTTTGAATAATTAATAAAACCTTTTTAATAAAGGAATTTTTCCCTTTGTCATTTTATCAAAAAGCTGCATACTTTCTTTAAACTCTTCTCTTTTACGATAAACAATGAAATATAAAACATTAGGTATAATACAACATATAATTGCTCTTACAATTAAAATAGTCCATTTTGATTTAAATGGTAAGTACATACATATAATATATGTTATCACACATCCAACAAAAACTATTACTACATAAAAAGATAATTTATTTAAATATCTTTTTAATTGTTTCTTTTCAAATAATACAGTAAACAAATTGTGTAATAACCAAGGCATTCCTATAAATAATGTAGATAATACTGTAGATAATATTACTCCATATACTCCTAAAAATTGAACCATAATTAAGTTCATTATTAAATTTCCAATGGCAGTTACAAGAGGTCTAAATCTATCTTCATGCCATATTCCTGCAGAATCTTTATAAGTACATAATAATTGATTTATTTCATATACAAAATAATATATACAAAAACAAATAACTGCACTAAAACCAAGCTTTAAACTTTCTTTTTTAACCCACACATCCATAAAAGGCTGAAATAAACATAAAAAACAAGTTGCACAAAAACCTGATATCCATGAAATTATAAAAGTAAATTTATTTAAGTCCCTAAAATTCTTTTCTTTTGTTTCAACTATAATACTATTACCTATTCCTGCAGTACATGCTTTAAAAACAATAGTAACAAATCCTATAACTGAAGTTAATATAAAATAATAATTTTGATATATTGCAAGTACTGTTAATCCTAAAAATGCAGATATTACAATAGTATCAACAGAATTAACTATAACTCCACCTAATTTAGATGTAAATAAATCTCTAATACGCTGATTAATATCTTTTATTAAACTCTTATCTAAATCTCCCTGTGGATTATATCCTGGATATAGTTTTGTAACTACTATAGCAGTAACAATATTAGTTAAAGCTTGTGTAAATAAAGCAATAATTAAAAATAAATAATAATTTTTAATAAATATTATTACTATTAATTGAAGTGCATATTGAATAGTATTTGTACATAAAGTTACTTTACTTGTAATATCACTACGTTGATGAGCTTGCAATAAACTATTTTTATAAGCAAACAACCAATAAGATAATACTGTAGCTGCTAAATTTAATAAATATAAAATATATATATTCATTCCACTTGGTAAATCACTATGAATTAACTTAGGTATAAATGGAAGTAATACTAAACCTATAATAGCTATTGCTAAACCTATAAAACGATAATATATCTTATACAATTTCATTAAAGCACAAATAGTAACTTTATCATCATCTACAATAGGCTTGTACATACTAAATACCATTGCACTACCTACTCCAAGTTCAGCTAAATTAAGAACTTGAAGAATTGATGTAAATAAACTATTTAATCCAAGATACTGCATTCCCATAAAATAAATCATTGCAGTTCTCATTAAAAATGGAATAGCAATTTGATATACTTTTAAAATAATACCAAACACTATATTTCTTGTAGCATTTTTAGTTCTATCAATTTTCATATACTTATATATTAGAAGATACTTTCTTCCAACGCCTCCTTGATTTTATAATATTTCTGAATTATGTCATAACATTTTTTATTATATCATAAAAATCACCTTATATGTACTTAATGTTTTATATAATTAGCTTTACCTAATATAAATGGTAACTTTTTATTGATTATTTCAGATACAAAATATAATATACCACATGCTAATATTGTATATATAATTCCAAGAAAAACTTTTCCTATATCACTTATTCCAAATAAGTTTTGTGGAATAATAAATTCTATTAATTTAAAAATACTTTTCCAAGTCATTTATTGAATTCATTTATAATTTTCTCAAAATAATTCTTTTCAAAACAAAAAGCTATACTCTTTCGAATATAGCTTATTTCTTGCTTTCTACTTATAATTTTCTTTGCCATTAGGATTCTAAACAAATACTTCAAAAATTTCTTTTTCTTCAACAATTAATTCTTCTTTTTTATATTCTTTATTTTTATTGAAATTAAACACTAATAAATATCCTCTATCTTGATTATTAATATCAAGATAATTAGCTAGTTGCTTTAGACCTTTTTCATGGTATTCTTCTCCATGCCATACTTTTAGCTCTATTATATATTTATTGTTATTATAAGTTATTACTACATCTAATCTTTTTTCCTCTGAAATTTGAACTTCTTTAAAATCAAAGCCTACTCCATTTATTATTGGTTTTATAAATGCTAGAAAAAGTAACCTACCTTCTCTTTCTAAAAATATTGTATCTTTTTTGCTATATTGCTCTTTCATAAATTGTTGAAATCTTAATAATATCTTTTCTATATTTAATCCATTTCCTTCAATAAAATCACTTTTAAAATTATACTTTTCTAAAACATTATTTGATACTTCTATTTTAGATGATAGATAATCATAAATATATTGCTCATATATCCTATTACTTATTGATACCTTATTATCTCTCTCAGATAAAATTCCAAACATTGTGCCTAAATTTATTAGAGGATTACCTAAATTAAAGCTTATAATTTTGCCGTTAATTACTATACTTTCAATAAGATTTTGAAGTTCCTTATTATTTTCCATATTTTTTACTAAGTCATCAAATAAAGTATTATTCTCTAATAAAAGCAATTTTACGGCTCTTACCATTGTTTCTTCATTCCAAGAAGCTTTTAAATCTTCATCTATTATTTGACATAATCTACTTACTAAAAAAGGATATCCATTTGTATAAAAATAAATAAACTCTGCTGCTTTTGATGTATCAAAAGCTAAATTTTTATCTAAAGCATATTCATTTAGCATATTCTCTATTCCCTCTTTATGAAGACTCATATCAACATTAAAAGGTACTGCTATATTCCATGGTGAATTATATTTTCTTTCCTCATCTGGTCTTAGCTTTAATTTTAAATTCTTTATATCATAAACTCCAGCTAAAATTACAGATTTAAATGTAACTGCTCTACCTTTTTCCCTATCTAAATATTTATTTCTAAGCATTCCTAAAAAATTTAAAAATATTTGATTATTAGAACTTTTATCTACCTCATCTATTATAAGAATTACTTCTTTATCTAAGTTTTTTATGAATTTAGATATTAACCTAGATAAATTAGACAATGTAGAAACCTCTAAACTTAGTTTTCTAAATATCTCCCTTAAATTTTCATCTACACAATCAAGCATATCATCAATTAAATTTATAAATTCTGTTACAAATTTTTCTTCCTTACTAAAAACAATATCTCCAATTCCTTCAAAGCTTATATCTATAACTAAATATTTCTCATTTAAACTCTTTTCTAAAGCTGTTAATGTTGTAGTTTTTCCATATTGTCTTGGTCTATTTATTACAAAGTATTCTTCATTCTCTATTAATACCTTTATTTTTTCTAACTTATCACTTATATCAACCATATAATGCTTCTTTGGATTACAAAGACCAGTTGTATTAAATCTTTTCATATACTTAAATACTCCTAATTTTATTATATTATCAATCAACATTATAATTATATAGTATTCTCTTATTTATGTAAAATAGATTTATTATAATTTTCTGAAAATATTTTTTCAAAACCAAAAGCCATACTCTTTCGAATACAGCTTATATTATGCTTTCTACTTATAATTTTCTAAATGCTTAAATTTCTAAACAAATACTTCAAATATTTCTTTTCCTTCAACAATTACTTCTTCTTTTTTATACTCTTTATTTTTATTAAAATTAAATATTAGTAAGTATCCTTTATTTTGATTATTAATGTTAAGATAATCTACTAATTGCTTTAAACCTTTTTCATGGTATTCTTCTCCATGCCATACTTTTAGCTCTATTATATATTTATTGTTATTATAAGTTATTACTACATCTAATCTTTTTTCCTCAGATACTTGTACCTCTTTAAAAGCAAATCCTATTCCATTTATTATTGGTGTTAGAAAAGATAAAAATAACATTCTACCATGAGTTTCTAAAAAGCTTTCATTTTTTGAAGAATATTCTTCCTTCATAAACTGCTGAAATCTAATTAAAATCTTTTCAACATTAAGACCATTACCACAAATAAAATCAGATTTAAAATTATATTTTTTCATTGTATCATTATTTTCTAGTAATGATGAAAAATAGTTATATAAAACTTGAGAAAATATTCTATTTGAAATAGCTACCATATTATCTTCATTTTTAAAATATCCAAACATTACTCCTAAATTTATGGTAGGATTAAATATATTAAAAGTATTTCTAGCTCCATTCATTATAATATCTAATGCATAATCTTTTAAATGCTTATTATTTTCTATATTCTTTATTAAGTCATCAAATAATGTGTTTTGCTCATTTAATAATAATTTTATAGCCTTTATCATATTTTCTTCATTCCAAAAAGCTCCTAAATCTTCATCTATTATTTGACATATCCTACTTACTAAAAAAGGATAACCACTTGTATAAAAATAAATAAAATCTACTGTCTTTTCTAAATCTAATTCTAAGCCTTTGTCTTTTTTATACTCTTCTAGCATATTTTTTATTCCTATTTTTGATAAGCTCATATCAATATTAAAAGGAACTGCTATGTTCCATGGCGAATTATACTTTTTTTCCTCATCTGGTCTTAATTTTAATTTTAAATTTTTTATATCATAAACCCCTGCTAAAATTACAGATTTAAATGTAACTACTTTTCCTTTTTCTCTATCTAAATAGT
>UQBY01000021.1 GCA_900539375.1 uncultured Clostridium sp. | reverse complement strand
TAAATTTTGGAAAGTCAGCTTTTCCTTTGAAAAAGTTAGAAAAAGCAGTATCACACTTGTAATCTGTTATGCAAGAAATCTATTTAAAACAAATATATTTTATTAGGTTTTAGTAAATTTATTGCAACAGGTCAAAGCCTCCTAGTATTATTTTATACATTATATTTTATTACTTTTTTACTTAATATTAAATAATAAATTCACACTTTTTTATTTTTAAACATAATATAAATTATCTTTAAGTAACAATGGTGAAAAAATTTATGCACAATAATTATGAAAACTGTAATAGAACTAACTCAAATAGAGATGATTACAGAGAAAGACAAATTTATAGGTAGCACAGAATTTGCAGAGGAAGGGCGTGACCGTCATAATCATAGATTTACTGGTGTAACAGGAGAAGCTATTAGATATGGTAAGCCACATGTCCACAAAATAAGAACAAGAACAATGTTAAAATAAAAGGCTGCATTTTCATGCAGCTTCTTTTTTCAAAATATAAAAATTTTCTATTTAAATTCTAATAAATATTTTATTTCTTTTTTGCTTAAAAAGCTTCCTTTAAAATCCTGTGGATTATCTTCAGATAATACTGAAGAAATTATTCTATTTTTTTCTTCTTTTAATTTCATCATATTTTCTTCTATTGTATCTTTTGAAATTATTTTAATTACTTCAACTTCATTTTTTTGACCTATTCTATGGGCTCTATCTGTTGCTTGATTTTCTACAGCAGGATTCCACCAAGGGTCAAAATGAATAACCCTTTCTGCAGAAGTTAAATTTAATCCTGTACCTCCTGCCTTTAATGAAATAAGAAATATTTTTACATCTAGAGAATTATTAAACTCTTCACAAAGTCTAACCCTTTCCTCTGCTTTAGTTGAACCATCTAAGTAATAATATTTTATATTTAAAGGTTCAAGTTTATCCTTTAATTTACTTAATACAGTAGTAAATTGAGAAAAAATTAAGGTTTTTTTATTTTCTTTTAAAGAACTTTCTATTAATTTAAGTATAGCATTAACCTTTCCACTTCCTCCCTTATAACTTTCATCAACTATTGAAGGGTCTAAGGCTATTTGTCTTAGTTTTGTAAGAAACGATAAGACAGATATAAAATTATTTTCTTCTTTAGCTTTCTTTTTAATAGATTCTAAGTTTAATTTATAATATTCTTTTTGCTTTTCTGTCATTGAAACATAATATGTCCATTGATTTTTATTTGGAAGTTCTGTTAATACTTCTTTTTTGGTTCTTCTTAAAATAAAGGGCTTTATAATAAGCTTTAAATATTTAAATTCATCATCTTCTATCTTTTTAAGTTTTTCCTTAAATTCTTTTTCTGAAAATAAATATCCTGGCTTTAAAAAATCAAAAATGCTCCAAAGTTCCATTAAGTTATTTTCTATTGGAGTACCTGTTAGGGCAAATCTTGTTTCACTTTTTATTGTTTTAACATTTTTTGCCACTTTAGATTTTGAATTTTTTATATTTTGTCCTTCATCTATTATTAAATTATCAAATATTATAGAATCATAATATTCTAAATCCATATTTAATGTACTATAGGAAGTTAAAACAACATCATACTCTAAAATATCTTTTAAAATATTTATTCTCTTTTCTTTATTGCCATGAATAAAGGCAACTTTTAAAGAAGGGGCAAACTTTTTAAATTCCTCTAACCAATTATAAACTAATGAAGTTTCAGTTATAACCATAGATTTTTCACCTTTATTAAGAAGTAAAAAGCTTATTGCTTGAATAGTTTTTCCAAGTCCCATTTCATCTGCAAGTATCCCAAAAAGCTTATCTTTTTTCTTATTTTCCATCCACTCTAAACCTTTCAATTGATAATCTTTAAGTACAGCATTTAACTCTTTAGGTTGAGATACTTTTACATTATTTTTATGATTTTTTAATATTTCTATAAAATTTATATTTTCCTTTTCTTCTAAAAATAATTCTTCATACCCTTTAGGTATTATAGTATCTTTTCCATTAAAGTGAATAAAGTTTAAAAAGTTCATATAACTTTTTATTTTTTTATCAGAAAAATCTATAAAATTATAGTTATTAAATCTATAAAAATTATCCCCATTTTTAAAGCTTTCAATACAATTTATAAATTCTTTTTCAATTTCTTCATTATTTAAATTAAATAATACTCTGTTTTCTAAAGTGCTAATACTTCCTTTAATATCATTTACTGATAAAAGCTTGAATTTATAAAGTTCTTTTGTAGTTTCTATTTTGCAATATCTTTCTATTTTAGATTTTAATAAATTAAATAACTCTTCATTATCTCCTAAAAATAAATATTCTTCATTATTTTTAGTAAACTTATGTGAAAATAATATTTCTTCAATAGTTTTTACCTTTTCAGATTTCATTAAATATTCTTTTACTTTAAATTTACAATATATATTTTCATTCTTTTTATAAAAACTTAAAATTATAGAAGTTCTTTCTGCTAAAATGTTTTTAACATCATCATTTATTGTTAAATCACCAATAAAAGAAAGTATTTTAACCATATTCTCTAAAATTTCTTTTTTAATATATACATAAGATTTTTCACTTAGCTTTTTATAAATAGGAAAGTAATATTCACATTGATTCATAGGAGGCGTATAAACTTTTCTATCATATATAAATACAGTTCCATTATCATCTAAAGCTTTTGCTTTATTCTTTAAAGTTTGAAGTTTTATTTTGTTATTTTCAGTTTTTAATGTAAATTTTAATGGAAGTTTTTTATATGTATTTTGTCCATTATACTCTACAGAATCCATTCTTAAATAGATAGGAATATTTTTAAATTTTAATAAAAATCCCCTTAACTCATTTTTATTAATTATAAAATTAACTTTTCTTAACTTTTTTAAAAGTTCTATTTCCTCTTTACTATAATCTATATTCTTTAGAAAATAAGCTCCTTTTTTAGAAAAAACATTAAATTCTAATTCTGAGATATTTGATATTTTTATTCTATTAGCCTTTTTTAAATATAAAAATATATTAAAGCTATTAATATCTTCAAAACTTTTTTCAATAGTAACTTCTAAACTTACCCTTTCTTTTTTAGAATCTTCCCTATCTATTCCTAAATTCTCTAACACTTTTAAAGTAGTAGCTACTATATGTTTACAAGCAAACTGATTTCCAGAAACTCTAGCCTCTTTATTTAATTCACAATTACACTTTAATTGAACTTTACCACTTTCCCCTAATTTTATATTAGTGCTTATAAGCCTTACTTTATCCTGTACAATGCCATATATTATAGTATTTTTTCCTATCTTTCTTATATCTATATTTTTTACACATTTATCTTGAAAAAGTTTTTCTCCATTTCTATAACTTAAAGATGTTTTATTTTTAAGGACAATATTATTTAACAATTTAAAATCCAAAAAAAATCACCTCCTAAAATAAATAAGAGCTAGTTTTTTAAACTAACCCTAAAAAGTTCATTAGTAATACCTTTCTTTTATTCTTTTTGTAAATCCATAATCAATAATTACTGGCTTTCCATCAATTATTCCCCAACTACTTTTTTTATTTAAATCATTTAACAAAAGGTTATAGTTAGATTTTAATTTTTTTAACTCAGGTAAATTAAAAAATTCCATCCTGTTTTTTACATTAAAATAATCCCATATATCATAAATATTTCTTACTTTTTTAGCTTTTCTCATTATTATAAAATTGTATCTTTTAGAAGCTTGTACAACTCTTGCTAGAATTTCAGAATTATCCTCTTCTGAAATTTTATATTCTATTCGATTTTGCTCAACACCAGCCATATTTTTTGCTATCTTTACAACATAACCATTGTTTAAATCATAAACCTTTCTACTAGAACCTTCTCCAAGATATTTATAAGCCCCTCTTTTTACATTAAGCATAATTGAATTATATGAAATAAGCATATCTATCCCCTACTTCAATATAATTTACTAAAGATAATTACCTTTAATATACTACATTTTATTTAAATTATGCTTAATTTGTTCTTATTTTAATAAATATATAAATAAATTCCAAACCAGTGTAAAATAGCCCCTCCTAAAACAAAAAAGTGCCATTTAAAATGGTCATATTTTTTATTTCTAGCAAAGGGAATCATTCCTATTGTATAAATAACTCCACCTATTAATATCATCCAAAATAAGTTCATATTATTTCTAATAAAGTCTGGTATAAATAAAATTCCACCAACCCAGCCTATTATAAAATATAAAGAAAAATGAATCCAACTAAATCTTCCAGGACCAAATACACCTATTATTGTAATACCTAAAATAATCAAAAACCAATCAATACAAAAAAGTACAATACCTAAAGTATTCCCCCAATAAACAAGACATAAAGGAGCAAAAGTTCCTCCTATTAACAAATAAATAGAGGAATAATCAAACCTTCTCCATAATCTTTTTACTGTAGAACCACTTTTAAAAGCATGATAAAGACAACTCATTAACATAAGAAAAAATAAACTTATTCCATAAAAACAAGATGCCATTACCTTAAGACCTGTATCTGATTTAACCAAAAGCAACACCATTCCTGCTATTGCAAGAAGAGCACCTATTCCATGAGTTACAGCATTTCCAACTTCTTCTAAATTAGTTAGCTTTGGAGGCTCATTTAACTTTTGAATTTTCTTTTTTCTATCTTCCTTTTCTTGTTTTTTCTCTAAATTCTCTTTCATAACAAAAACCCTCCCCCTTAATTATATCATAAAAAAAAGCACCTCCCATTAAAGGTTAGTGCTTATCTTTTAAAGTTTTTAATTAAAAATTAATATTTCTAATGTATTAGAAAATATTATAATAATTATTTTCTTATTATTTAATAGCTATTTTTGATATACTTTTCCTTTTCAATACAATAGTTATTGAACTTAGTAATTCTTGCACAATATCCAGGAATTATAACCACAGTAGTAGTTGGCTCTTCAATAATAGCAGGTCCATGAACTACATCTCCATATACTAAGTTCTCACCTTTAAATACAGGTGTTGCCTTTATATCATTGAATTCCTTAAAGTATACTTTTCTAGTCCCATAATTTTTAACTTTCTCATATGCAAGATCTCCCTTGTTTATTTTTTGTTCTGGAATTACAGCTTCACGCTCATGCTTACCAATTGCTTTTACTCTCCAATAAACACATTCTATATACGTATCATCCTTCACAGAGAAAGTTCTCTCATGTTCTGCGTGAAATGCATCTTCCATCTTTTTAATACTTTCTTCAACAACATTATAATTTTCATCAAGAAAATCAGTTATATCAACTGACAATTCATATACTTGAAATGGATAATGTGCTTCCATATAAACTTCAATCTTTTGATATTCTTTTGCAATATTGTTTCTTTTAAAGAATTCTTTGGCTTTGTTTACTAAATCATGAATAAGCTTATTAGTTCCTTCATAGTTAAAGTTGTTTGTTAATGTATATAAGCTTCCATTATACTCTGAAATAATATCAGAAAATATTCCTCCTACTGCACTCAAACCTCCTGCTGTTCTTGGAATAAGAAGTCTATCCATTTCAAGCCCTTCTGCAAGTGCAATAGCATGAAGTCCACAAGCACCTCCTCCTGAAATCATAGCATAACTTCTTGGGTCAATACCTTGCCAAATAGTAATATCTTTAATTGCTGCAATCATATTTACATTTACTGTTGCCCATATAGAATATGCTGCTTCCATTACACTAATTCCAAGCGGATCTGCTACATGTTCCTTAATAGCTACCTTAGCAAGTTCCGGATACAATTTCATACGTCCATTATTAAAGAATTCTGGATTAAGATATCCAAGGACACAGTTAGCATCTGTTACAGTTGGTAATGTACCTCCACGATTGTAACATGCAGGGCCTGGAACTGAGCCAGCACTTCTAGGTCCAACACGAACCATACCACCATTATCTACCCATGCAATACTTCCACCTCCAGCACCAATGCTATGTACATTTACTCTAGAGATACCAGGGATTTCATCACCAATAATAGCTTCCTTAGATACAGAAATATTACCATTAATTACACAACTAACATCAAAGGTTGTTCCTCCCATGTCCAAAACTACTGCATTTTTTTCATTTAAATCACTTATAGCATATTTTCTTCCAGAAACTGGAGCCATAGATGGACCTGAATCTACTGAATATAATGGTCTTTCTACAATCTCTGCTGTACTCATAACGCCTCCAGCAGAATTAAGCATTCCAACTTTTCCAATAAAACCTTCTTTATTTAATCTTTTGTTTAAATTATTTGCATAAGTAGAAATAAGCTTTCTTAAAGAAGCATCCATTGCTGCTGATACCCACCTTCTATACTCACGACTGCTAGGATTTACTTCACAACTAGTTACGACAGTAACTTCTGGCCATACTTCTTTTACAATCTCTGCAGCACGTTTTTCATGCATAGGATTAGCAGTTGACCATAAGAAACAGATACAAATTGCTTCAACTCCATACTCTTTTAACTTTAAAGTTTGTTTTATCACATCCTCTTCACACAAAGGTGTGTCTATTCCTCCTTCAGAATTTATACGTTCCTTTACTGGAAGTGTAAGATAACGAGGTACAAATGGTTCTGGATAATCTAAGAACATATCAAATGGGTTTTTATTTGGTCCTTCTCTAAATAGAAATACATCTCTGAAGCCCTCAGTACAAATAACTCCAATTTTACCACATCTCTTTTCAACAATTGCATTAGTTGAGATAGTTGAACCATGTGTAAACAAGCCACCATTTTCAACACTAATATCTTTAAGAAATTCTTCAAAATCTTGATTATAGTGTTCAGCTGCCACCTTTAAAGCACCAAGAATTCCTTCTGTCCAATCATGAGGTGTAGTTGGTGATTTAAATACATTAACCTCTCCGTTTTCATCTAATACTGCAGCATCTGTAAAAGTGCCGCCAACATCTACGCAAACATACTTTGACATATCTTTTACCTCCTTATTTTATCTTAAATTTTTCATCTTTTCTCTTAAAGATTTTGTAGCTTCCACATCAGAACAATATTTTTCTTTAGAATCATTCACTATAACTCCATAGACATTCTTAGCAAATTCCTTACTAATCCATCCTTCACGAACTCTATGACATACTAATTCTGGATCTCTTTCTAAAGGATCTCCATACCCACCACCACTAGAACTTTCTGATACTATAGCTTCTCCAACTGAAATTGCAGGTTCAGCAAAAGCTGGTAATTCTTCTCTTGAAGTTTCCCCTTCCTCAATTTTATATTTCCATGCAGCTGCCTTATGTCCATCTAAGCCACCTTCTGCTCCTCTTGGTGGATTATCAATACCATCACAAGAATATGCACAAACAACAGGATCTTTTCTTGCTGTCATAACAAACTTACAAGATGGAGCTGAATCATATTTTCCTGCTCCTACAGAGTTTTCTAAAATCTCTTCTGATATAACTTTAAAAGGATATTGTTGTTCTAATACTTCTGTTGAATTCCAGTTCATAGCACCTCCAGTAACAGGATATTGATAAGTAATCCATCCATCATATCCATTAACTGCTGGTCCTCCAGTCATTCCACAAAATATTTGATTAACATAAGGTTCATTATTTTTTCTCCAGTCTACGCCTGACACTACTGCAACAGCTGGGCATTGTGTAGCACCACCTTCTGCCATACCCTTTTCACTAGTAATTTGATTCATAAGTGCTTGTACCCCAGAAATCACACGATCTGCCAAATTAGTTGTAGCCATAGATGATGAATATGGTTTTTTAGCTTTTCCAACTATACAACCTTCCCTCATTTTAACCTTGATACGACTCATTGCACCATCATTACAAGGTATATCACAAGGCATTCTATTTAGTACACCTGTTACTACACTGGCAAGAGTTGTTGCTTCACACATATTTAAACCACAAGGAAGTGAATCCACATTCTTTGTTAAATCAAATTCGATACATCCTTCTTCTGGTTTTGTATCACATATTATGTGAATATTAACCTCTGGAATAACACCCTCTATAGCATCAGCCTTAATATCATATTCATAATGACCCTTTGGAAGAGTCTTTAATTCTTCTTTCATTCTTTTTGCACCATAGTCTTGATATGCTTCACAGAAATCTTTAATAATATCATTGCCATATTCTTTACATAATTCTTCTAAACGTTTCTCACCTACTCTTGAAGAGCCAACACATGCTAGATAATCACCATACCACATATCTGGAACACGATTTCTCATCATAGCAATTTTAATAATATCTGCAACATCTTTATAGTCTTTTTGAATTTTGATACATGGCCAATCAATTGCACCTTCATCAAACATATCTTTTGCTGCTGGCACATAGGTACTTGGAATTGTGTTACCAATATCTGCTTGATGCCCTTTAGTTACTGCAAAGAACATTAACTCTCCATCATGAAACACTGGAGCAATATATGTATAATCTGCATGATGTGTATTTCCATGATATGGAGAATTATTTAAAAATAAATCTCCTTTTTTAATTCCCTCTGGATGCTCAAAACATGGACTAACAGTCAGTCCCATATTTGCACAATGTACAGGAATACTTTCTGCTAATGCAATTACTTTACCATTTCTATCACATATTGCTGTTGATAAATCGTGACATACACTCATTAATTGTGATCTTGCTGTTCTCATTAAAGTATTAGTCATTTCAAGTCCAATACTATAAAGACGGCTTGAAAGAACTGACATTAAATAGGGTTCAACTTTTTTACTCATATTATTATCTCCTTTCATCTTCCTAGTTTTCCTTTTTGCAAAATATCAAACTTTTTAGCATGTTACATAGAATAGGTTTCAAAAGAATTTATCTGTTTCTTTTTAAATAACAAAAAGGGCAAAAGTAACTTTTTAGTAGCACCTTTGCCCTTTTGTTCATCTATGTTGAATACATAATAACACTTTTAATTATAAAAATCAATAGTTTTCAAAAAAATAAAACATTTTTGTTCAATAAAGATGAACAAAAATGTTTTATTAATAAATATGGCTTAATTTTCTTATAAAATAATTAAATTAACTAACTAAAATGCCTGCTATCTTCTTTCCTACATCACGTAATGATCTAAGATACTCTTTTAACATATAGTCTGATATTGGTTCTAAACATGACATTCCAATAGAATATTTAACTGCATCTTCTCCTGTAATAATAGGAATTGCAACACAAAACCTTCCATATAAATATTCCTCAAATCCAGTTGCATAGCCTCTATAGATAATATCTTGCATCTCTTTTTTCAACTTACCTACATCTGTAATTGTATTTTCTGTATAGGGCTTTATATTTTTCTTATAAAACTCTTCTTTTTCCTTAACAGTTGAATACCCTAATAATACTTTACCTACGCTAGTACAATGTAAAGGCACATGAGCTCCAGCCTTTGACAAATAATCTTTCTGAAAATAGAATGCCTGCTCACAACAAATATATACTGCCTCATCTCCTTCTTTTTCAGCAAGATACACATTGTTTTTATAAATATCTCTTAGCTGCTGAAGATACTCTGTAATTCTATAATCAAGATTTCTAGACTCCTTATACCTTGAAAAAAGAGAAACAACTGCACCTCCTAACATATATTTCTGAGTTTCACAATTCTGCATTACATATCCACACTGTTCAAAAGTCTGTAAAATATTATGTACTGAACTTTTCAACATGCCACTATATTCTGCTAATTCTGTAACTCCTACCTCTTTATGTTCTGCATCAAAATACTCTAAAAGCTTTAAAGCTTTATATAATGACTTTACCTTTGGTTTATTACTATTACTAATTTCATTATCTCCTTGCAACAACATTATCAATCCTCTCCCACTATTTTTTCATGAAGATAGAATATCATAATAGTCCTTTTCATTCAATTTAATTTATTTATTTGACCTGTTATTTATAGTTTTTACACTAAAAATCCAACATCTAATTATTAACTTTCTGTAATTTTTATATTACTTTTAGTGTCCAATCCTCACAGTTCCATATTTCATTTACAACATCTTTATAGAATTCTGGTTCATGGGAAACTAGAAGTATTGAACCTTTGTATTCTTGTAGTGCTCTTTTTAGTTCGTCTTTTGCATCTTGGTCTAGGTGGTTTGTTGGTTCGTCTAGTACTAGAATATTGGTTTCTCTGTTAAGGATTTTACAAAGTCTTACTTTGGCAGCTTCTCCTCCTGATAAAACCATTATTTTAGATTCTAGTTGTTTTGTTGTTAAACCACATTTTGCAAGTGCTGCTCTTATTTGATATTGGGTATATGAAGGAAATTCTTCCCACACTTCTTCTATGCATGTATTTGTATTTCCACTTCTATCTTCTTGTTCAAAGTAGCCAATTTCTTGGTAATCTCCTCTATGTACTTCTCCACTTAGTGGCTCTATTATTCCTAAAAGGCTTTTTAGTAGTGTTGATTTTCCTAGTCCATTTGCTCCTACTAAAGCAATTTTTTGTCCTCTTTCCATATAAAGATTTAAAGGTTTTGTTAATGGACTATCATATCCTATTACTAAATCTTTTGTTTCAAAAATAGTTTTTCCAGCTGTTCTTGCTGTTTTAAATATAAATTCTGGTTTTGGCTTTTCTTGCATTAGTTCTATTTTTTCCATTTTATCTAGTTTCTTTTGTCTAGACTTTGCCATATTTGCTGTTGCAACATTTGCTTTGTTTCTTGCTACAAAGTCTTCAAGTCTTGCTATTTCCTTTTGTTGCTTTTCATAAGCCTGTTCTAATCTCTTTTTATTTTCTTCATATAGTCTCTTAAATTCATAATAGTCACCAACATATCTTGTAAGCTTTCTTTCTTCAACATGGTATATTAAATTAACTACTGAATTTAAAAATGGAATATCATGTGATATTAATATAAAAGCATTTTCATAATTATTTAAATATCTTTTTAACCATTCTATATGCTCCTCATCTAAATAGTTAGTAGGCTCATCTAGTAAAAGAATATCTGGATTTTGAAGAAGAAGTTTTCCTAAAAGTATTTTTGTTCTTTGTCCGCCTGATAAATCATCTACATCTCTATCTAGTCCTAAATCTAAAAGTCCTAATCCCTTTGCTACTTCTTCAACCTTAGGGTCTATTACATAAAATCCATTATTATCTAAAAGGTCTTGTATAACTGCTGTTCTATCTAGCATTTTTTCTAACTCTTCTGGAGTACAATCCCCCATTTTTTCATAAAGACTATTCATTTCAGCTTCTAAATCAAATAAATATTTAAAAGCATCTCTTAAGGCATCTCTAATGCTTTGACCTTTTGTAAGTACAGCATGTTGGTCCATATAGCCAACTCTTACATTATTAGACCAAATAACATCTCCTTCATCAGGCATTAAATGTCCTGTTACAATATTCATAAAGGTAGATTTTCCTTCTCCATTAGCTCCTATAAGACCAACATGTTCACCTTTTAAAAGTCTAAAGGATACATCTTCAAATATAGCTCTATCTCCAAAGCCATGATTTATATTTTTAACTTGTAATACGCTCATTAAGTCCTCCAAAATTTAATAATCATATTCTTCACTTACATTTTCAAAAACTTTTATTTTTAAAGTATTATTATCTTTTACCTTTTTATAAGAACATAAAAATTCATTAAGTTCACCATCACTTAAATCTACTTTTTTGCTACTTTCAATAATAACATTAACATCATCTATAATTACTTCTAAATCATTTTTTTCATTTTTTATTTTATATACAGATACTGCTTTATTTTCCACTTTGTTTTCATATTTTTCTTGAAAACTTAAAGTTTTTCTAACTTCTTCATAATTAGGAGTAATATTTGATATGCTTATTCCTGCATTTTTTAACTGCTCCTCTAAATTTGAAGGGTCAAATCCATATCTTTCCATAAGTTTTTTTTGTATATTAAAAAATTTATCTTGAGATATATTATTCTCTTCCATATATGCATACATCTTCTTAGTAAAATCAGCCATAGTAATTCTACCCTCAGCCATATCATAATACAAACTATACATATAATTTTCTAACTTATCAACATCTTTTTCATTAGCCTTATTTTTTATCTCATTAAAATCAATAATTCTATCATCCATAAAAAATCATCTCCTTTTTTTAATATTATATATTATGCTTTTCATAAACTTCAATAATATCAATTAAGTTTATTGAAATGTTATTTATAAAGCAATAATACTTAAAGCCTATGACTGAAACAGCTAAATAACATAAGAAGCTAAATATTTTTGAAACTTGCTTATTCTTCACTGCTTTCTACACCAATTTCTGTCCATGCTTCGTCATAAACTTTCTTTACATCCTTTGGTAAGTCTTTGTAAAGTTCACATCTATCCATTATTTCCTTTGGCATATATGCATTTGGATTGTTTTTTATACTATCATCTTGTTCTTCCATAGCTTCTTTATTTGGAGTTGTATATCCTATTTCATCTGCTATTCTTAAAGCATTTTCTTTATCACTTACAAAATTTATAAACTTTTCTGCTCCTTCTACATTTTTTGCAGACTTAGGAATGCATAAGCTATCTATCCAAAAGTTTGCCCCTTCCTTTGGAACAACATATTCTAAATTATCATATTCATCTTGAAGGTTTAATCCTTCTCCAGACCATATCATATTAACAACTGTTTCTCCACTTGCTATACTTTCTGTTCCATAGTCACTACCATAAATAGTTCCTAATTTCTTTTGGCTTAAAAGAAGATTTTTAGCTTCTTCTATTTCATCTTTATTTTCACTATTTAAAGAATAGCCAAGCTTTTTAAGGGCAGCACCTATTGTATCTCTATAAGTGTTAAACATAAATATTTGATTTTTATATTTTTCGTTCCACAATATATCCCAGCTATCAACTTTTTCAGTTACAACATCTTTATTATAAATAAGTCCTACAGTTCCAAACATATATGGAACAGAATACTTATTTCCTGGGTCTATTGATAAATTAAGATAATCTTCACTCATTTGATTTATATTAGGTATATTTTCTTTATTTAATTCTTGAACTAAATCTTCATTTATCATTCTTTCCATTAAGTTATCTGAAACTAATATTACATCATAATTTGCAGCTCCAGTTTTGATTTTATTGTACATTGTTTCCATATCATCAAAAGTATCTACATTTACCTTTATATTATATTTATCTTTAAATTCCTTTAATGTTTCACTATCAATATTTTCTCCATAGTTAAGAAAATTTACTACCTCCTTTGAACTATTGCATCCTGTAAATAAGCAAGCAATAAGAGCAATAGAAAGTATTATACTAATTTTCTTTATTAACTTTTTCATCTAAACTCTCCTTTTCTAAGTTTTGATTTTTAATAAATTCAACTTCACCTTTTGCAAATTCCTCAAAGGCTTTAATGAATTTAAATACATGAGTTATATTGTGGCATGTTGATAAAAATATTGTTTCAAATTGAGAAGGTGGTATATGTATACCACTTTTAATCATATGCATAAAGTATCTTTTAAATCTTTCTTCATCACATTTTTTAACATCTTCAAAGGTTCTTACCTTTCCTTTTGTAAAGAATATTGTCATCATTCCACCATATCTATTTATTGATATTGGTATGTTATATTTTTCACTTACTTTATATAATTCTTCTTCAAGTTTCTTTCCAATATGTTCTATATGTTTATAATATTCTTCATGGTCTTTAAGTTGCTTTAGTGTTGCAAGACCAGCTGCCATAACTATAGGATTTCCTGACATTGTCCCTGCTTGATATACTCCACCAAGAGGTGAAAGCATCTCCATTATTTCTTTCTTTCCTCCATAAGCACCACAAGGAAGTCCTCCTCCCATTATTTTTGCATATGTAACTAAATCTGGTGAAACATCAAAAAGACTTTGTGCTCCAGTAAAGGATACTCTAAATCCTGACATTACTTCATCAAAAATTAATACAGAATTATACCCATTACATAATTTTCTTAATCTTTTCATAAACTTTTCTTCAGCTTTTATTGTACCCATATTACCAGCTACAGGCTCAATTATAACTGCTGCAATTTCTTTTCCATATTTCTTAAATAACTTTACAAGTTGTTCTTCATCATTATAAACACCTATTAATGTGTTTTTTATACTGTCTTCTGGAACTCCTAAAGAACCTGGAATACCATCTGTTAAGACTCCAGAACCTGCTTCAACTAAAAATCCATCAAAGTGTCCATGATAACATCCTGCAAATTTTACTATTTTATCTCTTTTTGTATATCCTCTTGCAAGTTTTATAGCACTCATGGTAGCTTCTGTTCCTGAATTAACCATTCTTATCATTTCAACATTTGGCATATTTTCGCATAAAAATCTACTCATTTCAAGTTCTAAAAAAGTTGGTGCTCCAAAGGCTAATGCTTTTTCTGAAGTTTCTTTTATAGCTTCAACAACTTTTTCATTACAATGACCTAATAATAAAGGCCCCCAAGCTAAAACAAAGTCTATATATTCTTTTCCTTCTTCATCTACTATAATAGCCCCTTTTCCAGACTTAATAATAGGGGGTGTCATGTCCATTCCTCTATAACTTCTTACAGGACTATTAACTCCTCCTGGCATATATTTTTTACTTTCATTAAAAATTATTTCATTTTCTTTCATTTGTATCATCTATCCTTTTAAAATTCTTCCTGCATAAATTGCATAGTAAGTTATTATTATATCAGCACCTGCTCTTTTTATTGAAGTAAGCATTTCCATAACAACTCTTTTTTCATCAATTAAATTTTCTTTTGAGGCTGCTTTTATCATAGCATATTCTCCACTAACACTATAAGCACAAACAGGAACTACTGTTTTATCTTTAACCTCTCTTATTATATCAAGATAAGATAAAGCAGGTTTTACCATAACTATATCTGCTCCCTCTTCTATATCCATTTCAACTTCTTTTAAGGCTTCTCTTCTGTTTGCAGGGTCCATTTGATAAGTTTTTCTATCTCCAAATTTAGGAGCAGAATTAGCAGCTTCTCTAAATGGTCCATAAAAAGCTGAGCAATATTTTGCAGAATAGCTCATTATAGGTATATTCTTAAATCCAGCTTTATCTAAAGCTTCCCTTATAAAACCTACTCTTCCATCCATCATATCAGATGGTGCTATCATATCTGAGCCTGCTTTTGCATGGGATACTGAAATTTTTGCTAAGTATTCTAATGTTTTATCATTATCTACATAATCTCCATCTAATATGCCACAATGACCATGGTCTGTATATTCACACATACAAACGTCTGTTATAACATACATATTTTTATCTATTTCTTTTATTTTTCTTATAGCCCTTTGAACAATTCCATTATCATTATAGCTTTCTGAACCACAACAATCTTTATGATTTGGTATTCCAAATAAAAGAACTCCTCTTACTCCTGCTTCTTTAACTTCATTAATAATTTCTTCAAGCATATCTACAGAATAATGATAACAATCTGGAAGGGAGCTTATTTCTTTTTTTATGTTTTTTCCTTCAACCACAAAAATAGGATAAATAAAGTCCTTTGGAGAAAGTTCTGTTTCCCTTACTAAATCTCTAATACTTTCATTAAATCTTAATCTTCTACTTCTATTAAGCATTTATTATTACACTTCCCTTTTTCTCATTTCAACAATTTCTTTTAAAAATCCCTCTTCTGAATGTTCATTACATACTAAGGCATTTATTCCATTATCAACTAGTGCATTACTTGTTTGAGGACCTATTGCTATACATTTTTTCTTTTTTATTTTATCAATTCCTACCATTTGAATCATATTTTTAACTGTACTTGGACTTGTAAATAACACTATATCCACATCTTCAAAGGCTTTAGTGTTTGCTATTTTTCCTGGCACAGTATCATAAATATTAACTCTATCTACTAAAACATTAGCATCTTCAAGAAGTTCTTTAAGAGTATTTCTACTTTTAGCAGAACAAGGAATTAAAACTATATCATCTGGTGAAATATGATGTTTTATTGCTTTAAATAACCCTTCTGCTGTAAAATCCTTTGCCATAGTAAAAGCTTGTATTCCTCTTCCTTCTAAAGCATTTTTTGTTGCTTTTCCTACCACAGAAATTTTAGCATTAATTCTTCTTATATCATACTTCTCTTTTATTAAATAATCAAAAAATATATTAACTGCATTAACAGAAGTAAATAATATATGATTATAATCTTCTATTCTACTTAAATATTTTTTTAATTTTTCAGAAGTATCTTCTATTTTTATTGAATTTATTTCTGTAACATCTGCTCCCATTTCACTAAGTTTTTTTCTTAAATTTGAAGCTTGATTTTTAGACCTAGTTATACATATATTAGTTCCAAATAAAGGTTTATTTTCATACCAAGTTAATTCTTTATTTAAAGTTACTACTCTTCCTACAACTATAATACATGGAGATTTTAATTTTGCTCTTAAAACCCTTTCTTCTATATTTTCTAAAGTACCAACTACCTTTTTTTGTTTAGAGGTTGTTCCCTTCATTATAACTGCTGTTGGGGTATTTATATCTTTTCCATTATTAATTAATTCTTTTACTATATTTCCTAAATTAGATAAACCCATCATAAATACAAGGGTACCTTCTTCTTTTGCTAGTGCTTTAAAATTAACTGTACTTTCTTTAGCAGACATTCCTGTAACTATATGAAAACTTTGTGCCATACTTCTATGAGTTATTGGAATTCCTGCATAATTTAACACTGCAATTGGAGAAGTTACTCCAGGTATAACTTCAAAATCTATATTTAACTCCTTTAAAGCTAATACTTCTTCACCACCTCTTCCAAAAACATAAGGGTCCCCACCTTTTATTCTTCCAACAGTTTTCCCCTTTTTAGCAAATTTTATAAGATTATTATTTATTTCTTCTTGACTTTGATAGTGAGCCCCTGGCTCTTTTCCACAATAATATGCTTCACAATCTTCTCTTATATAATTTAAAATATTATTTGAAACAAGTCTATCATATAATACAACATCACATTTTTTTAATGCTTCAACAGCTTTTAAAGTTAATAATTCTTCATCTCCTGGTCCTGTTCCTATAATATAAACTTTTCCCATTAAAATCACCTGCCACTATTTATTATCTTTCTTGCTAATTCTTTACCAAGCTGAATATTGTCTTCTTTGTTTCCATATATATCTTTCTTTACTATTTTACCATTAATTTGATAAACCCCCAATAGATATAGATCTTTTCCCTCTATTTTGGTAAAACTTCCAATAAGGCTATGGCAATCTCCATTTAAAGCTTTCATAAAACTTCTTTCTGCTTCTACCTCTATTCTTGCTTCTTTATTATCAATGTTTTTAAAATATTCTCTATTTACCCCTTCTTTTAAACACTCTACTCCAAGAGCCCCCTGTCCTATTGCAGGTAAAAATACTTCTGGATTAAAATAATCTGTTATTAAGTTTTCTAAACCTAATCTTTTTAACCCTGCTGATGCTAAAATTATACCATCTAAATTTTCACTATTCATCTTTTCAAGTCTTGTTTGAACATTTCCTCTTATAGATACAATTTCTAAATCACTTCTAAGTTCCTTTAAAAGAGCCTTTCTTCTTATACTACTAGTTCCTATCTTAGCTCCTTTTCTAAGTTCTTTAAAAGGTATTCCATCTTTTGATATAAAAGCATCTCTAACATCTTCTCTTTCTGGAATTGCTGTAATTTCAAACTCATCTCCAAGACTAAAAGGAACATCCTTCATGCTGTGTACTGCTGCATCTGCCCTTTTATCTAAAAGTGCATATTCTATATCCTTTGTAAAAACACCTTTTCCCCCTATTTTATCTAAAGTTACATCAAGTCTTCTATCTCCTTCTGTAACTACTAATAATTTTTTTAAATTTATATTTTCTTTTTCTTTTATAAGCTCCATTACCCTTTCTGTTTGTACTTGAGCAAGCTTACTTTTTCTTGTGGCTATAATAAGCTCCTTCAAAATATTCACCTCTATAAATTTTTATACATTATAAAAACTGCATTTATTATCATGCAGCTTTTATAATATTTATTGTTTACTTTTCTTCTTATTTACAAAAATTATAATACTTATAGTTAATATTAATAATATTATTCCAGCTACACCTAAAATCACTTTCTTATATTTACTTTTAGCAACTTTATTTTCTTTATCTTCTGTTTTATTATTTATTTTATTGTCTTTAGGTTTATTATTTTTATCTACTGTTTCAGTTTCATTATCTTTATTTTCTTCATTTTTTTCATTACTTTTTTTATCTTCAGTTTCTTTTTTATCATCTTTATTTTGTTCTGATTCTTTTATATCAAGTTCTGAAAAATCTCCACTAAACTTTATCACTTTTCCATCTATTATAGCAAAATATCCAACTCCATCTATAACATAACAATTATCTTTACTATTATCATAGTTTCCATTTTCATCATGAAAATATGCTTTTATCTTTTCATTATTTTCTAAATTAATTGCTATTTTAAAATACCCATCCTTTTCTTCTGCTTTTAATAATTTAGTGTTTTCATTATCTATCCATTCATCATCTAAAAAGTAACCAATATATGGAGTATTAAATTTATTTTTATAAAAAATAACTGCTTCATTTAAATTTAGTTCTGCCTTTGGAAGACTATTATTCTTTCCTAATACTTCAGTGTTTATATTATAATAAGTATATATATCTTCATCTCTTTCTAAATTTACATCTAAATATAAATTTTCTCTGTCATAGCCAATATAAGCATTACCATTATAATCTTTCTTTATTCTTCCTACCTTATAGCCTTTATAAAGGCAATTTTCCATTTCCAAAATTTCATTTTCTGTTTTCATAAATAAAGATTCATTTCTTAATACAGGATAATAAATTTCATAAAAGTCACTATTATTTCTTGCAACAACCTTTCTTGAGGTAAGTTCTGATTCTCCATATTTTTTACTTACAGCTTTTACTGAATAATTATATACCCTTCCATTAGGTAAAGGGAACTCAAATTTATCTATATATTCTGTGTTTTTAGTTTTTCCTATAAAAATTCCATCTCTATAAATAAAATATTCATCTATAAAATATTCTTGAGACTCCCAAGATAACTTTATTTCATAACCATTAACTTTTTCTTCATAAAAATTTTTAGGGGCTTCAATTCCCTTCTCCTTATTTAAAGTTAATTTAAATGTTACCTTTCCATTTTTAAAACTTACATTTGTTATGCTAATACCTAAATTATCATTTCCATCATTTAATGTAAATGCATTAAAACCATTTTTAAGATATTCTTCATAGCCATCAATATCATAATCGTTTTTTGCTATAAATGAACTTTGATAATCTGCATAATTTTCTCTATTAAAATCACTCATAGAATAAACTTCATAAGGTGGTGATGATATATTTCCATTTACATTTTCATCTACTCCATAAATAAAAAGCCCTTCTAAATATTCATCATCATATTTAGTTGTTCCCTTTGCTCTATATTCTAAAATAAAGTATCTAGATGAATCATAGGGTATTGGTATTTTATATGCAATATTTCCATTTTTCTCACTTGAAAGGCTTGGAATTAAAGTATAAGTTCCATCTTCAGTTAAAGTTTTTATATCACTTATCCAATTAAGCTTTTTTCTTTCATAGTTTGTTAAAACCCCTTCACTTGTTGCCATAATGCTTTCATAAATTACTCTTTGTTCAGGGTCATAATTTGGAATTGATTCTCTAGTTTCAAAACCTTCACTTGTAGAGGAATACAAATCATTTAATCCTAAAATATGAAGATATTCATGAGATAAAACCCCATAAGAATTTAAATCTTCTAAAGAAACTAAAGTATAATACCCAAGTTTTTTCCCATTTATCTCTAAATCTTCATCTACAAACTCATCTTTATGAGACCATAAAATCTCACCCCAATTTGTTTTTCTAGGTTGTATAAAAACAATAGAATCAACTACCCCATCATTATCATGGTCAATATTTAAATCCTTTGGAATTTGATTTTTTACCTTTGTAAGAGCTTCAATTAATAACTCCCTTTCTCTTTCACTTCCATCAAAATCAGAATAGCCATAAGGATTATCTTCACTAAGTTTTTCATAATAAGAAGCATTATTATTAACTTCACAAGGATAAACATTCCCATTATCATCTAGGGGATAAAAAGTTGAATCTACAGTTAGCTTATTATTTGACATAGTTTTTATATAATGTTTTAAAGAATTTCCATTCTTTTTATTAAATACTTCTTTAATTTCATCATATTTATTATTATATGCATCTTCATCATCAGCAAACTTTAAAAACACTACTATGTTATTAATTTTTCCTGTTGTTTTACTTTCACTAGGTTCTAATTGCTCAGCTGGTACTATATTAATTGTTAAATAATTTATAACTACAAATAAGATTATAAATATAGATAAACCTTTAATTATTGTGGATTTTTTCATACCCTCACACCTTTTCTCAAAATATCTTTAAATTTTATGAGAAACCAAAATTTAGTCTTTATAATATTCTATCATATGTTATTAAATTAGTTAACAAAAATAGCCATTGCACAATAAACTAATTATACAATGGCTTAATATGTATTTTATAAACTTTCTAAAATATCATTTATAAATTTTTCTTTTCCTACTCTTTCCATAACATGGCATATTCTTTCACGATGATTTCCATTTGCCTTATAGTACTCCATTATCTTATCAACAACATGTACAATTTCATCTTCTTTAAATATTTTTCCTAAAGAAGTACCAACACTCATACCTCTTCCATATCTACCACCAACAAATATTTCGGCACCTTTTTCCATAGAAACAAATCCACCAGGACCACATGCTCTTACACATCCACCACAATTTACACATAAATCTTTATTAAATTTTATCTTTTTATCTTCAAGAGTAAGGGCATTTTGTCTGCATGCTTTAACACACATTCCACAACCTACACATTTTTCTTCAACATACTTAGGAACATTTCTTCCTGCTATACCTATATCATTTATACTTGCTTTTGCACAGTTATTAGCACATCCTACTATACCTATTTTACACTTAGCTGGAGTATCAATTCCAAAATATTTTGCTTCAAGTTGTCTACATATTTCTTGAGTATCAATATTACCATGAAGACATACTGTTCCTTTACATGAAACTAATGGTCTAACCTTAAGACCTGTTCCACCATATCTTAATCCTAATGCATCTGCTTCTTCTCTAAACTTTTCTACATCTTCATCCTTAATCCAAGGAATTTCTAATTGAAGTCTTGTAGTAACCCCTGCATATCCTCTTCCATATTTATCTGCTAAATATTTTATATTTGATAATTCTTCAGTAGTAAAATTTCCTGCTCTACTTAATAGTCTTACTGCAAAATGCTCCTTATCATTTTGAAGTAAAAATCCTAGTCCCTTTAATTCCCCTTGTCTTTTTGCATTAACAGCCATTAACAAAAAACCTCCTAGTTTATCTATTCATACAATACTAATAACATTTTAATACGAATCCTTTCTATAATCAAATATTATTAATCTATAACATTGATAAGTATTTACCTATCAATAGTATACAAATTAGTATAATTTAAATAACTAAAAACATAAGGAGCTATTGCATTAGAAAATATTGTGAAAATATTTTCTGCAACAACTCCTTACATATAAGTTTATAAAATAAATTTATTTACAACCTCTGCAATTCCATCTTCATTATTGCTCTTTGTTTGATAATTTGCAATTTCCTTAACATCATCTGTAGCATTTTCCATAGCTACACCTAATCCTGCATATTCTATCATAGCTAAATCATTACTAGCATCTCCACAAGCAATGATTTCTTCTTTCTTAACACCTAAAGTATCTGCTAGTGCCTTTAATCCTACACCTTTATTAGATTCTTTATTAATAACTTCTAAGAAAAATGGAGCACTTCTAACTACAGTATACTTTTCATATAATTCCTTTGGCATTTTCTTTACAGCTTCTTCTAAAATTTCTGGTTCATCTATAAACATAATTTTAATTATATCTTCATTTGGGTCTATATCATCAAAGCTTACAACCTTTGCTTCAATTCCATTCATATCTGCTTCATATTTAGTATATGTATTCATTTTGGGAGTAATAAGCCCTCTTGTTGCAGAAAAAGCATGTATATTTACATTTAACTTTTTAGCTATTTCATATGTATAAGAAAGGTCACTTCCTTTAAGACCTATTTCACAAATAATATTTTTACTTTTTGTTTCTTGAACTAAACATCCATTATAACTTAAAACATATTGTCCATCTTCAACTAAATCAAGTTCATGTAAATATTTATGAAGTCCTTCTATTGGTCTACCAGATGCTAAAACAACCTTAACTCCCTTATCTTTAGCCTTTTGAAGAGCTTCCTTTGTTTTAGGAGTAATTTCCTTTTTTTCATTTAAAAGAGTCCCATCCATATCAAGTGCAATAATTTTATACATGTTTATCCTCCGTTATTTTTAAATTCTAACTTAATTATATATTAATATTCATTTTATGTAAAACTTTTAGTAACTAATTTTTTTCCTTTGCCATAGTATATAACAAGACTAGTAAACAGAGGTAAAAAGAATGATAGAATCACTACTTTTAATAATCTCCATATGCTTAGATGCTTTCTTTGCAAGTATAGCCTATGGTACAAATAAAATTAAAATACCATTTATATCTTCTTTTATAATAAGCCTAATAGGAGCATTAATACTTGGAGCTTCCCTATTCTTTGGAAGCTTTATAAAAAAACTTTTACCAGGAAACTTAGCAATAATCTTAAGCTTTTTAATCTTATTTATTATTGGTATATATAGATTATTTGAAGGAATTTTTAAAACCTTTATTCAAAAGAAAAGGAATTTAGACAAGCCCCTTACATTTAAACTATTTGATATGAGATTTGTTCTTCAAGTTTATGCAGATGAAACAATTGCAGACTATGATAAATCAAAGATACTATCACCAAAAGAGGCCTTTTACCTTTCAATTGCCCTATCCTTTGATAGCCTAGCAGTAGGATTTGGAAGTAGCTTAGGAGGAGTAAACTTTATTCAAACTATAATCTTATGCTTTATTTTAGGATTAATTTGTATTTCCATAGGACACCTTATAGGCAAGAAAATAGTAGAAAAAACAGATACCAATTTATCTTGTATATCTGGAATTATCCTACTAATACTTGCAGCTTTAAAACTAAAATAAAAAAATGCCTCAAAATAGGATATATACCATACTTTATGGGATAAAAAAAGAAACCCAAAAGATTTCTCCTTTGAGCTTCTTTATAAATTTTTAGAATAATGGTCTATCTAAAACTACTCTTCCAACTTGAACACTTGCACTTGCAGATTTAGATGTTTCAGAAGTTACTTCTATATTATTTTGATAAACTACATTTTCATCAACACTAATGTTTATACCATTTTCATCAACATTTGTTGTTTGTTCTGGTTGAGCCATTGTTTTAGCTTCATATCTAACTATTATTTCACTTGCTTGTAATTCACCTAATTCTATAGTTACTTTAGTAGTTCCATCTTTTTGTTCTTCTATATTTGAATTAACTGCAACTTCTGTAAGTCCAGCATTAGAAACTGAATATACCTTTGGAGCAAAACCTTCATCAAGTAAGAAATTCTTATCTATTGATAATTCTATTGTCTTATTTGTATAAAGCTTCATTCCACTTATTTGTGCTTCAAATGGTATAGATGTATAATACTCTACTTCTTCACATCCTGTCTTTAAGTTACTAATTCCATTTCCATTAGCAGCACCATCTATCATTCCATGTTTTACTGATAATACTTCTGGTGCTTCTGCTATTATATATGCAGTACAAGTTGATGAAGTTACTGAATCATAAGAATTTGTATTCTTAGGTACTACATTTGGAGTTATAGCTAATATATAACCATTTTGTGATAAAAGTTCAAGTGTAGCTACTGGAATTGTATATTTAGGATTAAGTCCTGATGTTTCTCCATTTCCAAGACTAGTTGCAACATCTACTTTATTACCAGCCTTATCATATACTACTGCTACGTAACTATTGATAACTTCTCCATTAAAAGGTGTTTCTTTTATTGTTGTTCTACTATTCTTTGAAACTGTTTCTTTTATTGTTCCTGTTGTAGTGAAATTAACTACAAAATCTTTATTGGTAATATTTACTTTTGTTGGATTAGCCATATCTATGCTAGAATCTGTTGTTGTTACAAAGTTAAGAGTACTTGTTTTTGAACTTCTTGCTGCTCTTATTATTGTATTAACAAATAATTTTAATTCTTGGTCAGTATAATTACTTGTATGACCTGTTCCTGAATAAGTTATATTTCCAATTGAATAAGTATAATAGAAGTTTCTTGCGTCACCACTATTAAATTGGTCTGCTGGCACTCCAGTTAAAGAACCATCTGCAACTAAATTAAACCATGGAGAAATATCTTCATTTTCTAAATCCAATTGATACCATTGAGTGTGAGTTTGAGAAATATTAATAGCATTTTGTCCATCTACAGAAGTACCTGTTGAAATTCCTGCATCACTTAAATTATAAGGATATTCAGTAATTTGTGCTTGACTAACTTCTCTTACAGTTTTTGTTTTACTTTGTTCATAGAAGTTTTCCCCTTCTTTAGTAGGTTTTCCACTCCAATCTCTTACTGCATATAAAGTTTGACCATAAGAAGTATAAGTAGTTCCATTAACATTTATTGTATCATTTTCATATCTACTTTGACCAACTTGAGATTTTAACTCATTAGTAAAGAAAGTAGTACCTTTTGCATTACTTCCATTCCCTTCTGTAGTTAATGGTTCATTTATATTTAATGATATTGTATCATGGCTAAGCATTAGGGCTTTACTATCAATATATGATTGAACTACCTTTGTAGCATTTTCATTAAAATCATACTTTGTACCATAAGAATCTCCAAATCCTATTATTATCATATCATAATCTTGCATCTTTGCTTTCTTAGAAGCATCATTACAATTTGTATTAAATTCTGTTACTGGAATTGAATCTACTGTTATTGAATAATCATCAACAGCATTTAAGAATTTTTGGAATTTTTTACTTTGTTCATTAATACTTGCACTCTTATATTCTTCTTCTGTATAGATATAAGAATTTTTATCTTTTCCTACAATATGAGTATTACCAGAATTTGAATACCAATTATTAGGTTCTTCAAAAATCTTATATTCTTTACCACCAACTTCTGATAAGTTTAATGTTATTTCATATATACCACTTGTATTTTTACTCATTTCTTGTTTTGTCCAAGAATTAAATGTTCCTGAAATATAAAGTTTATCTTTACTTGATTTTTGCTTAATTGTTATAGTTCCATCACCATTATTAAATACTCCTTGAGTACCATCATTATAGCCTTTTAATTCAGCTTTATTAGAAAGAACTAATCCACCTACATCTTTATAATTTCCTTCTCCTGTGTAATCACCATTTTCATTGAACATACTCATTGTATCAGGATAGACTTGTAATACATTTAATTCAACTGCTCCTGATTTATCAGCAGTTAACTTTTTAAATTTAAAGCTTGAAGTAACGATAGTTTTAACCTTTGTTTCATCTCCTGCATATACTTCAACTTTCCAGTCTAAATATCCAATAAATGATGAATCAATAGAAGTTTGTATTTCGTAATTGTTGCCAATAGTATTTTTATTAAATGTCTTTGCAACTAAAAGTTCATTTCTATATCCACTTCCGCTTTGGTATTCTTTAAACATTCCATCAGCATTATAATCAACATACACCTTTACAACAAAATTTTCTGGTGCATTATCATAATCAAAAGAAAAAGCAAGAGATCTTGTTGATTTTTGTCCCACTGTAAGGTTTGAATCATCAGCACTAACTTTAAAATTACTAACTTCTGGCTTTTTAGAAGATTTATCATATTCATTTAATAAGTCATCTATTTTTACTTCATCTGCTTTTTTAACATTTGAAGCACTTCCAAACTTTTCTTTTAATTTGCTTCCATCTATTAAAGCTGAATTTTCAACATAAACAACTTGTCCTCTATTTGCCATATCAAGTATTGAGTTAGCTCTCTTATCTGTAATGTCATTTTCTGAATAATATTCTTTATAATTAAAATCTTTATTAAAATAATAATTTTTTTGTGATAAAGAATCTCCATAATTAAATTTACCATAACCATCAGTTCCTGCAGCATATCTTAATCTTGACATTTTTTCTTGAAAAGCTGTTGAATATTTAGTATATTTTTTGTCTTTAATATTAGCATTAGTAAATTTATCAGCTAAATTATCATTTTTATTTGTTATAGCAACTATATCATATTTACCAGCTACATCATCTATTCCACTTATATATTCTGGCATACTCATATAAGTTACTGTATAATTTTTCCCATTTGATGTTTTTGTATAAGTTCCAATACCATCTGCTAATCTTGATAAATTACCAGGTCCTACTTCTAATATTTTTATAGTACCATCAACATTAACATTTACCATTTCAGCTTTTGCTTGACTGAAATTACTATTTAATACTAATCCTAAAACAAAAATTAATATTACTCCAAAAGCACCAATTTGTATTGCTCTCTTTTTATTGGTTAATTTCAATTTCACTTTTTTCATCCCCCTTTTTAGTATAAACCTCTTAAAAAATTACTTAATTGGGAATGCACATCTTATAAATTTTTATAAGATGTGCTTTTTTTGCTATGGTGTGTCTGTAGCATCTTTATTTCTAAACTTTACATTTACAGTTACAGGACAAGTTATATTTGTATATCCCTTTTTCATCTTTAATTCAATAATAAACTGTACTCCTGTACTATCTGAAAATCTTGCTGTTGAACTATCAGGAACTGTATTTAAATCTATTGGTCTAACTTTAATTTTAGTAACATGTTTTGCTATCTCTTTATTAGTACCATTAGGATAATTTAGCCTTAATGTTCCTATTCCATCACCATCTGAATCATTTAAAAGTAACTGCCACTCACTTCCATCATAATATTTAAAATGCATTCCATCTGCTACAACTTTAACATTATTATCTGTTCCATCAGTTGTTAATGATGAATAAGTTAAATCTGGTGCATTACTTGCATCAATTACAGTAATACCCTTAGATTGAGTTCCCAGTTTAACTAATTCTGTTTGAATACTATCTGCTTCATCCTGTAATATTGAATTTACTTCATTACTAACTGCTGCTTTTTTGCTTTCAGTTAAAAATTCATACATTATGGCTAGTACTATAACTGTTATAGCAAGAACTATAACAACTTCAACTAATGTAAATGCCTTTTTCTTTTGTTTTAAGAAACTGTCATTTTTGTTCATAACAATCATCCTTGTTTATTATTATCTATCGTCTTTATTTTCTATTAATTTCCAAAATCCTGTATTTACTACACCATCAACATTGTATGAATTAGTTTCTGTAGGATCTATGCTTATTATATCACCATCATTTACAGTTAATCTTTCAACCTCATTCATTGGTACATTAAAATAAGTGTTAAGATGATTTACTGTTATTATTTGACCAACTACTGATGCATTGTAACTTAAATTAACTCCACTATTACCTTGTTGAACTTCAACATTTCCACCTGCTATAATACAACCCCTAAAGTTAACACCATCTTCTATTTTTACATCGCCATTTGTTATAATTACTGCATTTACTATACTTGTACCATCTTCTTGTGCAGCAAAATTAAAACATTGTGTACATTGTGTTGATGGATTTACTGGTTCTGTATGTCCTTCTACTGAAATTCTTCCTGGACTTATAACTATTGTTGAATTTTCATCATTTCCTAAAACATAAGCACAATTATTAAGTGCATTAACCAAGTTAGCATTTGGTAAACTTTGATGCACTTCTACTCCTGGATTCATAGCTCCAAAATTTACAACTGCTGTAGTTGTATCTGATCCTTTAACAGTTTTAGTAACAGTTCCATTATTATATAAAGTATCTAATTGAGATTCATTTAAATTACTATTCATGCTTAATACATTTAAAGCATAAGCTCTTCTTGCATTTCTTACATTTAAATCTTGAGCATCTAATTCTTCAGCTTCTTTACTATCAGTAGTAACAATAGCACCAGTTGAATAAACATGTCCACCAATTGTTACATTACCATCTTTAAAAACATTATTTCTATAATATTCATTAAAATAATTTCTCTTATCTTGTACTGTTGCATTTCTTATTTCGTTATTTTCTGTTATTGTTTCAAGTAACTTAGCTGGATTATAATATCTAAATCCTGGTGTTATTGTATTATCTCCAATCATTGTTAATGCTTCTTGATATGCTCTATAATTTCCTCTTACTGCTATAGATTCACCAGTTTCATATTCTCCAGTATCACTATTTTCATCACCAGTATTAATATAAGCAACACCTGCTATATAAGCATCATTTGTTATATTTAATGCACTATCTGTATTATAATTGTTTATAATTATACAACTTGATCTCTTAGAAGCATTATTTTTTCCTGAATTTGTTGAATTAGTTGTTGTACCATTAATACCATAATAATTATTCATGTTTACTGTAGAAGCTAATGAATTTATTCCTAAATCATTATAAGTTATCATGTCCCCTACAGTTATTGTATTGCCTCTTGAACTTGAATCATTAGTGCTTGATGGTCCAATATAAGTATTAGCTGAATATAAATTTCCTGATAATGTTGCTTCTGAACCATTAACTAACGTAAATGTACCTGCAGTGTAAATATTTCCTGGATAATTTTCTCCTACTGAACTTGTAATAATATCTTTACCATTTGCAAGTTTTATACCACCATTGTATTTACTAAATACAATTGATTGGTTTTCACTTGCAGCTGTGTCAGCATCACCTTTTACCCATGCATTTCCTGCTAAAGTTAAATCACTATTAACATTTAAGTTTCCATCAACAGTAAGTACATTTGAGTAAGGTGCTTGTATTACTAATTCGTCTGTACTATTACTTCTACTTATAATATCTGCATATTCTGGAGCTGTTATTTTAAAAGTTGTTTCAATTACTTTCTTATTTGGAAGTTTTGTAGTTGAAGTTTCTGCACAGCTAAATGATGAACGTATAGTTAATTTAATAGTTCTTGTTGAATCATTATAAGTAGCACTTAAAATTTTTAAATTTGGTTTATTTGCTTGATCAATTCCATAAAATGCATCTACAAATGTTGTATTAAGACTTTCTGTATTTATTGAAGATACATAAAAACCATTTTTAAGACCATAAAGCAATCTTGATTTTACTGTTGTATCACTTATTGGTTCTCCATTTTCATTATTTATTACATTTTCACCTTCTTGATCATACACAGGCCTAATATCTTGTTCAACATTATTTCTAGTTTGGTTTTTATCACTTTCTACTGTTATTCCATTTACAGATGATTTTAACAATGCCTTTATAAACAATGATTGAAATTCTGTATTTAGCGAATCATAAACTTCATCATCTGATGTATTTGATATAGCTCCTCCTACTAATCCACTACTTTGCATTTTTTCTTGTGCATATACAATTGCTGCTTCTGAATCTTTTAATATTATATTATTAACTACTTCTAATCCGGAATCAGCTTTATATAGGTTTTGTAACTTCTTACTTTCATTCATTCTCATTCTTACATTACTAGTTGCAACCCCTATCATTGTACTTGCAACAACTAATATAATTGAACAAATGACTAAAACAGCTACTAAACTTGAACCCTTTTTCTTTAATCCCCTTTTCACTTTTATCACCATCCAATTTTAAAATATTGAAATGTATTAATTTAAATTACTACTTGTTTGACTTCTAAATATTTCTTTTCCATTGTTTTTTACAACTACAGTAATATTATACAAATCTCCTATAGCTGTTATATCTTCTGTATTTTGCTTTCTTATATTTTGCTTTGCTGTAAATGTTTCTTTTGAAGCTTCTTTTAAATGTCCATCAAAGCTTATATTATCGCCATTTGATAAAGAACTTGTAACACTAACTTTTCCTTTAGTTTCTTTTTCTTTTACTATATCTAAAACTAATCCTGTACTATTGCTATCAACTATTATTGGAATTGTTCCCGGATCATTACCATTATTTCTTCCTGTAAAGCTTTCATCTAATTCTATTTTAACTAAGTTTTTTGTTGAATTATTAGCTGCATTATAATCATTTCTAGTATCTTCATATAAAGGAGTTGCTTCTTGTGCATTATCACCTGTATAATCATATAATTTTAATGTTAAATTATTAGGATTGCTTTCATTTCTTCTTAAATATAATAAAAGCTTTGTATTACTCCCTGCATTATATGGTATATTTATTTCTCCTCCATTAAAACATACTATATTTTGTGTTCCGTTTGTCTTAAATTTTAATATAAAACTATAATCTGTATCTGGTTTACTTGATGGTGTTGTTGTTGCTGCCATATAGTTATTGAAGTTATTATCTTTTTCTGCAATAACATTTACTTCATATCTTTGATTTCCATCTCGCATTTCACCACTATATACAGTTCTTGTTGCTGTGCTACTTGCAGCAACCACATCAAAGTGTGTTACCCCGTCTAATAGATTAATTGGAGTACTACTTGATAAACTATTATATGTTTTAAGTTCTTCTAACACCTGTTGCCCTACAACTGCTCCATCTTGTCTTATGTCTGCTCTTTTATTTGACTTCATAGCTGTCATTATCATATTTGAAATTGGAATTAGTAATAATGCTATTAATGCAACACTTAATATGACTTCTAAAAGAGTATAGCCTTTTCTTTCGATTCTCTCTTTTCCCATAATATTTATCACCCACCTTTTAATTCCAATATTCTACAAAAATGTTGATTAAAAATGGCATATTACTATTTTCTTTATAATATTTTACCACTTAATTGATATTATTTCCAGTCTAAATATTCATTATCTTTGTCATTAATTTTAGGAATTGCATAAAATTCGACATCAATTTGACCTTGAAAATCATTAGCTGATGACCAATCTGTAGATAATGCACTAGCTGCTACAACTCTTCCATAGTCTTTTATATCTTGTACAAAATTTCTTAATGAATCATAGTTTCCTCTAAGTTTTATAGTAAGTACCATTTTTACTGGTGTTGGTCCATTTTGTTCCCCATTAGAATTAACTGTACTTTGTGTAGTAGTATTTGCAGTGCTTGTTTCTGCTGTTGCAGTACTTGTTTCTGTTTCTTTATTTACTGCTGTATCATTTGAAGCTGTTTCTTGTGATTTATCATTATCTTCTTTAGAAGATTCTTCTCCTATTTGTGACTTTACTGTATCTGCTAAAGCTTGAACACTACTTTTTGGCAAATCTAAAATTACAGGAGTAAGATCTGCTAATTGATCAGCATTTCTTTCAGCCCAGGAATAATCTCCCTTTAGTCCATTTTTATCCATAAGAGTTTTTATTTCTTTTATAAGATTTTCTTGAATGATTTCTGGATAATAATCTTTTGCCAATTCTTCTCCTTTAGCCTTTAATTCTGAAAGCCTTGTTCTTCTATTATCTATATCTGCTATTTCAGCTTTAGCATCCTCATATTTTTGTTCTACTTGCTTTCTTTCAGTTTTCTTTTCTTCTAACTTTGCTGAATTTTTTGTAAATACAAAATTATAATATAATACTCCTAGAGCGACGCTTACTACTATGCATAATAAATTTCTTTCTCTGCTACTCATCTTCATAATTATTCAGCCTCCTCTATTTGTTTTATCTTAATAGTTATGTCAAAGGTTACAGTTCCGTCTCCTTCTATTGTTCCAACATGTACGTCTTGAACTCTATCTAATTCTCTAAAATTATGTTCCATTTCAGCAACTACTTCAGTGCTTGGTGATGCCCCAGTTATTGTTATTTCTGTATTTGAAATTTTATAAGATGTATATAAAACTCCACCAGGAACTGCATCTTTTACATCATCTAAAACTTCTGGTGTTACAACTTTTCTACTATTAACAACCTTAGTTATTTGTTCAACTTGAGTATTATATTGTGTTACACTTGAAATTTTATTAGATAAATCTTGTGCTATTGCAAGTTGCTTTTGGAATTCTGGAGCTGCCATTTTTTCTTCTATACTTGTTATTTTGCTTTCTTGAATTTTTATATCTATTTGATGATAAAGGAAAGTTCCAACAATTGCTGCAGCTATTAATCCTACAACTATATAAACAGGAGTATTGTTTTCTTTTATCTTTCCACCCTTAGCAACAGCTTCCCCATTTTTACCTTGATACATAGATAAAAAGTTTACATCTTGACTTTGTCTTATTACAGCACCTATAGCATTTAAATATTCACCTATTGGTTCTTTTGGCATGGCTGATGTAGACATATCTATACGTTCTAATGTAAATACTCTCTTTATGCTCTTAAGTAGTTTTCTTTGCATATATACATCTAGACCTCTAAGTTTAGAAGCTCCACCATATATAACAACTTCATCTACATTTTCTCCATTTTTGTTGCTTGCGAATTGTAGAATTTGTTCTAATTCACCTATCATTTCATCAACAGTTTCTTTAATTATTACATTTACTTCATCATCATCTTGAATATCTAATAAATTACCCTTATCCATCTTCATAGATTCTGTTGATTTTATTGACATATCTAATCTACTACTTAAAGCTTGATCTATTGTTTCTCCACCTGATTTTATTATTCTTGTAAAATCTAGTTGACCTCTTTTAAATATTGTTACATTAATAGATGTTGCTCCCATATCAACAAAAGCAACAGTACCAGTTTGTCCACCATTTTTTATCATTCCTGTATGGTTAACTATTTTCTTTAAAGAATTATAAGTAACATCTAAAACATATGGATTTAAGCCTAAAGATTTTATTAATTTATAATATCCATTTACTATATCTTTAGGATAAGAAATTACATTTACTTTAAGCTTTGGTCCTTCACTATCTACAAGTTTATCTATAACTACATATTCAACTATATATTCATCTAAATTAATAGGTAGATATTGTTGTATTTCATATTTTATTACTGATTCCATTTCAGATTCATCAACAGCTGGTATTATTATTTCTCTATCTATTATTGAACTTGAATTACTAGTAACTACAGCATCCTTTGATTTTATTCCAAGTTGATTTATAGCTACTTGTAATGTATTAACTAATGCTCTTTCATCAATTATAGCACCATCTTCTATTGAAGCCATTGGAGTTTCAACTTGACCCATTTTATATATAGAAAGTTTATCCTTTGAATATTTTCCTTCTACTATCTTTATATGTTTTGACCCAATTTCAAATGCTACAACATTTCTTGGCTTTTCATTTTTACCTTTTCCTAAATAAGTAGCTTTTCCACTAGCTACCTTATCCTTTAAACTTGATACACCTGAGCTTCCTTTTTTCTTTAACTTGGTAATATCAACCTTTCCTGGCATTTCCGTCACCCTCTTTGTCTGAATTTGTGTTTTTTTGTCTATAATTATCCTTAATTAGAGATAAAGTGCAAAGCCATAATGACTTTACACTTTACTTAAATAAATGCTATTTTGTTTAAACTAATTTTGTTTAAATGTATTTGTATCTGGATTTGGATAAACTTCCTTACCACCAACTGTTACTTTTACAACCCCATTAGAAATTTCTGCTTTGAATTTAGCTTTGTTTAAACTTTTTGTCTTTGCTTCTGGAGTAGTTTGAAGATATTTTTGAATTGCTTTCCCTTCAGTACCACCAGAAGTAGAAACTTCTTGAGATGTAAAATCTCCTACTTTATCTTCTGCATAAAGTGCTAAAGCTGCTTCTGCAATTTTTTTACCATTTGCAATATCTGAAGTTTTATTTGAGTTTTCCTTAACTTGTCCTAGTTTTGGTAGTAATAAAGCAGCTAGTATTGCAATAATTGCAATAACTATGATTAACTCAATAAGAGTAAATCCTTTTTTGTTTTTCTTTTCATTTAATTTGTTTCTTAAGTTTTTAAGCATTTAAAAACCCCTCCTAAATATTTTTATTATTTATTTAAATTTTAAATTTAAATCTTATTAAACTAAATCATATGAACCATAAAGTGGTAACATTAAGGCTATTACCATAAATCCTATAACTAATCCCATAATTATTATCATAATTGGTTCAAGCATTGAAGTTAAAGTCTGTATAGCTTGTTCAACTTCTTCATCATAAAAGTCTGCTGTTTTATTAAGCATATCATCTAAGGCTCCAGATTCTTCACCAATTCTTACCATTGAAGAAAGCATTGGTGGAAATAACTCACAATCTTCTATTGGAGTACTTAACCCTTCTCCTTTAACAACCCTTTCTCTAATTTTTAATACTTCATCCTCTGCTATTACATTATTTAATACTGCAGATACTATTGGCAAGGATTCCACTAAAGATACTCCTGAAGCTAATAATGTTGATAAAGTTCTTGTAAATCTAGAAACTATCATTTTTCTATTTAAATCCTTTATTAAAGGAAAGGAAATTTTAAGTTTTGCAAAAAAGTATATTCCACTTTCTGTTTTGCTATATAAAACTACTCCAACTACTATAGCAATTAAAATACCAATTACCATTATAAAATGATTTCCCATAAAACTGCTTAATCCAATTAAAAACCTTGTTGCAGCTGGTAATTTCGCATCAGAACTTTCAAATAAGGATACAAAAGTTGGCATTACAAAAGTCATAACTACTATTAATGCTACAACCCCAACAATTGCTAAAATTATTGGATATATCATTGCTGCCTTTACTTTATTGTTAATTTTATTTTCCTTTTCAAAATGAGTTGACATTCTTAAAAACATTTCATCAAGATTACCACTGGCTTCTCCTGATTCTACCATACTAGTTAAAAGTGTTGGAAAGGCTTCTGGAAACTTTCTCATTGAATTTGAAAGCATTTCACCTTTTCTAACATCTTCTTCTAGTTCTTTTACTATTTCAACTAAATGTTTATTAGTAACTTGAGTGCTCATTAAATTTAAAGCATTTATTAGTGGTACACCTGCATCAAGCATTGTATACATTTGCCTACAAAATATTGATATTTCTTTTACTTTTATCTTTTTATGAATATTTATTGTAGTACTTTCTATTACTTCTTCAACCTTTAATGGGTAATAACCATTTGAGGTTATCATTTCCATTACGTCATCTCTTGAATTTGCTTCATATTCCCCTGTAGTTTTCGTACCATCATTTTTCATTGCTTTGTACTTAAACTTTTTCATTTATTACCCCACCTTTACATATCCTCTTTCATTAAAGATATTGTTGCAAGTTCTTCAACTGTTGTTGTTCCATTTAAAACTAGCTTTATACATTCATCTTCTAGTGTTGTCATACCATGTCTTAATGATATATCTCTAAAAGTATCCATATTTCTTGTAGTATTCATAGCATCTCTATGTTCTCTAGTTACTTCCATTATTTCATATATACCAGCTCTTCCATAGTAGCCAGTTTTATTACAATGACCACAACCTTTTCCCCTATATAACTTTAAAGGCATATCTAAATCTTTGTGTAATATCTTTTTTTCTTTTTCACTTGCTTCATATTCTTCCTTGCAATTTGGACATATTCTTCTTACAAGTCTTTGAGCTATAACTCCAACTAAAGAAGTTGAAACTAAGTAAGGCTCAATTCCCATATCTAATAATCTACTTATAGATGATGGTGCATCATTTGTATGTAAGGTACTTAAAACTAAATGCCCTGTAATAGCAGCTTTAATAGCTATTTCTGCTGTTTCATTATCTCTGATTTCCCCTATCATTATAATGTCAGGGTCTTGTCTTAAAATACTTCTAAGTCCACTTGCAAAGGTCATACCTGCTTTACTATTAACATTTACTTGATTTATACCAGACAAACTATATTCAACTGGATCTTCTACAGTAACTATATTAACATCATCTGTATTAAGTTCACTTAATACTGTATATAATGTAGTAGACTTACCACTTCCAGTTGGTCCTGTAACTAGTATAATTCCATTTGGAGCTGAAATAAGTTTTTCTAGCTTTCTTAGGTTTTCTTCATTCATTCCAAGCTTCTTTTTATCTGTTGTATATCCTTCTCTCTTTAGTATTCTTATAACTATCTTTTCACCATTTACTATAGGCAAAATAGATACTCTAAGGTCTACATCAGTTCCATCAACTCTAGTAATTATCTTACCATCTTGAGGAATTCTTTTTTCAGCTATATTTAAATTTGCTAAAATCTTTATTCTTGTTACAAGAGGTGCTAAACTTTCTATACTTAAAGTATTAATTAAGTGAAGCTTACCATCTATTCTATACCTTATTCTTATTTCATCTTCATAAGGCTCTATGTGGATATCTGATGTTCTCATTTCAATGGCATTTTTAAAGATTTGATCTACCATTTTAACTACTGGTGCATTTTTAACATCATCAAGTTCTTCCACATCAGCATCCTGATTTTTTGAACTCATAGTTTCTTTAAGTAAATCTTCTGCAGCTTTGTTTAATTGTTGCTTACTATAATTTACTTCTATACATTTATTTATTTGAGTTTTGGTAGCAATATAAGTTTCTACCTTCATGCCAGTAACTATTCTAACATCATCAATTGCAAAAATATTTAAGGGATCTGCTAATGCTACCTTAATTTTCTTGCCATCGATTTCAAAAGGAATTAAATTATATTTCTTACACAAATTTTGAGAAACTAGCTTTAATACTTTTTTATCTATTTTTACTTCAGCTAAATCTATTTTTTCAACCCCAATTTCTTTTGAAATAGCATCTACCATACTTTCTTCAGAAACGATTTCTTTTTCAACAAGAACTTGAGACATTTTCTTGCCTTCGCTTTTTTGTATTGCTATTGCACTTTCTAAATCTGAAAGAGTTACTTTTCCTTCATCTAAAAGAATTTGTCCTAGCTTGCTCTTCACAAAATTTGCCATTGTTTCACCACCTTCAATTCCTTTAAAAAATAAAACTTAAATCAAAATTTAGTTATTTGTTTTGCTAAAATTTAGTTAAGTTTTTATTTACAATTTAATTATACTTTTTTTTGTTAATATGTCAATATATTTTTTATAAACCTTTTCATTTTGTGAATTCTTACAAGTTTTCATTTTGTTTTTTATTATATAATCAAGTTTAACTAGTTTTAAATTTAAATTTTTACTAATTTACTATAAAAATCTATTTTAAACTTTACTGTAAATTAAAAAGATTGAGCACATTATTTTCTTATAAGTTGAAATTTACCAACAAAAAGTAAAATAATATATTCAATCTCTATTTTTTAAAAACCTGAAATATACCAATTAAATATTCTTTCTCCCCACATTAGTGCTATAAAGGCTCCCATAGCTAAATATGGTCCAAATGCCATTTCATCTTTTTTTCCTTTTTTCCTGCCAATAAGAAATATTATTCCAGCTATTCCTCCTAAAATCACTCCAAAAAACAAAGTTATTGCTATACCTTTTTTTCCTAAAAATAATCCACAAACTAAAGCTATATCAATATCTCCTTCTCCCATACCTGCTGTAAGTTTTACTATAAGCCATATTATTAAAAATCCTATAGCTCCACCTAAAATATTATCTAAAGGAAATGTCTTTGTACTATACCAACTATATCCCATAAATATAATACTTATAATTATTCCAAATATAGTTGTTTCTATACAAACAAGAGTGGTTTTAAAGTCAATCATACCAATAACTAAAAGAAGTGATGCAAATATTGAATATTTTATTGTTTCAATAGTTAAACCATATCTTAAATATACACATACATACAAAAGTGCATTTGTTAGTTCAATTATTGGATATTGTATTGAAATTTTCTCTCCACAATTTCTACACTTTCCTTTTAAAAATAAATAACTAAAAACAGGTACTAAATCTTTTACCTTTAATTTATAACCACAACTTTGACAATGAGATGGTGGAAAAGAAATAGATTCATTTTTAGGCAACCTATAAATACATACATTTAAAAAGCTTCCTATACATAGTCCTACAATAATAATAAATACAAGTTCCATTAAATTCTCCTATTTTTCTATTTTATTTCTTTTTTATTTTAATATTATTATATAACAAAACAAAAAAGAAAACAATTACTGTTTTCTTTTCAAAATTTCTATTATTCCACTCTTAGACATTTTTTTCATATATCATTTTTACTGCATATCCTAAAAGTATCCAAAATAATGGTGCTACTGCTATAACACTTATATTTAATGTAGCTTGAATTAAATATGATAATATTACACATAAAATAACTTTAAATTTATCATCTTTTATATTTTTTAATATACCCTTTAGTATACAAAAAATTAATATTAAATAAAATATTAATGTAAATATACCACAACTAACTGCATATTCTAAATATTCATTATGTGCTTTATCTATTGTTGCTCCATAAAGTTTAATATGCTCATTAACATAATTTTTATAATCCTTTGATAACCTTTCACCTAATGTGTCTGGACCTGTCCCTAAAAAAGGACTATCTTTAAATACCTCTAAACAAACTTTTAATATATGCATTCTAGAACTACTAGATGAATTTTTACTGTTTTCAATTTCTCCAGAAAATTCCGTTTTAGTATGTTCTACTCTTCCTAATATTTGACTTTGTGATATAAAATTGATGCTTGTTGTAGATATAGCTAATATAGCTATTAAAATTACTATTCTCTTTATTTTTTTTTCTTTAAAAGCAAAAAAACTTAATAGTACTAAACAAATAAAATAAGCTATCCATCCACTTCTTGTTAAAGTACATACTTCTCCTAAATATATAAGTATTGTATATATAAGATACTTTTTTTCTCCTTTAAATATATATAATGCTGTACTTAATGTTAAAAATAAAATTAAATATGAAGAAAAAAAGTTTCTATTACCTATTGTTCCATAAGCCACTTTTGTAATATTGCCATCAAACATCCAATCTTGTATAGGATCTATTCCTAATATTTGTAACACTCCATATATACCCATTATGCTTCCTACTATTAATAAAAGATTAATTGATTTTTTATTAACTTTAAAGTATTGACTAGCTATTATAAAAAACACTACATATATAAGAATTGAAACAAATCCTTCATATCTATAAAATGATCCCCATAATGCTGTTTTCTTAAATGGAGAAAATATTACTGATATAAGTATACTTAATATAAATAAAATTGCAAAAATATGTTCTTTCTTAAAGTCATATTTTCTATTCCATATAAATACTATAAAAGCTAAAGTACATGCTATATAAAGAAATGCTAATTTTGTCATTAAAAATTTAGGCTCTATTTTCTTAGTTACTATTAATGGCATTACTATTATTGTCATATATAATATAATGTTTATTATTTGTTCTTTTGTTAACTGCACAGTATTTGCTTTTTTTAGCTTCTCTTTTAAACCCTTCATTTAAATTCCCCTTTATATTTGTTTTTATCCCAATTAACTTTTGCTTTCTATATTATCTTCATTTAAATCATTAATATAAACTTCTTTTTGTGTATTATTTTTTTCTAAATATATTTCTTGTACTGCATATCCTAAAAGTATCCAAAATAGTGGTGCTACCATTGGAACACTTATATTGGTTACAGCTTGTGCTAGGTATCCTATAATTGGCATTAATATTATTATATATTTTTCTTCTTTTCTTCTTTTAATTAGTTTTATTCCTATCATAATGACTAATGTTAAATAGGAAATTAAAGTGAATATTCCACAACTTGTTGCATATTCTAGGTATTCATTGTGTGCTTTATCAACACTTTGTCCATATGTACTTATGTGATTATTCATTTCTATTGGATAATCATCATAAAGTCTGTTTCCTAATGTGTCTGGGCCTGTCCCTAATAAAGGTCTATCTTTAAATGCTTTTAATGTCATATTTAATATATCAACTCTTGAACTTGCTGAAGATTTTGCTTTAATCTCTTCATCAGTTGTTGTTATTTGTTCTTTTAGGTTGTCCACTCTACCTGTAACTGAACCTTCAGTTGTTGAATTTAATGTTCCTCCTATAACAATAAAACATACTGCCATAGCTAACATTTTTAAAATTCTTGATTTCCTTTTTTTGCTTATTATACTAAAAATAAAAATAAATACTAATACAACTCCATAGCCAAGCCATCCACCTCTTGTTAATGAGCATACAAGTCCTCCAAATAGTATTAATGTATAGCATAAATAGATAATTTTTTCTTTAAATATGTATAATGCTGTACTTAATGATAAAAATAACACTATATAGCTTGAAAAAAAATTTCTATTTCCTATTGTTCCAATAGAATTAGCTACTGATATTCCATTTAATGCCCACTTTTGTATTGGGTCTATTCCATAAAATTGAAGCATACCATAAATTGCTGAAAAACTTCCTACTATTAATATAAGATGTAATGATTTTTCTGTTATTTTTAAATATCTACTTGCAAGAAAGAAAAGGCATGTATAAACAAGGAACATAGAAAATCCTTCATTTCTTTCTGTTGAGCCTGTAAAAGCTACTTCTTTATATGGTGAAAAAACAAATGCTATAAATATGCTTACTAAAAATATCATTATAATTTTATGTTCTTTTTCTATATAAAAATCATTTTTTATAATGGAAATTATAATAGCTATTATATTTGCAGCATATAAGAAAAATACTTTTCCCATAACATATCGTGGATAATCAGAAAAATTTATTACAATTAGTGGCATAATTAATATTATTAAATACAAAATAAAATTTATTATATTTTCTTTTTTTAAATACCCTTTTGTACCCATAGCTTTCCTCCTAAGTTATTTTTATTATTTTATATTTTTTAATACTTCTAGTAAATAATACCATACATTTTCTGTAGAAGAAATAGATAAGTTTTCATTTGGAGTATGGGCATCTCTTATATCTGGTCCAAAGCTTATCATGTCTAAGTTTCCAAGTTTTTCTTCAAATAAACCACATTCTACTCCTGCATGAATTGCATATACTATAGGTTCTTTTCCTGTCATATCTTTATATACTTTTTCACATATATCTCTTATTTTAGATTCTTTTTTATACTCCCAAGCTGGATATCCTGCATTGCTTTCAAATTCTCCACCTATTAGCTTTGTAATTTCTTCTATTTTTCTTACAATATCATCACGAAGTGTCATAACTGAACTTCTTACTGCACTATCAAATTCTACATATTCCTCTGTAGTTTTTACTATTCCAAGATTTGTAGAGCTTTCTGTTAAATTTTCTATATTTTTGCTCATTGTATTTACTCCATTTGGATATAAATATAAAAGTTTTATAGTTTTTTCTGTAGCTTCTTTTGTAAATTTAGTTTTTATATCTTCCTTATTTTCAGTTACAGATAAAGTTACTCCTTCATCTTTACCTTCTAATTCTTTTTTAAATATTTCATTCCAATCTTTAACTAGCTTAAACAATTTATTTTTATCACATTCATTTATTGCTATAACAGAATCTGCCTCTCTTGGAATAGCATTATTTTTTGAGCCACCTTCTATTGATACTAAAGAAATTTTTATTTCTTCAAGGCAATCCATTAAAAATCTTCCCATAAGTTTATTAGAATTTCCTCTTTCCTTATTTATTTCTGTACCAGAATGCCCACCTTTAAGGTCTCTTATACTTATTGTATATAATTTTTCATCATTTATATTTTCTCTTTCAACTTTTATTGAAGACTTTGTTCTTATTCCACCTGCACAGCTTACTAAAAGATACCCTTCTTCTTCTGTATCAATATTAATAAGTATTTTTCCATTTATATTTTCCTTTGATATAGCCATAGCACCTGTCATGCCAGTTTCTTCATCTGTTGTTAATAAAATTTCTAAATTAGGATGTTCTATTGTATTATCTTCTAAAAGTGCCATAGCATATGCTACTGCAATTCCATCATCTGCCCCTAATGTAGTGCCATTTGCATAGATATAATCCCCCTTTACTACAAGTTCTATAGGGTCTTTTAGAAAATCATGTATAGTATCTTTGTTTTTTTCACAAACCATATCTAAGTGCCCTTGTATAATAACTGTTGGTGCATTTTCATATCCCTTTGATGCTGGTTTTTTTATTATTACATTTAGAGCTTTATCTTGAATTGCTTCTAAGCCTAAATTTTTTGCAAAATTTATTAAATAATCACTTATTTCTTTTTCATTACCTGAACCTCTTGGAATTTTAGATATTGTTTCAAAATGCTTTAATACTTTTGATATTTTTAAATTTTCTAAATTTTTCATTTTTTGTACTCCTTTTCTTCTGTCAATATGTTAGAATATCTTTAAGAATATATTTAGTATATCATAATAAGTCAATTTTTATTTTCTTATTTATAAATTTGTAAAATATATATTCAAATAAATTTCAAGGAGGAATTTTTATGCAAAAAACAAAAATGATTTTTACAATTGGCCCTGCTAGTGACAATGAGGACACTCTAAGAAAATTTATTGAAATTGGTATGAGTGCTGCAAGACTTAACTTTTCTCATGGTACCCATGAAACTCATAAAGAAAAAATTGAAATGATTAAAAGATTAAGAGAAGAAATGGATTCTCCTACTGCAATTATTTTAGATATTAAAGGTCCTAAAATAAGAACTCATAATTTTATAAATGGTGGTGTTGAACTTATTAAAGGGCAAGAATTTACTTTTGTCTGTGGAGAAGAAATTCTTGGAGATAATAGTAGATGTTCAGTATCTTATGACATACTTTATAAAGATGTAAAAATTGGTGGAACAATTCTTGTAGATGATGGTTTATTAAAATTTAGAATCATTAATATAATAGGTAAAGAAATTAAATGTTCTGTTATTGTTGGTGGAGTAATTAAAGACCATAAAGGAGTTAATGTCCCTAATGTTAGCATTCAACTTCCTTCAATTACAGAAAAGGATATTGAAGATATAAAATTTGGTTGTGAAATGGGTGTTGATTTTATTGCTGCATCTTTTATAAGAAAAGCTAGTGATATTCTTGAAGTTAAAAAAGTTCTTCATGAAAATGGTGGAGATAATATTCAAGTAATAGCAAAGATAGAAAGTCAAGAAGGTGTTGATAATGTTGACTCTATTTTAGAAGTAACAGATGCTATAATGGTTGCTAGAGGAGATATGGGAGTTGAAATTCCTATAGAAAAAGTTCCTATAATACAAAAGAAAATAATTAAAAAATGTAATAAAGCTGGAAAGGTTGTTATAACTGCAACTCAAATGCTTGATTCTATGATTAGAAATTCTCTTCCAACAAGAGCTGAAGCTTCTGATATTTGTAATGCAATTTTTGATGGAACAGATGCTATAATGCTTTCTGGAGAAAGTGCTTCTGGAAATTTTCCTATAGAAGCTGCTGAAACTATGGCAAGAATTGCAAAAGAAACTGAAGCTAATTTAGAATATGACCATCTTTTAAAACAAAATCTTACTGGTATAGAAAGTTCTTATGCAGATGCTATAAGTTATTCTGCTTGTAAGACTTCTGTAATGCTTAATGCAAAAGCAATTGTTGCTGCAACTAAAAGTGGTGCAACTGCTAAGCTTTTATCAAAATACAGACCAAAAGCTCCAATTGTAGCTATTACTCCTTATGACTATGTAAGAAGAAATTTAAATTTAAACTTTGGAATATTCCCAAAACAATGTAAATTATTTAATACTACTGATGAAATATTAAGTGAAGCTAAAAAATTTGCTCTTCAACTTAATAATATTTCTACTGGTGATGACATTATAGTAGCTGCTGGAATGCCAACAACTCAAACTGGTGGTACTAATATGTTAAAAATAGAAAAACTTTAAAAATTTAATTTTCTTTGCTTTTTATTGTTAAATTTAACCTTATACATAATTTGTTTTATTAAACATTTTCATTTATAATAAATGCATAAAAGCTTTACAAAAGATAGCATTTTTATAAAAAATAAATATTATTTAGGAGGTATAAGTAAATGGGTGTTTTTACAAGAATGTCAAATATGATTAAAGGAAAGGTTAATGCAACATTAGATGATTTAGAAAATCCAATTGAATTATTAGACCAAAAAATAAGAGATATGGAAGAACAATTAAGCAAGGCTAAAACAAATTCTGCTGAAGTTATAGGGAATGTAAAATTAATAGAAAAAAATATGAATGAAGTTAAAAAATTATCTGATGACTTAGATGGAAAGGTTAAACTTGCTTTATCTAAAGGTAATGAGGAACTTGCTAAAGAAGCTTTAAGAAGAAAGGTTGAAGCTGATAAAAAATATGAAACATTAAAACAAAATCATGCTACTGCCTCTGCTCAAGCTGAAGCTTTAAAGAAAAATTTAGCTGCTTTAGAAGCTGAACTTGAAAAAACTAAAAGCTATAGAGATGAAGCTGCTGCTAGATACTCTACTGCAAAAGCATCAAAGAAAGTTAATGAAGTATTATCTGATGTTCAAACTAAATCTAATACAATACAAATGGATAGTATAGAAAGAAAAATTGCTAAAGAAGAAGCTGCTGCTCAAGGCTTAGGAGAATTAAGAACTGGTGATGATTTTGATAGCCAATTTGAAGCATTAAATGAAGTAGACTTAGATGCTGAACTTGAAAAATATAAATCTGAACAATAATAAATAAAAAAATGCTCTATAAAAATTAAAAAGTTTTTATGGAGCATTTTTTATTTTATAATTTTTTATTTTTCATTTTTTAGTTTCTTTAATTCTTTATAACAATAGTTTATTATATCACTTCTTTTTATTATTCCAATAAATATACCTTCATCATCTACTACTGGAACAAAATTTTGACTTACTGCTAAATTTATTAAACTTTCTATATCTTCACTTATTGTAACACTTTTGTGTCTTACTCTTCTTGGAATATCCTTTACTTTAACTGTTTCTGTATTTCTAAAATTTAGATTCATTGTATTTTTTAATTTCCATAATAAATCCCCTTCAGTTAAAGTTCCAACATATTTTCCATGTTTATCTATTAACGGAATAGCTGTATATCCGTGATGTTCCATTTTTTCAATAACTTGTCTCATTGTTGATTCTATATTCTCACACACTACTTCATTTTTAGGTGTAAGAAAAAACGCTATATTCATTTCCTCTCCTCTCTTTCATAAATAATTTGTATACGTTACATATATTATTTTATCACAAATCTATTTTATTTTCAGACTATTTATTTAATTTTAATTTTCTTTTAAGGAAACCTAACTAACTTTGTTAGATAAGTACTAACAGACTTTAGAGATTTTCTTTTTGAGTTTCACTTATCTCTATCCCTGCTAATTTCATTAAATAAACTGCATTTTGAGTTTCACTTTTTCCTTTTCTTAATTTATAATCAAATTTTATTTTATTATCTTCATAGTACTCTCTAAAATTAAAGTTTGCTATTTCATTATTTTCTTTTTCTAAATCACATAATTCTAAGTCATGAGTAGACAATAAGCCTATTGCTCCATTTTGAGCAAGCTGCTTTATTAAGACTGTTGCCCCTATATGTCTATCTCTTGAATTTGTGCCTTTAAATATTTCATCTAATAGGAAAAATACATCTTTTCCTTCTTTACAAGCTTCTATTATAAGCTTTATTCTAAGAATTTCTGCATAAAATGAAGATATACTTTCTTCTAAATTATCTTTAGTTCTCATACATGTATATATATTCATAATTCCACATTTAAATTCTTCTGCACAAGCAGGAGCTCCTATATAAGTAAGAACTAAATTTATTCCTACTGTTCTAAGAAAGGTACTTTTTCCAGACATATTAGAACCTGTAATTAAGGTTATTTTTTTAGGTGATTTTAATTCATAATCATTTTTAACAGCCCTTTCACCAATTAAAGGATGAGCAATTTTTTTAGCTATTACTTCTTTATCATCACTTATCTCTCCTAATGTCCAATCATCATGGTCAAAGCTTATATTTGATATACTTGAAAGAGCATCAAATTCTCCCATAATATTAATCCACTTCTCTACTTTATCTCCATTTCTTTCTCTCCAAGAATTTAGATTATATATAATAAATACATCTGCAAAGGCTATTACATTTATAACAAAATAATATGCATTTGAAGTAGAATCTCCAATCCAATCCATTAATGAAGATAATTTTTTCATTTCTTCTTTACAGGAAACTTTATTATCTTCTTTTAATTTTTCTTTTAATTCTTTTAGATATTTTGAGTTAAATTCTTCATCCTCTATTAAAGATAAAGTATTTGCATAGGCTTTTATACTATATTTTGATGAGTTAAATAAATCTATTGCTCCTTCTTTATCTTTAGTTAAAACTTTTATAACACAAAAATTAACCATTAAATCTAATATCAATAAGGAAAAAGGAATTATTTTTAATATTGATAAAAATAGCATACCCATTGTAATAATAATAAATATTCCTGCCATAACTAATGGGAACTTTTTTGTATTGTTTTTTTCTTTACACCATTTTATAAAATTCTCTAAATTTTCATCACTTTTCTTTTTAAAAGTTGCATCTATATATAATTTTTGTCTCCAAGTTGCTTTATCTCCAAGTTCTTTAATAGCTTTTTGCTTTTCTATTATTTCATTTTTCTTTGGAAGCTCCTTCAATGAAAGAATTTTTCCAAGAAATTTTCTTCCTGCCTTTGTTCTTGTGGTATTTATCATTTGAAATAAAGAATTTTGACCAAATATATCTAAATCCTCACAAAAAGGGTCTTTTTCTTCTATTAAATCTTCTCCTTTATCTTCAAATTCTCTATATCTTCCATCTAATCTTTTTAAACCTTTTTCATTTATTTCTATAATAGCATTTTCTCTATCTCGCTGACTTATTTTATTTCCATGTATAATTGCAACTATTGAAAATATAAAAATAAAAACTAAAATTGTTATTATTCCATATATAAGTCCACCTTCTTTATATAACTTATATGTTGAAAAAACTCCAATAATTACTATAAGTAGTCTTAACCATCCTATAGCATTTATTGATTTAGTTAACTTAACTATATTTTCATTAGAATTTTTTATATTATCTCTGTAAAAATTTTCTGCCCTATTCATACCTTTCCTCCTAAAAATCTTAATAAATTCAATTATAATTTACCATATTAAATTCAAATTTCCAAATAAGTTTAAAAAGCATAATGAATATATTAATTCAAAACAAAATAATATATTCACTATGCTCTAACTAAAGGAAATTCTTAAACTTATTTCTTTTATTAAACTTTATTATTAACTTAGTAAGTTATTTACAGCTTTTAAAATATATAATTTTCTATAGATTATTTACTCATAGAATCATAAATTTCTTCTAAATTTATTTTCATAACTTCTAAGTAGCTTTTTCCTTCTACTTTAGTTTCTAATGTATAAAGAGGTTTTACTTCTCCATTTATTTCCTTAGCAAGAGTATTAGCTTCTTTTTGTGAATCCTCTTCCTCTGAAAAAATAGTAGTTACACCATTATCATTACAATACTTAACTAAGTCTTCTATTTTTTTAGCTGTAAGCTCTCCCTCTCCAAATAAATCATTTAAGGCTTGTTGCTCTAAGCCAAAATCTCTACATAAATATCCAAAAGCTTCATGGCTTGTAACAAAGTTTTTATGCTCTAAAGATTGAAATTTAGGTAAGTATTCATTATATAACTCTTCAAAATCTGTTTTTACCTTTTCATAATTTTCTTCATAATAAGTCTTATTTTTAGGGTCTACTTCTTCTAAAGCATTTTTTATATTGTTACATTGATTTATAGCTTCTTTTAAACTTAACCATTGATGTGGGTCAGTTTTACCATCTGTTTTAATAGGATTTCCATTTTCACTAGTATCAACATATTTTATTTTATCTTCAGATATTTGTTCTTTAACCTGCTCAAGCCAATCTTCCATTCCTAATCCATTATATATAAATAATTCACTTTTTGTAAGTTTTTCAAAATCTCTTGGCTTTAAATCTACATCATGAGGTTCTACATTATCTGCTATTAATGATGTTACTTTAACTTTATCTCCACCTATTAATTCTGTAAATTCTTTAATAGGGCTTATAGATACAGTAACATTTACTTTTTCTTCTCCATTATTAATATTTTTATCACTTTGTGTACCACAACCTATTAACATAATTGGTAACATTAATATAATACTTGCTTTTAATAAAAATTTCTTCATTCCTTCCTCCATTTGCATATGATTTGCATTTGCAAAAGTATTATACCTTTTATATTAATCTATGTCAAACTATTTTTGCCATAATTTATATTTCTATATAATTTATCTTTATTTTATTTTTCTTTAAAAGATTTTCTTCAATTTTTTGACATGTAAATATTAATCCCTGACCTTTTATTTTTTCATTTATAAGAAGTAATGCCTTTTCTCTTCTAAAATCATCATATTGTACAAAAGCATCATCTAATATTATTGGATATTCTTCATTTTTAAAAATAAGTTCTATAAAAGCAAGTCTTAAAGAAATATATAATTGGTCTAATGCTCCATTACTTAAAAAAATTCCTTTAAATAAATTTTCTTCATTTCTTACAGTCATTTCATAATTATCTCCAAGTTTTACTTCTTTATACCTGTCTCCAGTTAAAAATTCAAAATTATTAAGAATTTTTTTATTTATTTCAGGACCTATTTCTGTTTTTATTTCATTAAAAGAATCTATTAACACATCTAAGGCTAAATTAACAGCTTTTAATTTTTTTTCTTCTTTAGCTATATTATTTTCTACTTCATTTAATTCTTCTTCTATTTCTATAATGCTTCTCTTTCCAATAAGCCTATTATTTATGCTATTTTCTAAATCCTTTATTGTTTTTTCACATTCTAAAAGTTCTTTAGATTTCTTTTTCTCCTCTAATTCTATTTCATCTTCAGATTTATAAATACAATTATTATTTTCCTTAATAACATCTTTAAGTTCCTCTTTTATAGCATTAATATCCCTATCTTTAAGTAAAACCTTATAAGTTTCTTCAATAGACCTTAACCCTTCATGTATTTCTTCACGTTTTTTTAATTTTTCCTTATATTCTTTAATGTACAATTCTATATCAAGAAGATTATTAACTTCTATTCCCATAACTTTAAGCTTCTTTTTAAGTTCTTCTTCAATTAAGCTTATATCTTCACCCATTATAGTAATAGTTTCATTAACTTTACTTAATTCTGATAATATAGATTTTCTTCTTTCTTTAATGTCCTCATATTTTTTTACCTTTTCTAAAATTTCATCTATATTATTACAATGGGATAATTTTTTCATTGAATTTATTATTCTACTATTTTTTTTATATTTTGCTACATTTTTTTCAATATCATTATTTCCAATTCTTCTTTTCACATCTTGAAGTTCTAAAAGTAATTTATTATCTTCTTCCATAAATATTCTGTATTTTTTTAAAGCTGATATAAGCTCTGTATAATTATTTACTTCTATAGTCTTCATATACTCACTTAAGCTATTTTCTATATTAGATATGTCTGAATTTAATCTATTAAATTCCTTTTTTGTTTTTTCTGATAATCTAATTTCCACAGCCTCTTCTTTTCCCTTAAATATAATCACTGCTCCTATAAATACAAAAGCTAAGCCTATAACTAAAATTTGAAATCCATAAAAAGGATATGTGAAAAAAGCACCTCCTACTCCTAAAACAAAAATTATTACACCTAATAAAATTTTATTATTACCAACTACTTTTTTATTTTCTAAATTACTATTAGTATCAGGATATTTTTCCATAAGGAAACGTAATTCTTTAAGATTTTTCTCATATTCCATTAAATAATCTTCTAGTTTTTCTTGAAAATTTTCTATGTTAGCTATTTTTCCTAAACTATTTTTATTATCTTCTCTCTTCTTTTTTAATTTATTAGCAATACTTTGTTGATTTTCTAAATACTTAACCTTTTCTCCTAAATTTTTTTGTTCATATTTTAAAGATAACAATTTTTCTTTTAAATTGTCTCCAAAAACCTCTAAAAATTTATATTCTTCAAATTCTTCATTTAATTTCTTTAAGTTTTCTTCTATTTCATTTTTTTTATGATTTAATTCTTCTACTATATCTAAAGAGCTTAAATATCTTCTATTTTCTTCTTTTAAATCTTCAATAAAATTTTCATCTATTATTGAAGCATTTAAATTTTCATCAATTTCTTTTTCCTTCTTTTTTAGCTCCTCAGATTTTATTAAATACTCTGTTATTTCTTTATATTCCTTTTGAAGATTAACTTTTTTTAAGTATTTTTTATAAACTTCAAGTTTATTTAAGTCTTCATTTAAACCATTCTTTTTTTTCTTTTCTAAAAGAAGCCTATTTTCCCACTCTAAATTTTTTTCAGATATTTTATATCCTTCATATCTTTCTTCTAACAATGATGTTCTTTCTTTTTTTAATAAATCTAAAGTTCCAACTCCTCTAGCTGTAATAAAGGTCTTTTTTATTTCTTCTAATCTTTTTATTGCTTTTTCTATTGGTACTTCATTTTCTGCACAACCAAACATAGAAGTAACTTTATCCATTATTTCTTCTTCTTTATCTTTTTCTATAGATACACCTAACTGGCTTATATACAAGGTTTTTTCAAAGGTTGCTCTATTTATTCCTAAAAAACTTTTCCCAGGTTCATCAAAATTAATATCATTTACCCTATCTCCTGTTAAAGCATTAATTACATTTGAAATATCATTTTTTTTCTTATTTCCAAAGGTTCTTTGTATTATGTATTCCTTCCCATTACTTTCTACAAGCATCTCACCTTTCATGTTACTTCCATTAAAAGAAGTATATCTATTTCTATCTGTCATTCCATTTATTTTTTTAGGAGAAAATCCATAAAGCATAGTTTTTATAAAAGCCTCTATTGTACTTTTTCCCTTTTCATTTTCTCCATATATTAAATTTAATCCCTTTTCAAAATTAAATTCTCTATTGACAAGACTTCCAAAAGAATAAATTTTTAAAGATTTAATAATCATCTATATTCACCTCAGCTTCCGAAAGACTTGATACCCCTATTTTCAATGCCATTTTTATAATATCCTTTTCCTCATCTGTTTTTGCTTCTTGTAACTTTTTTAATAAGTTTTTTACAAATATACTTTTTACTGAATATCCTTTAGAAAGTTCTTTAATGTCTAAAGCTATACTTGTTTTATCTACTACTTTACAAAAGTAAAAATCCTTTACTAATTTTGATTTTAATACTTTCTCTTCAATATGAAATTTTTCTGAAACTTCACCTTTTAAAATTATTTTATATAAATTATTTTTTCTATCCTCTTCTTTTATAACATCTAGTATTTTTTTTATTACTTCCTCATAGCCAAATAAATTACTTATATCTACATAAACTTCTTCATAATTTCTTTTACAGGTTTTTATAAAACTTAATTCTACAGCCCCCTTTGAAACATAACCATAAATAATTCCTTTATCTCCAGTTTCATCAAAGCCTCTACCTTGAGGGCATCCACTATAACTATAAAAAGTATTTCCTTCTTTTAATACCCCACTAAAATTATGCCTATGTCCTAAAGCAATATAGTCCATACCACTTTCTTTTATATCCTTTAATGTTATAGGATTATATTCATTTCCTTCACTTGAACTTGATATTTCCCCATGAATAGCCATTATATTTATTTCTTTATTATTTTGAGAAAATCCTCTAATAAGAGATTCTCTTACATACTTTTCATTAAAAGCAGCTCCCCATACATTAGTTTCTAATTCTTTTATATAAACCTTTTCTAACTTATCTTTAAAAATATAAACATTTTCTGGCCACTTTATTAATTTATAAAAGGAGTTATTATTATATGGGTCATGATTTCCAGGGCTTATAAATACTCTCGTTTCTTTTATATTATTAAAAACATTTTCTAAAAAATATATTGTTTCTCTATTTAAAGTTAAATTATCAAATATATCTCCTGCTAAAAGCAAAATATCTACTTGCTTTTCTTTACAAAAATTAATTATATTTTTAAATACTTCTTTTAACTCCTCTTTATTTATTGCTCTTTGTTTATCATCTACTTCATTAAAAGGAGTATCAAAATGAAGGTCTGCTGTATGAACTATTTTTACTTTCTTCATAATAAAATCCTCCAAGAATTTTTGTTCTGATTTTATCATATTTTCTTTTTTCAAAAAAGTAAATATAAATTCTTTCTATAATTTCATTTTTATCCCAAATTGTTAACAAAATTGTAATCTATTTTTTTTGGAATATTAACTTTAAAGTGTTAATATATATAGAGAAAGTTTATTTTTTAAGGAGAATAAAATGAGTAATTTATCAAACGAAAAAAAGAGAAAATACAGAACTAAAATTAAAAGAAGAAGAATAGTAACTTTATGTAGTTTAGTATTAATTATAGTAGTTTTAGGTGTAGTTATATTTAAAGTGTTCTTTAACAACAAAGATAACAAATTATCATCTAAAGGACCTAATGAAACTTCAACTACTACTACTACTTCAAATGATACTTCAACAGCTAGTGAAACTTCTTCTCCATCACAATCAAATAATAAAAATGGATACCTTAGCTTAGAGGAGGACCCTAATGCTGAAGATGCATTAGAAGTTTTTGCAAATACAGAAGGATTATTAAAAGGAACAAAAACTTATCCTGTTAGAACTGATGGGAAAAAGGTTGTTTATTTAACCTTTGATGATGGTCCTTCAACTACAAACACTCCTAATGTTTTAGATACTTTGGACAAGTATAATGTAAAAGCTACATTTTTTATTGTTGGAAAATCTCTTGATGAAGGAACAGAAGCTGAAGAACTTTTGAAACGTATAGCCAAAAACGGACATGCCATAGGAAATCATACTTATGGTCATGATTATGATTACTTATATCCTGGCAGAACTATTAGTCCTGATAATTTTATGGCTGATATTACTAAGTGTAATGACCGTATGAAAGAAGTTCTTGGGGAGGACTTTAATACAAGAGTTATAAGATTTCCTGGCGGATATTGGAGTTGGAATGGAAGAAGTGGTATAAGACCTATTATTGATGAAAAAGGATATGCAATAATTGATTGGAATACATTAAATGAAGATGCTCAAGGTGCTAAAAAAGATGCTGCTGGCTTAGTTGAATGTTTAAAGAAAAATACTGATGCTCTTGGACCTAATGCTGATAGTGTTGTTGTTTTAATGCATGATACTTATGGAAAAGAGGAAACTGTTAAGGCTCTTCCAGAAATAATTCAATATTTTAAAGACAAGGGCTTTGAATTCAAAACTATAAAATAAAAATTTAAACTTTACTATAAAACTTTAAAGAGGATGACCTTTTGTCATCCTCTCATTTTGAATAGAACAAAATCTAAAAAGTAATTTTTCTAGTAAAACTATAAAAATTATTTAAGATGTTATTTTTGAACAATTACTTTATAGAATTTTCGTATTGTTCTACCATTCTTTTTACCATTTCTCCTCCAACGGAACCACATTGTCTTGCTGATAAATCTCCATTGTAGTCTTTAAATGGTACTCCTAGTTCTTGAGCCACCTCAGTTTTGAACTTACTTAATCCATTCTTAGATTCTGGAACTAATGCTTTGTTTGACATAACGATCCCTCCTTGGTTTATGGTATGTTTTTAAGTTAATTTAGAATTGCTTACTGAATTAACTTACACTATTATATTGCCCAAAGAAAATAATAATATACTTTCTTTTAAAAATTTTTTAATTATTTTTTTCTAAAGATTTTTCTTGTTTTTTTAATCTTAATTTTTCTTTTGCTCTTTCTTCTCTTTTTCTTTGTCTTTCAAGTTTTAATCTTTCTTTCTTTTGTTTCATACTTTCTTCATCTACTACCCAAACAGAGTAAGAGCCATCTTTAACTGAAAAATATCCAAAACCTTCATTATCAATTAATCTATGTTCACTAATATTTCCTGTAATATCATAAAAGTATGTTTCACTAAACTCTTTTCCAACATACATTTTTTTAGTTCCGCCATAGCCATTTGTGATTAAAGCAGCTAGAGCTGAATTTTTATGTTTTTTATCTCCTTCCCTTGTCCAACCAATTAAATTGTTATGGTCTAAATAGTCATGTTGAACTCCATAAGCATACTTTTTTCTTACCTTTAAAAGTATATCTAATTGCTCTTTAAAGCCATTAAACCCTTTTGATGGTATTCCATAATAATCTCCATAAAACACACAAGGTTCTCCTTGTTCCCTTGTTAGTATAAAAGTATAAGCTAACATTTTAAACCAAGGCTCTACCCAAGATTCTAATGCTTGTCCAGGTTCTGTATCATGATTGTCAACAAAGGTAACAGCTTTTGAGCCATCATATTTTACAAGTGTCTTATTGTCTAAATATCTCATATCATATTGATTTCCTATTCTACTTGCAACCATAAAATTATAATGAAGAGGGACATCAAATAAAGACATTATATTTTCAGATACATTAAGATAATTTGTTAAAGCATTTAAATCCCCAGACCAATATTCTCCTATAGCAGGTATCTCTTTTCTTGTTGTTTTTCTTACAAAAGGAAGCCATTCATTAAAAAAAGTAAATTTTAAATGCTTTATTGCATCTAATCTTACTCCGTCTATTCCTGTTTCTTCAATATACCAAGTACCCCATTTATCTAATTCATAACAAAGCTCTTCATTATCCATATCTAAGTCACAGCCCATAAGAAAATCATAATTACCTTTTTCTTTATCTACATCTTCCCACTCTTTACCACAAAATTTAAATATTCCATTTTCCTTTTTTAAATTGTCATAATCTACTCCATCAAAATCTTTTGAATCTAAAGTATAAGTAGAATATTTTCCTTTTCTTCCTGGAAAATTAAACACAGTAAAACATTCTATTATTTTTTTATCTCCAATAATCCTTGTTCTATCATTTTCATCAACTGGAACTACTTCTACAAGTTCTGTAGTATCTCCTCCTGACCTGTGATTAAAAACAATATCTCCATAAATCATAATATTATTTTTATGACATTGATTTATAGCAGCTATATATTCTTCCTTAAAACCATACTTTGTTCTTACTGTTCCTTTTTGATTAAATTCACCTAAATCATATAAGTCATAAACTCCATATCCTACATCATTAATTCCATTTGCCCCTTTATATGCAGGTGGTAACCATAAAGCAGTTATTCCAAGCTTTTTTAAACTAGAGGCTTTTCTTTTTAAAGTCTTCCAAAGTGAACCATCATTTGTACAGTACCATTCAAAGTATTGCATAATGGTATTATTGTCTTTATTATTAAAATTCATTAAAATTCACTCCTTTGACATTGGAAACGGTGCCGAATCACTTTAACACTTTTTTCTTTCATATATAAATTATACCATATATTAAAATTGTTTAATCATTTTTATTTTATCATATTAATTTTTTTTAAGCATTGTGTATTACAAGTTTTTACTTTATAATTAAACTAGATTTTATTTGATAATCAAAATATTCTATTATCAAATAAAATCTCTATAAAGGAAAAAGTGAGGATGATATAAATGAATATTAAGCCCTTAAAAATTGATAATATCTCTGTAAAAATCCCAATTATTCAAGGTGGAATGGGTGTGGGAGTTTCCTTATCTAACTTAGCCTCTGCTGTAACTAAAGCTGGTGGAATAGGAGTTATTTCTTCTGCACAAATAGGTTTTAGAGAAGAAGGTTTTGAAAATAATCCTATTGAATGTAATATTAAGGCAATAAGGAAGGAAATTGCTATTGCTAAAGAAAAATGTAAAAACGGAATTTTAGGAATAAACATTATGGTTGCTACAACTGGCTATGCTGAATATGTAAAATCAGCTATTGAAGCTGGAATTGATATAATTATCTCTGGTGCTGGTCTTCCTACTACCCTTCCAAAGTTAGTAAAAGATTCTAAAGTTAAAATAGCTCCTATAGTTTCTTCATTAAAAGCTGCTAAAGTTATTTTAAAATTATGGGACAAACATGATAACAGAACAGCTGACATGGTAGTTATTGAAGGACCTAAAGCTGGTGGACATTTAGGATTTCATACTGATAAATTAGAAACTGAACAAGAAAATTTTGATAAAACAATTGTTAATATTATTGATGAAGTAAAAAAATATAGAGAAAAATACTCTAAAGATATTCCAGTAATTGTAGCTGGTGGTGTTTTTGATGGAAAGGATATGGCAAAATATCTTAAACTTGGAGCAAGTGGAGTTCAAATGGCAACTAGATTTGTTGCAACTGAAGAATGTGATGCTTCTATTGAATTTAAAAAAGCTTATGTTAATGCTAAAAAAGAAGATGTAACTATAGTTAAAAGTCCTGTTGGAATGCCTGGAAGAGCTTTACTTAATCCATTTGTAGAGAAAACTAAAAAAGGAAATATAAAAGTTACAAAATGCTTTTCTTGCCTAGAGCCATGTAATCCTGCTACTACTCCTTATTGCATAACAAAAGCACTTATAAATGCTGTAGAAGGAAATGTAGATGATGGATTGATTTTCTGTGGTGAAAATGTATATAAAATAAATAAAATTTCAACAGTTGAAGAAATCTTTAATGAAATAGAACAAGAAGTTTCTGCTGAATAGTTTTATATTATAAAAAAATTGTCCTAAAAAAATTTTTAGGGCAATTTTTATTTAATTAATATTTTATTCTGGCACTATCATTACAGAGCATTTTGCATGTTTTACAACATTTACTGTTACAGAACCTATCATTCTAGTTAAACCTTTTCTTGTTGATTTAGTCATAACTATTATATCAATATTATCTTCTTTTGCTTTCTTAACAATTTCATCCCCTGGATATCCAAATGTAAAATATGTTTCTACTTTATATCCTGGAACTTCTCTTACTGCTTCATTTAATATTCTATCTGCAATTTCTTTTGCAGCAGTTAATTCATCAGATATTATCATACCATTTATAAATACTAACTCCTTAACATTCATTATAATTAATTCTACTTTGTCACTAGGAAATATGCTTTTTATAAATTCTAGTGAATGTTTACTTCTTTCTGTTCCATCTATTGGTACTAATATTCTTCTTTTCATAGAGCATCTCTCCCTTAATTATGATTATATTATATATATTCTACTTTTTTTCTCTTTTTCCTTCTAAAATAATATAAATTTTCTGAAAATTACTATTATTTACTTTCTCATTTTTATTCGCTATACTTATAATATTACTTTTTTAATTAGGAGGGCATTTAAACTTATGAAAAAAAAATATAATAACCTACCAAGAGAACAAATAGGTGTTGTTATTCCTATGCTATCATTATTATTAGCAATCTTCCCTGTATTTAGAGTTTTTACAACTTTATTAACATTTATTTATTCAGAAGATATATCTAGTATTCTTTTTACAAAAATAGAATTAAATATATATCTTGTATTATCACTTTTAGTTATCATATCTTTAATACTTATATGTCTTAAGAAAACTTTTGCAATATACTCTTATTACTTATTTACTTTATTAACTTTGTTAACTCAAATATTTAAATATGGCTTTAGCTCTAGCTTAGCATTAAATTATATTATTTCAATTATTATTCCAGCAATATATTTTTATGCACTATATAGGAAAAATTATATTTTTCACTTAAAAGAAAAAACTAACACTCTTATAAAAATTGGAGTTACTGCTCTTTTACTTTCTATCATCTTTATTGTTTCAATAAGTATTGATACTCCAAGAAATAATATTAGAAAATTTGAACAAGCTTTTAATGATGTTAGTATAAGTAAATTAGAGGAATTAGGAGCTTTAGAAGATTCTAGTCTTAATATTACACAAGAAGCTTTAGATTCAGTTAAAATAAATGATTATAGCATTAAAAAAATAAGTAAAACTGATAGTACACATAAAGCTATTAAAGCAGAATTTAAAATATATTTTGTTTCTCTTGACGAAAATAAATCTCTTCTTGTTAATGATGAAGCTTTAAAAGATATTACTATAAATCTTACTAAAGTTAAAGGACAAGGTTGGGTAATTGATGATATGGATAATATATTAAGTGAATTAATGAATAAATAAAAAGATTATGTAATTTTAATGAACTATAGTAAAAAAAGACAAGCTATGGTTCATTTCCTTTTGTAACAAAATAAAAACCCGTAAGCATCCGCTTACGAGCTTATGGCAGGGGCACTAGGACTCGAACCCAGAACCAATGGTTTTGGAGACCACTACTCTACCAATTGAGCCATACCCCTTCGACAAGGTTTATTATATAATACATAAAAATAAATTGCAACAACTTTTTTTTATTTTTTTAATAATATTTTTTTCTTATTTAAATTAAGTATTTTTATTTTTATTTCATTTTGATAAAATATAGTAAGATAAGATTTAGAAAGGAGTTTATTTATGGATTTTGTTGTAAATAATATAGATGAAACTACTTCCTTAGGATATAAGTTAGGGAAACTACTAAATCCTGGAGATGTAATATGTTTAACTGGAGACCTTGGAACTGGTAAAACTCATATTACAAAGGGAATTGCAAAAGGTCTTGGTATAAATGACACTATAACAAGTCCAACCTTTACTATAGTTAATGAGTATGATTCTGGAAGATTGAAACTAAATCATTTTGATGTATATAGAGTTGGAGACCCTGATGAAGTATATGCCATTGGCTTTGATGATTATATATTTTCAGATGCTGTATCAATTATAGAATGGGCAAATTATATTGAAGATATTTTACCACCTTCTTATCTTCATATTAATATATCAAAAGATTTATCAAAAGGTGAAAACTATAGAAAAATATCTATTATTCCTTATGGTAAAAGATATGAATATATAAAGGAGCTAGAAAAATGATTGTTTTAAGTATTGATTCTTCTTCTAAAGTTGCAACTGTTGCTATTTTAAAAGATGATGTTTTGTTAGGTGAATATATTCTTAATGATAAGAGAGAACATTCAGTTATACTTATGCCTCTTATTGAAAATCTTCTTAAAGAATGTAATCTTTCAATAGATGATATTGATGGTTATGTTGTTTCTAAAGGGCCAGGTTCCTTTACAGGTCTTAGAATAGGTATGGCTACTATTAAAGGAATGAGTTTTGGAAATAATAAACCTTACATAAGTATTTCTTCTTTAGATGCATTAGCATATAATCTTATATCTTTTAATGGAATTATATGTCCTATCATGGATGCTTTAAGAGAAAATGTATATACTGCTTTATACAAAAATAATAATGATAGCTTAGAAAAAATTATGGACTATACAGCTTTAGATATTGATGAACTTGTTAATTTACTAAAGGATAAAAATGAAGAAGTAATATTTGTTGGAGATGGTCTTTATAAACATAAAAAATATATATGTGATAATTTCCCTAAGGCTCATTTTGCACCTGTTCATTTAAACATAATAAGAGCATCTTCTTTAGGAGAATTAGGATTGAATTTATTAAAAAATGGAATTTGTGACGATTCTAATTCTGCACCTATTTATTTAAAAAAGCCTCAAGCTGAAAGAGAATTAGAAAGAAGGTTGAAAGTTAATTATGAATCTTAGTATCCATCTTATGAATGAAAAAGATGTTGATGAAGTTTTAAATATAAGTAATTTAAGTTTAAAAGAATCTTGGAGCAAAGAATCCCTATTAAAAGAAGTTACAAATCCATTAGCAAAATATTTTTTAGTTAAAGATAATAATAAAAATATTTTAGGCTTTGCTGGAGTTTGGATTATTGTTGATGAAGGACATATCACTAATGTAGCAATACATCCAAACTTTAGAGAAAAAGGGTTAGGTACATATTTAATGAATGCCTTAATTAAAGGTTGTAAAGCTGAAAAATGTAACTCAATTACATTAGAAGTTAGAGAATCTAATGTTCCTGCTTTAAAATTATATGAAAAACTTGGTTTTAAAGCTGCTGGAAAACGAAAAAAATATTATTCTGATAATAATGAAGATGCTATTATTATGTGGTTTAATTTTTAATATATTACTTTTATTTCCTTTTTATTCTTATAATACTTAAAATTTATTTAAATTTCATTATAAAAAGTCTTTTATTTTTTATTTTATTATGATATAATTAAAACGAAGTAAGAAAAACCTCTTAAATATGTTTTTAATTATAGGTAACCCCCTATAATGATAAAAATAAAAAAAATCGCTTATAATAGCGTTTTTTTTATTTTATATAGGTTTTTATATTAACAAAAAAATCTAGATACTATAAAGTGTATCTAGATTTTTTTCTTATTAATTAATAATTCTTCTTGCTCTTCCAATTTTACTCCAAGGTACATTTACTATTCTTACATTCGAACTACTATTAGGTGCTTCTATCCACATATCATTTCCTACATACATACCAACATGTTCTAAACTAGAATAGAATAATAAATCACCAGGTTTTACATTGTATATAGATACTTCTACTCCATTAAATATTTGGTCATAAGTAGATCTTCCTATATTTATTCCAGCTTGTCTATATCCCCATTGCATAAGACCTGAACAATCAAATGCTCTATATCCTTGGTCTGCATATTGTAATGCTCTATTATATCTTCCTGCAGCTGCTTGAGATGGATAAATTGACATCATAGTTCTTACATAGCTAGTTGTTAATAATTCTCCTGCTCCTCCCCAAACATAAGGACTTCCAAGATGTTGCGTCATTGCATTATATACAGTTTCATAGGTTGAAGAAGTTGCATTTGAATTTGAATTTCCGGAATTGTTTCCAGTGTTAGGTACACTACTTCCTAAACTTACATACTCTTTACTTACATATCCTGTTGTGTTTCCATAGTTAATCTTATACCATGAGCCACTTTCTCCTACTATTGTTACCTTTGAACCATTAGATAAGGAGCCTATAACACTACTACTTGTACTTGCTCCACTTCTTACATTTAAGCTACTGTGTACATTTACTACATATCCACTTTTGTTACTTGCTGTTTCTGATGAACTATTTCCAGAATTTGAAGAATTATTTGATTCTCCTGAAGATTGTATATAATCTTTACTTACGTATCCTGTTGTGTTTCCATAGTTAATCTTATACCATGAGCCACTTTCTCCTACTATTGTTACCTTTGAACCATTAGATAAGGAGCCTATAACACTACTACTTGTACTTGCTCCACTTCTTACAT
>UQBY01000020.1 GCA_900539375.1 uncultured Clostridium sp. | reverse complement strand
CGAACCCACCTTTCCAGCTTGGAAGGCTGGAGTATTACCGATATACGATACCTGCTTATTATTAAATTTTCTTTGGCCTCGTCAGCCGACTTCATTATAATACTACATATTTTTTTATTTGTAAATACCTTTTTTAAATTTTTTTAAGTTTTTTATTTATTATGATATAATATACTTATATTTTGTAGATAGGAGGAATTTTTATGTATAATCTTAATAATGATGACTTAGAAATTATAATAAAAAGTATTATTGAAACAAATAAAGCTGAAGAAACCTATGGATATATTACTGATGAGTATGAATTTCCCTATCCTATTGAGCAAAAATTAAATCTTCTTACTCCTAGTGAATATGAAGAAGTTATTAATCTTTGTGAAGAAATTGCTGATAAAGCCTCAGAAAATTTAAATGGGGAATTAAATATGTTTCATAGACTTCATGAAGAAATTCAATTTATGTTAAATGACTATTTATAAAAAATAAAGCTGTGGTATAACTTTTTTTATGCCACAGCTTTATTTTTTATTCTATTAATTCTCCATTAAAGTTTTTAAAATAAGAAGGTTTTTTAGAATCTCCTACATTATTTTGGTCTTTATGAAGCTTTTGTCTTCTTTCACCTTTTTGCATTGGGTTACAACTTCCAGGCTTATTTACTTTTTCTTTCATACAAACACATCCTTTCAGAAATAGTTTGTACTTTTAAATAAATATTATTCCTTATTAAAGATATACTTTATTGTTATTTAATATTCCTTTTTTATCTAAAGCATTTTTTATTGATTTCATTACATTTAAATTTATATCATCTGTTTGTTTTTGAAAATATGGCTTTTTACTTACTCCTATTCCATGTTCTCCTGAAGGAAGTCCTCCAAGTTCAAAGGCTTTATTATATATTTTATCCATTACTATATGAAGGTCTCTCTTCCAAGCTTCATCATCTCTGTTTCCTCTTATAACACAAAGATGAACATTTCCATCACCTGCATGTCCAAAACTTATCATTTTAACTTTAGTTTCTTCTTGAACCTTATTTACATAATATATAAACTCTGCTGTTTTATTTATTGGAACTACAATATCAACAGGTTCTTGTTCTGATACTTCTTCTACTGATTTTACAAGAGCACCTCTTATTTTCCATACATTATTTATTGTTTCTTCATCATCTAAAACTAAAACATTTAATGCATCCTTTTCTTCTGCAACCTTTTTTACCTTATTTATATTTTTTTCTATTTCATCTAAACTGTCTCCATCAAAGGTAAGAAGAATATATGCTACAGCATTTGGTTCTGGAAATTTTAAATTTAAATACCTTTCTCCAAGTTCTACAACATTTCTTTCTATAAATTCAATAGCAGTAGGATTTGCATTTTCTTGTATAATGTTTATTACTGTATCTATTCCTGTTTTTAAGCTTTCAAAAGAAACTAAAACACTTAATGATATTTTAGGCTTTGGTATAACTTTTAACATACATTTTGTAATAACTCCTAAAGTTCCTTCAGAACCTATTATTAAATTTTTTAAAGATAATCCTGAACTGTCCTTTATTACCTTTTTACCAATTTCAATAACTTGTCCATCTGCTAAAACAACTTGAAGGCCTCTAACATAATCCCTTGTAACTCCATATTTTACAGCTCTCATTCCACCAGCATTTGTACTTATGTTTCCACCAATTGTAGCTGTTTTTTCTCCTGGGTCTGGAGGATAAAATAGTCCTCTCTCTTCAACATAGCTTTGAACATCTTTTAATAAAACACCAGGTTCAACAGTTAAAGTAAATGTTTCTTTATCTAATTCTAATATTTTATTCATTTTAGATAAATCTAATACTATTCCACCATTTAAAGGAACAGTTGAACCTACTAAATTGGTTCCAGCTCCTCTTGGAGTTATTGGAATTTCATTTTCATTTGCAAATTTTAAAACTCCACTTACTTCCTCTGTAGTTAAAGGAAATACTACAGCCTCTGCTTTTCCTTTTAATCTACCAAGAGTATCTGTTAAATATTTATCTTCAACATTTCCTATAATAACTCTTTCTTTATCCTTAATTATTTTATAAAGTTCCTCCATTTTTACATCCCTACTTTCTAGTAACTTTCTTAGCTAAAAAATCGCCTAAACTTTGTCCTAATTGAACTAAAACAACTAAAATTATAACAGTTACAACCATTACTCCAGTTTCATAACGATAGTATCCATATTGAATTGCTAAATTTCCAATACCTCCACCACCAACTAATCCTGCCATAGCTGAATATCCTACAAGGCTTACAAACATAACAGTTGTGGCTCTTACAAAGCCTGGAAAGGCTTCTACAAAAACAACTCTTCTTAAAATTAACCAAACACTAGCTCCACTAGCTGTTGCTGCTTCTAAAACCCCCTTATCAACTTCGCTTAATGCCCCTTCTACAAGTCTTGCAAAAAAGGCTATAGAAGCTATTGATAATGAAATTGAAGCTGCTTTAGGTCCTACACTTGTTCCTGCAATAATCTTTGCAAGAGGTATTAATACAACCATTAAAATTATAAAAGGTACTGAACGAATAATATTTATTATAATTCCTGTTATAGAATTTATTAATCTATTTTTAAAAAACAATGGATTAGATGTTAAGTATAAAATTAAACCTAATAGTGTTCCAAATATTAATGAAGCAATTAAGGCATACCCTACCATTTCTGCTGATTCTCCAATGGCTTTTAAAAGTTCTCTTTGTAAAATTTCTATTGTACTATTCATTTTTATACCACATCCTTTCTATTTAATAATTTCAAGTTTATATACATTTTCTTTTATATATTTTTTAGCCTTTTCTCTGTCTTCTTCATTTCCTTTTATCTTTAAAAGAAGTATTCCAAAGGGCTTTTTATGAATATAATCAATATTTCCATGAATTATATTAACCTGTATTTTATAATTACTTGCTACTTCACTTATAATTGGATTATAAGCCCCTTCACCAACATAATATATTTTTATAAGTTCTTCATCTTTTAAAACTTCTATTTCCTTTGGTACTTCAACATTAAGAATACGTGATACAAGCCCCTTTGTTACTTCATGTTGTGGATTTGTAAATATAGAATAAGTATCATTTACCTCTACTATTTCTCCATGGCTCATTACTGCAATTCTATCAAATAATTTTTTTGCCACATCCATTTCATGAGTTATAAAAACTATTGTTATATTAGTTTGCTTTTTTATTTTCTTTAAAGTTTCTATAACCTCTTCAGTATTTTCTAAATCTAAAGCAGAAGTTGCTTCATCACAAAGAAGTATTTCAGGGTTATTTGCAAGTGCTCTTGCAATTGCTATTCTTTGCTTTTGTCCACCACTTAAATTTGATGGATATACATTTATTTTATCTTCTAAGTTTACAAGCTTTAATAATTCCTTTACACGACTTGCAATTTTTTCTTTAGGATACTTGCTTGCAATTAAAGAAAATTCAATGTTTTGATAAACAGTAGCTCCACTTATTAAATTGAAATGTTGAAATATCATTCCCATTTTTAATCTAACTTCTCTTAAAGCCTTTCCTTTAAAATTAGTTATATCCACATTATCAATAAGAACTTGTCCTTTGCTTGGCTTTTGAAGTAAATTAATAACTCTTACTAAAGTACTTTTACCAGCTCCACTTGAACCTACTATTCCAAATATTTCGCCCTTTTCAATTTTAATGCTTACATTTTTCACTCCATAAATTTCCTGCTTTTTCTGTTTAAAAACCACATCTATATTCTTTAATTCAATCATAGTATCCCTCCTAAAAGCATTATTAATTTTATGCTTTATTTATCACCATATTTTGCTGTCCACCAATCTGGTCTGTCAAAAGATTTAAATTCACTTCCATCTTCTGTTATTGCATTAAAGAATTCCTCTGATTCTACTGCTGCCTTTAAATCTTTTCCAAGTTCACTGTCAACATCTTCTCCCCTTACTGCAATAACATTTTTATAACCTTCTGCAAGTTTTTCTACTCCTAAAGCACTATTAAAATCAAGACCTGCTGCTATAGCATAATTTCCTGGAATTACTCCTATTGCTACACTATCTAAACTTCTTGAAATTTGTGCTGCATCTAAAGTTACAAATTCTAAATTCTTTTTATTTTCAGTAACATCAGCTGTTGTTGCCTTTGTAGCATCAACATCTTCTTTTAATTTTATTACTCCTAAAGTTTCTAATAATCTTAATGAACGTGCTAAATTTACTGCATCTGTTGGAATTGCTACCTTATCTCCATCTTTTAATTCATCTAAAGATTTTAATTTTTCTGAGAAAACTCCAGCCCCTGCTGTTGGAACTTCTATTATACTTTTTATATCTAAATTATTATCTTCTGCAAATTTTTCAAGATAAACTGTATGTTGCATTAAGTTTGCATCAATTTCTCCTGAAGCTAAGGCTTGGTCTGGTTGAACATAATCTGTAAAATCAACAACTTCAACTTTATATCCTAAACTTTGTAAATAAGGTTCAATTGCCTTTTCAACCATATCACCATAAGGTCCTGGGCACACTCCTATTTTTATATCCTTTGAATCCTTATTAGATTTTCCTTCATCATTAGACTTACTTCCACATCCTGCAAAAATTCCTATTGCAAGTACTGATACTAATCCTAAAGCTAATATTTTTTTAATTTTTTTCATTTTAAATCTCCCCTTTTTCTTTATAATATTTAAGTTTTTCTAATCTCTTTAAAGCTTCTTTTAATGTTTCATCCTTTTTAGCAAAGTGAAATCTTATATAATTATTAACTGGTTCTCTAAAAAAGCTAGAACCTGGTACTGCTGCTACTTTTATATTCTTAATCATCCATTCACAGAATTTATTATCATCCTTTTCTTTAAATTCACTTATATCAACTAAAACATAATAAGCTCCCTGTGGTGCATAATATTTTAATCCTATTTTATCTAAACCATCTAAAAATAACTTTCTCTTTTTATCATAATAATTCGTAAGATTTTCATAATATTCATCACTAAAGTTAAGTCCTGTTACTGCTGCCTTTTGAAGGGGTGCAGCTGCTCCAACTGTTAAAAAGTCATGAACCTTTTTACATACATTTATAATATTTTCTGGTGCAATAATATATCCTAATCTCCATCCTGTTATTGAATAAGTTTTTGATAAAGAGCTACAATTTATTGTCCTTTCCTTCATATTTGGAAGAGAAGCTATATATGTATGTTTATAAGGTGGATAAACTAAATGTTCATAAACCTCATCTGTAATTACAAAGGTATCAAATTCTATAGAAAGCTTTGCAATATATTCAAGTTCCTCTTTTGTAAATACCTTTCCTGTTGGATTTGATGGATTACAAAGAATTAATGCTTTTGCTCCTTGTTCAAAGGCTTCCCTTAATATCTTTTTATCAAAATTAAATTCTGGAGGTATTAATGGAACATATATAGGTTCTGCACCAGTTAGTATAGTATCTGCTGTATAATTTTCATAAAATGGTGAAAATATAATAACCTTATCTCCTGGATTACAAACTGTGTGCATTGCTACCATCATAGCTTCTGTACTTCCACAAGTTACTACTATATTTTTATCTGGGTCTATATCTATTCCCATAAATTTTTCTTGTTTCTTTGCCAAGCTTTCTCTAAATAATTGAGAACCCCAAGTTACTTCATATTGATGAGGGCCATTTTCGGCAACAGTTTTTAATGATTCTATTATTTCTTTTGGTGGGTCAAAATCTGGAAATCCTTGAGATAAATTAATAGCATCATACTTATTTGCTATTCTAGTCATCTTTCTAATAACTGATTCTGAAAAACCATCTAATACGTTACTTAATTGTGCCATATTAATTTCCTCCTATAAAGCATATATATCATACCCGTTTAGTATGTTTTTATTATACACTAATTTTACCCATTGTCAATAAAATTTTTCAATGTTTTTTTAATTTTTATAATTTTATTTAATATGAAAATGATTAAATTCATACTAATTCTATATGTTCACTTTAATTCATAAAAAAGCAGTAAAATATACTTTTTCTATTTTACTGCTTTTTTATATAATTATTCTTCTACTTTTAATTTTTTAAAATAATATTTTTTATCTTCTTTTGTTATTTCTCTAATAACCTTACAAGGATTACCTGCTGCTATTACATTACTTGGTATATCTTTTGTAACTACACTTCCAGAACCTATAACTACATTACTTCCTATTGTTATATTTGGATTTATTACAACATTTCCACCAATCCAAACATCATTTCCTATTGTTATTGGAAAGGCATATTCTTTTCCTGAATTTCTTAAATCCTTATCTATTGGATGTCCTGCTGTGTAAATTCCTACATTAGGAGCTATCATTACATTATTTCCTATTTTTACCTTTGCACAATCTAATATTGTAAGGTTATAATTTGAATAAAAATTTTCTCCTATTTCTATGTTATAACCATAATCACATCTAAAAGGAGGCTCAAAGAAAAAGTTTTTTCCTGTTTTTCCTAAAAGCTTTTTTAATATTTCATTACGCTTTTCAATTTCTCTTGAAGAAAGTGAATTAAATTCAAATACTAAATCTTTTGCATATTGACGTTCTTCAAAAAGTCCATCTAAAAGACTTTCATATAACTTTCCATTTATCATTTTTTCTTTTTCTGTCATATAAATCCTCCCTTAAAACATTTTATCAAGATTTTTAACTAGTTCATCTATTTCATCTAATATTTTCTTATTTCCTTCTCCTGAATATTTTAAAATATTTAAAACATTTTCTTCCATATTATTTGGAACAGTTAAGTTATTGTCCTTTATTATTTTTAATATTTTCTTTTCTCCAGGATGAAGAAATTTATTAAAGGCAAATATAATATCAAAGTAACTTGCAAAAAGTGCTGCTACTCTATGATTTATACTTATAAAATCATCTCTTTTTAAAGCTTTTTTTATTTGATTATAATAAGAAAACATTTCATCTTTTAAAAGTGGATAGTTTTTTCTTATTATATTTTTCTTAAGCTCTTCTGGAAATTCTACACTACATATATTTTTCATTTCTTTTAAAATGTTAGATTTATCATATAAAATAATTGAATTTTTTATACTTGATATAAAGCATGTTGTATAACCAATATCTGCTTCACAATTTACTATTGTTCTTTTAATAGAACCTTTTATCCATTTTATATCTCTATATATTATTTCAACTAAAGTATCATCTTTTAATATTCCATCATCTTCAGTTTCCCAATAAGTATTATTAATTTCTATATGCTTAAAATACTTATTACATATTTTTCTTCTTTTCTCTATTGGAACTTCTTTTGAATAGTAAAAATATAAATCATAATCTGAAGCACTATCAGTTGTATTAGTAGCTTGAGAGCCACCTAATAAAATTCCTTCAATTTCTTCTAGCTTTGAAAACTCTAAAACTAAATCTTCAACTATTTTATTCATAAATTCCACACCTTTTAAAATTATTTTTCTATTTTTATAATATTCTCTTCCTTGCTTACTATATATTCTTTATTATTAATTGTAACTTTTCCTTCATAACCTTTAATTACAAAGTCAATTTCCTTATAGTCTTTAGAATACCCTTTTTTACTTTCTTCAAATTCAATTGAAAGTTCTTCTTTTAGTTCACCTTTTATCTTGTACTTATTAAACTCTCCATCTCTATAGTTATAGCTTTCTCCATCATCTAGATAATGAGAGCATTTTCCTTTTCCTGCATAAACTTCAAAAGTTATCTTGTTTAAATTTCTTTCCTTTGTGCAGTTTATATCCTCTTTATAAACTGGTATAATTGCACCTTTTTTAATGTAAATTGGACATAAATCTAAAGGTGTTTCTCTTATTATATATTTTCCACCTTCATGTTCTTCTCCATTCCAATAATCTATCCAAGTTTCTCCCTTTGGAAGGTAAACCATTCTAGCTTTGCTTCCTTGAGTTAATACTGGTGCTACAAGTATTTTATCTCCACACATAAATTCATCATTTATTTCATAAGTATTTTTATCTTCTTGATAGTTAAATAGTAATGGTCTTATAAGTGGTGCTCCATTTTCTTCTGCATATCTCATCATGTCATAAATATATGGTATAAATTTATAACGAAGCTTAATGTATTTTCTGTTTATTTCTTCTGTTTCTTCATCAAAAGCCCATGGTTCTTGGTCTCTTGTGCCCATTGAAGCATGATTTCTAAAAAGTGGAGTAAATGTACCCATTTGAACCCATCTGCTTAAAAGTTCTGCTGAACAATCATGACCAAATCCTCCAACATCTGTTCCACAAAATGCCATTCCACTTAATCCTAAATTCATAAGCATTGGTACAGACATTCTTAAATGTTCCCAAGTACTTTGATTGTCTCCAGTCCATATTGTAGAGTATTTTTGAGTTCCTGCATAGCATGCTCTTGTTACTACAAAAGGTCTTTTCTTTGTTTCTTTTTTAATTCCTTCAAAGGTTGCCTTATCCATAAAGTGTCCATAAATATTATGAGCTTCCTTATGCTCTATTTTTGTTCCATCATAATCAAACATTACATCATCTGGAAGAGGTCCATTAAAACTTGCAGGCTCATTCATATCATTCCATATTCCTGAAACTCCCATGTCAATCATAATCTTTTGGTTTTCTGCCCACCATTTTCTTACATCTTTATTCATAAAATCAGGATATACAGCATCTCCTGGCCATACTTCATTTACATAAGTAATTCCATTTTTATCAGTTGCATAATATCCTTTTTTAAGACCTTCATCAAAAATCTTATAGCCCTTATGAACCTTAACTCCTGGGTCAATTATAGTTACAACTTTAAATCCTTTATCATCTAATTCTTTTATCATACCTTGAAAGTCTGGAAACTTTTTATCATCAAAAGTAAATACTCTATATCCATCCATATAATCTATATCTAAGTAAATAGTATCACAAGGAATGTCCTTTTCTCTAAAGGTATTAGCTATTTCCATAACTCTTTCTCTTGTTGGATAAGACCATCTACATTGTTGATATCCCAAAGTCCAAAGTTGAGGAAGTGGTGTTGTTCCTGTAAGGTATGTATATCTTTTTACTACTTTTTTAACACTTGGTCCATATATAAAATAATAATCTAAATTTCCATCTACTGCTGAGAAATAATAATAGTTTTTATTATCTCTTCCCATATCAAAATGAGTTTCAAAGTGATTATCAAAGAAAATACCAAAAGCTGTTTCATCCTTCATTCCTATTAAGAAAGGTATTGATTTATATAATCTATCAAAGGTTTCTCCATGAGGGGCTGGATTGTCTGTATTCCAGTTAACATAGTGATATCCCTTTTTATCTAAATGACCTGTTTTTTCTCCTAAGCCATAAAAATGCATATTTTCTTCCATTTTTTTAGAGACATATACTTTAAATTCATCCTCTCCATTATTAACTTTATGTCCTTCTGCCTCTGCTAAAGAATAATCTGCCCTTCTTCTTACAAAGGGAGCCTTTTCTCCTCTATAATCTTCACATAATACATTTTCATCTTTATCATATATATCAACTTTAAATTCATCATATATCTTTACTATTAATTCATCAGTAGCTATTTTTATTCCATTTTCAATTGTAGAAACTTCAAAATCACATTCATCACATTCTAAATTTTCAACAGCTTTAGATTGTCTTTCTGCTCTAAATAATGGTACAAAAAAGTTAATTATCTTGTGAGATATAACCTTTACATAAGCTTTCCCATTTTCATAACATAATGTAATATCACTATCATTTACTAAATATTCATTTAATTTTCCTAAATTCATAATTTTTATCCTCCTATAGATAAGGTTTATTGTAATTATAATGTTATTATATATCACTAATTTTATTAATTCTTGCAATATTTTATTTATTTCTATAATAATTCTGTTATTATTATAATATAACATTTAAGGAGTTGTTTTTTATATGAATGATATACAGTATAACAATTTAAAAGAACAAGTAAATCATGGTGATTTTATTTTACCTTTTAAAACCTATAGTGGCAGAATAGATAAAAATGACCCTATAATAAATATTCACTGGCATAATGAAATTGAAATGGTTATTGTAGAAGATGGTGAATGTGATTGTATGATTAATTTAGAAAATTATACTGCTAAAAAGGGAGATATAATACTTATTAAACCTTTAGTATTACATTCTTTAACAACTCCTAAGGGAAAAACTATGGATTGGAATACAATAATTTTTGATTTAAATATTTTAAAAAGTGCTATAACAGATGGTTGCTTAATTAAATATTTAGCTCCTATTTTAAATAATGAACATGAACTTCCTAAAATAATAAATAGTTCTTCTTTAGGATATAGTGAAATTCTTAATTGTTTAAAAAGCCTTATAAAAATATATTCAAATAAAGAAGAGGCCTTTGAACTAGAATTAAAGGCAAATTTATTTCATCTATTTTTTTTATTTTATAAATATAATTTAGTTACTAAAAATTCTTCTAAAAAGGAAATATCTACTGAAACTGAGAAAAAAATAAAAAGCATATTAAATTATATACATACTCATTATTTTGAAAATATATCAATTGAAGATTTATCACAAATTTCTTCCTTTAGTGAGTACCATTTTATGAAATTCTTTAAAAAGCATATAGGAATGACTTCTATTGAATATATAAATAACTATAGACTTGAAAAAGCCTCTGCTCTTTTATCTTCTACTGATAAATCTATTATGGAAATATCTTTAGATGTTGGCTTTAATAGTGTTTCTTACTTTAATAAATTATTTAAAAATAAATATAAACTAACCCCTAAAGAATTTAGAATAGTTGAAAAAGAAAAGGAGCAAGATTAATTTCCTGCTCCAAAATTTTATTATTTATTTAATATATCCATAAATTCTTCTCCAGTAATTGTTTCTTTTTCTAAAAGAAAATGTGCTAGTTCATGTAATTTATCTATATTTTCTTTTAATATATTAATTGCCTTTTCATGGGCATCTTTTATAATACTTAAAACTTCTTCATCTACTTTTCCTGCCATTTCTGGAGAACATGCAAGAGAAGTATCTCCTCCTAAGTATTGATTATTTACAGTTTCAAGAGCCATCATATCAAAATCTTTACTCATACCAAAACGTGTTACCATAGCCCTTGCTAATTTTGTAGCTTGCTCTATATCATTAGATGCTCCACTTGTAAAGGTACCAAAAATTAATTCCTCTGCTGCACGACCTCCAGTAAAGGTAGCAATTTTATTAAATGCCTCTTCCTTAGACATTAAACTCTTTTCACCCTCTTCAACTTGCATTGTATATCCTAATGCTCCTGAAGTTCTAGGAATTATAGTTATTTTATGAACTGGTGCTGATTCTGTTTGTTTTGCTGCAACTAATGCATGACCTATTTCATGATATGCAACAATTTCCTTTTCCTTTGGAGAAATAACAGCATTCTTTCTTTGATATCCTGCTATTACTACTTCAACACTTTCTTCTAAATCACTTTGAATTACAAATTCTCTGCCACATCTTACAGCCCTTAATGCTGCTTCATTAACTATATTTGCAAGTTCTGCTCCAGAGGCTCCTGAAGTTGCTCTAGCTATTTGATTAAAGTCAACATTTGATTCCAATTTTACCTTCTTTGCATGTACCTTTAAAATAGCTTCTCTTCCTGCTAAATCTGGAAGTTCTACTGGTATTCTTCTATCAAAACGTCCTGGTCTTAATAATGCTTTATCTAATACTTCTGGTCTATTTGTAGCTGCAAGTATCATAACACCTTTCTTTCCATCAAAACCATCCATTTCAGTTAGAAGTTGATTTAAAGTTTGCTCTCTTTCATCATTACCTCCACCTATTCCACCATTATCACGTTTTTTACCAATAGTATCTATTTCATCTATAAACACAATACAAGGAGCCTTTTCATTAGCTTGCTTAAATAAATCTCTTACCTTTGCAGCTCCCATACCAACAAACATTTCCACAAATTCTGAACCTGAAATTGAGAAAAATGGCACATTAGCTTCTCCTGCAACAGCTTTTGCAAGTAAGGTTTTTCCTGTTCCTGGAGGGCCAACTAATAAAGCTCCCTTTGGCATAGCTGCTCCTATTTCAGTATATTTTTTAGGATTATGTAAAAAGTCTACAATTTCTGTTAAAGCTTCCTTTGCTTCATCTTGCCCTGCAACATCTTTAAATTTAATTCCTGTAGTGGATTCAACATAAACTTTAGCATTACTTTTACCAAAGGTCATAGCATTTCCTCCACCACCCATCATTTTCTTTTGCATATTTCTAAGAAGTAATTGTCCAAGACCTATAATTACTACTGTTGGAAGTATCCAAGTTAAAAGCACACTCATTAAAGGTGATGTTTTTTCTACAATTTCTTGAGAAAACTTTACATTTTTTTCATATAAACGATTTGTTAAATCTGGGTCATACATTACACCTGTCTTATAATAATTAGTATTTCCATTTGAATCTTTTTCTGTAAAAACTATTTCTTCTGTAGAAACTTCTACTTCATTTACTTTTCCTTCATTTACCATAGTTAAAAAAGTTCCATAATCAACTTCTTTAACTTGATGCTTCATAAATTGAGGAAAAACAAAGTAGTTTAAAAACATTAATACTAATAAACCTATAAAATAGTAATACATAATAGGTCTTTTAGGAGTTTTATATTCTTTCATTTTAACCACTTCCTTTTTCAATATTAATATGTATATACTTATTTGTAACTTACATAATATTCTTAATATACTTCTTTGTCAAGTTTTAAAAAACTAAGAAAAAAAGTGTAAAATTATTATTTTAAAATACATTAAAAATAATAATATTTACACCTTTTAATTAAAGAAATTTATCTTATGTACAATATAGCTGCTACAGAAATTATTATTATAGTTAAAAAAGAAACTACAGCTGCTGCTATAAAATATTTCATACCTTTTTTAAATTCTTTATCACTTGCTTCTTTATTCTCAGAAATATTTGAAGCATGTTTTCTTCCTATAAAAAACAATGAAAAGTTAACAATTATAAGAAAAAATATTAACCCTATAACAAAATATCTCATAAAATCACCTCTATATTTTATAGACCCTTTTTATAGGTTTCTTTAACCCATTTCTTTATTCCATTAGTATTTTTCCATACTTCAATACCATTTATCATATAATGAATTGCTGCTTCTTCACTTCTAAAGCTTTTTATTTTAGGTAAAGTTTCTGGTAATCTTTTTTGGTTTAATATATATGGTATTACATATGGATTAAACTTATATGCCTCTTTAAGTGCTTCTTCACTCTTTTCTAAATTTCCTTTTAAATATTCAACTACAACTTTACTATATTTAAAAGAAGTTAAAGAATCATTTTTATATTTTTCTAAAAATGCTTCTGCCTCATTAATATTATTTTCAAGAATCATAAAGCTTACTAAAGTACATCTTATCATAAGCATATCTTTTTCATCATATTTTAAAATTTCTAAACCTAAATCTATAGCTTTTCTTCTTTCTCCCATATTCCATAATTGGAATAAAAGATTATAAGAAGAACCTAAAAATGATGTTATCTCTGGAAGATTCCAAGTTTCTTTTTTTATTTCAGATATATCTGAAACTCCTAAAAGCTTTAAGCTTCCTTTAACAGCTTTTTCTAATAATTCTTTTTTCTCTTCATTACTTTTTGAATTATCCTTTGCTAATATTATGTAAGCATCAACACAATAATCACAAATTTCTATAGCTTCTTTAGCAAGCTTTTTCTTTTTATTAAAGTTTTTATATTGCCATGCTTCTTTTATTAAAGCTTGTGCTTTTTCAAAGTTTTCATCAATTTCTTCTTCCTGTATTTCTTTCTCTTTTTGTATCTCTTCTTTATTTTCTTTTGTTATTATCCAAGCAGAAGCTATACTATCTTCTTCTGACATATTCATAAGACTTTGTATTTGTTTAGAACGATTAAGGCCTGTTGAACTACTTACTTGTAAATTTTCATATATGTCTTTTGCTTTAATGTAAACATCATTATCCTTATTAAATAAATTATTTACACTTCCTATAGCATGAATTATTCCGCAAGCCCATGCAGTACTCTTTCCTCTAATTAGTAAACTTTCATCCTTTTCTATAATAGCTTCACATAGCCTATTGGATATTACTTTATAGTCCTCATTTAAATAACTATCACAAAAATCATTTAAAATTTCTTTTATCTCTTCTGCTCTCTTTAATAATGTTGAGTTATGTGAATCTTTCATTTAACTAGCTCTTCCCCTTTGTGGTTTATTTTAATTATCATGCTACATTATATCATTTAAGCAAATAATTATCCACAAAAAATAAAGACTAAGAAATCCTATATATATTTCTTAGCCTTTTAACACTTTATTTTAAACGAAGTACTCCCTTAATATATTCTTATCTCTCTCAAGTAAGTTAAGTTTTTCTAATTCATTTTTTCCAACCCACTTACATTCCTTGTAGTTTTTATGTAATACTATTCTTTCTCTTAATATAGCAGAATAAACTTTAAAACTTTCTTCATTAGATTCATATTCTCCAACAAATTTTGTTTCAAATGGTATTGATTTTAATACATCCTTTACAGTTCTATCAATACACTTTTCATCACTTTCTTTTCCCCTACTTTTTCCTGAAAGTAATGACCAAGTTTGTTCTTCTCCCCTTTTTACTTTCTTGTTTAATACTAATACATTATTAAAATCATCTTTAATAAGTAAAGTACACCCAACTTCCTTATTCATTTTTTCCACCCCTTAAAAATTTAACATACTAAAGCTTGTAAACTACAAGTATAGTTATTATTTTATCATTTTTTTTAATTTATTTAAATACCTATTTTCTAGTCTCTAGTGAAAATAATTACAATATACACTAATTATCTTTAATTTTTTTTATTTTTTATAGTTTTTCTTAATATTTCTATAAAATAACCGGTTTTTAGTTATTATATTTTATTAAAATAAACTGAACTTGTTTTTCTTCAGTTTGCTACTTATTACTTAATATTCCTTTTACTGTGTATATATTTTTCTATTTTGGAAAATAAAGTCCATGAAAAACTGTTTCTCCTAAAACATTAAATCTATTTATTTCAATATATCCATTTCCAATTATAAAGTTTAAAATATCTCCATTATCAAAAATATAATTTCCAACATTATCTGTAGTTTTACTTTTTCCTATAGTATTTTCTAAATTTTCTTCTCCTATATTTCCACATATACTAAAATTAAATGAATCTTTATTACTATCAGTTATAGTTAATGTCCCCTCACCATTTTCAAGATAATACTCACCATTCCAATTGCATATTTCTTTTAATGATTCATCATAGTCTTTTGAAAAGATACTATCTTCAAAGTTTTCTACTACTCCATCAACTCTATAACATTTTATTGTTCCTGTTTCTTTATCAACAATTAATGAATATTGAGAGGTTATATCATCATAATTTATTATATATTGGTAGTATTCTCTTCCATCATAAATTAAATTATTATTATTTATTTCTACATTATACTTAGTAATATTTACAGAATTATTTAATATGTCTCTTGCCTCTTCTTCTGAAAGTTTTTTTGTTTCAAAGTTTTCTTCTTCTTTTTCATTTATATTTTCTTCTAAATTTTCATCTATATTTTCTATTTTATTTATATTCTCATTATTTTCTTCATTTTTATCTTCTTCTAAATTATTAGTATTATCTTCATCTTTATCTACAATGACAATAATATTTTCTTCTAAATCTTTATTTTCTTCTTTACTATTTTCTTTCTCTATAGTATTTTCTTTAGAAACTATCTTTTCTGATATTGAAGGTTTTTCTTTTATTTTGCTTCCAATATCTTCTACATAAGACTTATTAGAAACATCTCCACACCCATATAAATTAACTAAGAAAAATGTACCTAATGCTAAAGTCATAAATTTCTTTTTCATAATAAACCCCTCCTTATTAATAATAGTTAAAACTTTCCTTAAATTTTTAATATATTTTACATTTTAGTAATTCTTTATTTTTCTTTTTAAATCTATAGAAATATTTACTTTGCAATTTAGTAATTATAGGTTACACAATATTTTTTTCATGTTATAATAAGTATCACTTAACATATAAAAGTTAATATACAAAAGATAAAATAATAGGAGATGTTTTATGAAAAAAAATGAATATAGTTTATTTACCACTATTGCTATGATTGTTGGAATTGTAATAGGTTCTGGAATTTTTTTTAAAAGTGATAATATTCTAATTGCCACAAATGGAAGTGTAACCCTTGGAATTTTAATATTTTTTATAGCTTCAATAAGTATTATTTTTGGTAGCCTTACAATTGCTGAACTAGCTTCAAGAACAGATGAAACTGGTGGAATAATTGCTTATGCTGAAAAATATTGTAATAAAAGTATAGCTTGTGCTTTAGGCTGGTTTCATACATTTTTATATTATCCAACCTTAATTGTTGTTGTTTCTTGGGTTGCTGGAATTTATATATGCCTTCTTTTTAATATAAAAAGTACCATCTTAATTGAAATGTCTATTGGTTTTATAGTTATTATAGTATTATTTTTAATAAATATACTTTCTAAAAAATTAGGAGGATATGTTCAAAATGTAGCTACTATAATAAAACTTATTCCTTTAATTTTTATAGCCCTTTTAGGACTTTTTTTTGGCAATCCTTCTATAGAGGAATTTACTAATATAAATAATATAGCTTCTTTTGGATGGATTACAGCAATAACTCCAATTGCCTTTTCCTTTGATGGGTGGATTATAGCTACATCAATAAGTCATGAAATTAAAAATCCAAAGAAAAATCTTCCTCGTGCACTTATTTTTGCGCCACTATTTATACTAGCAATTTATATTGCCTATTTTATTGGAATAAGTACCTATGTTGGTCCTGAAAAAGTTATGGTCCTTGGAGATTCTCATGTAGCTTATGCTGCTAACAAGTTTTTAGGACCCTTTGGTTCTAAAATCATATTAATATTAGTTATAATTTCAATTATTGGAACTGTAAATGGATTAATACTTGGACTTATAAGACTTCCAAATGCCTTAGCAGAAAAAAGCTTATTCCCTAATTCTAAAAAATTTAAAGATATAAATGAAAACTATGGAATATCAATTTCTTCTGCAATAGTTTCCTTTATTATATGTTGTTTTTGGATAATTCTTCATTGTTTAACACAAAAACTAGAATTGCTTCCAAACTCTGATATATCTGAAATATCTATTACTTTTAATTATATTGGATATATGATTTTATATTATGAAGTTTTTAAAATGGGTTTAAAGGGAGAAATTAAAGGTCTTTGGAAAGGAAAACTAAATCCTATTTTTGCAAGTATAGGTTCCTTAACTATACTTTTAGGAAGTTTAAATAACAAATTATTTTTTGTTTATGCTCTTATATGTTTTCTAGTAATTTGCCTGTCAATTTTATTTATGTCAAAAAACAAAATAGATGAATAAAAACTATTTTTTTGTTAATAATATTAATGTACTCTTTTAGTACAAATATTACGTAGGGTATTTAGAATATTATAAAAATCCTTGCTAAGTCATATTCTAAAGCCTAATTACTATAGTATATTCCCTCAGCAGTTTATACTATAACCTTAAAACTGCCTTAAAAAGGCAGTTTTTTTTATTCCCACTCTTTTGCTCTTTCCACAGCCTTTTTCCACTTATTATAAAGTTTTTTTCTTTCTTCTTCTTCCATATTAGGACTATAAGACTTTCCTTCAAACCAAGATGAAGATAACTCCTCTTTATCCTTCCAAAATCCTACTGCAAGACCTGCTAAATAAGCTGCTCCTAAAGCTGTAGTTTCTGTTATTATAGGTCTTGACACCTTTATATTGCATATATCTGATTGAAATTGCATTAAAAAATTATTTCCACTTGCCCCTCCATCTGCCTTAAGATTTTTTATTTTACTTTTACACTCCTTTTCCATAGTATCCATTAAATCCTTTGTTTGATAAGCAATAGATTCAAGGGCAGCTCTTATAATATGAGCTTTATTGCTTCCCCTTGTAAGTCCTAAAATTGCTCCTCTTGCATACATGTCCCAATAAGGTGCTCCAAGTCCTACAAAAGCTGGTACAACATAAACTCCACCATTATCTTTAACCTTATATGCATATTCTTCACTTTCTTCTGATTTTTCTATAAGCTCTAATTCATCTCGAAGCCATTGTATTACTGCCCCTCCAACAAATACGGAACCTTCTAGGGCATATTGAATTTTATTATCTATTCCTATAGCAATAGTTGTTAAAAGTCCATTATTACTTTTTACCATTTCTTCTCCTGTATTCATAAGAAGAAAACAACCTGTCCCATAGGTATTTTTTGCATCTCCTTTATTAAAACAAGTTTCTCCAAATAAAGCTGCCTGTTGGTCCCCTGCTATACCTGCTATTTTTATCTTTACATTATCTAATTCTAAATAGCCATAAACTTCTGAAGAATTTTTCACTTTTGGAAGCATTGATTTTGGTATATTAAACTTTTCTAAAAGCCTTTCATCCCACTTTAATTCTTTTATATTATAAAGCATTGTTCTTGAAGCATTTGTATAATCAGTTACATGTACCTTTCCCTTTGTAAGTTTCCATAAAAGCCAAGTATCTACTGTACCAAATAATAAGTCTCCCCTTTTGGCCTTTTCTCTAGCTTCCTTTACATTATCTAAAATCCATTTTATTTTTGTTGCAGAAAAATATGCATCAGGAACTAATCCTGTAACTTCTTTTATATAATTTGAAATTTCAAGCTTTTTTAGTGCCTCTACCATATCTGCTGTTCTTCTACATTGCCATACAATAGCATTATATACAGGCTCTCCAGTATTTTTATCCCAGACAATAGTAGTTTCTCTTTGATTAGTTATTCCAATTGCACATATATCTAAAGGGTTTATATTAGTTCTTGAAATTACTTCTTGTAAAGCCCCATATTGAGTTGCCCATATTTCCATAGGGTCATGTTCAACCCATCCTTCTTTAGGATAAATTTGAGTAATTTCTCTTTGACTTATTCCAATTATATTTTGTTCTTTATCAAAAATAATAGCTCTTGAACTTGTTGTTCCTTGGTCTAAAGATATTATATATTTCCCCATATTTTTCACCATCTCTTCTTTTATATCCCTATGTTTTTATAATTAAATTATACATCCTTTACTATAAAAAACCAATAATTTTTTCAAAATTTTCTGTATATTCTATTTGCAAAATTTTTTAACTAAAATAAAAGGAATTTCTTAACCTTATTTCTTTTATTAAGTTTTATTTTTAACTTAACAAATTATCTATAATCTTCAATAAAATAAAAAAAGATGAAAGCCTTTTACTTTCATCTTTTTACTATAATATTTTAATTAAACATTTATTTCACTGTGAACTTCAATAGCTTCTTTGTTTGCTTCTATTATAGGGTCAACATATTCTCCTATAAATTCAACAACTTGACTTGGAGCTCTTCCAACAAATTTCTTTGGATCTATTATTCCAAGAATTTCTTCTTTAGAAAGATTAAATGTAGAATCATTTATTATTCTTTCTATTAAATCATTATCAAGACCTTCACCTTTAACTCTTTGAGCAGCTGCCATAGAGTGTTCTCTTATTCTTTCATGAAGTTCTTGTCTATCTCCGCCTCTTTTTACAGATTCCATCATAATATTTTCAGTAGCCATAAATGGAAGTTCTCTATTAACATGAGATGCAATTACCTTATCATATACAACCATATTTTCAGCTATATTAATATATAAGTTTAATACTCCATCTAAAGCTAAGAAAGCTTCAGCAACAGAAATTCTCTTATTTGCAGAATCATCTAATGTTCTTTCAAACCATTGAGTTGAAGCTGTTATTGCTGGATTTAAAGAATCTACTATTACATATCTAGCAAGAGCTCCCATTCTTTCACTTCTCATAGGATTTCTCTTATATGCCATAGCTGATGAACCTATTTGATGAGCTTCAAATGGTTCTTCTACTTCCTTCATATTTTGAAGTAATCTTAAATCATTAGAGAACTTATATGCACTTTGTGCAACTTCTGATAATGTATTTAAAACTATTGAATCAAGCTTTCTTGGATAAGTTTGACCAGTTACTCCAAAACACTTTTTAAATCCCATTTTTTCTGCAACCATCTTATCTAAAGCTCTAACCTTTTCTTCATCACCTTCAAAAAGATTCATAAAGCTTGCTTGAGTTCCTGTTGTTCCTTTAACACCTCTAAGCTTTAAGTGTTCTATAACAAAATCTATGTTTTCAATATCCATTACTAAATCTTGCATCCATAAAGTAGCTCTCTTACCAACTGTAGTTAATTGAGCTGGTTGAAAATGTGTAAAACCTAGTGTTGGCATATCTTTATACTTTTCAGCAAATTTCTTTAGTCTATGTAAAACTGTAACAATCTTTTTCTTTGTTAAAAGAAGAGCTTCTTTCATGATTATTACATCAGTATTATCTCCTACATAACAGCTTGTAGCTCCAAGATGGATAATTCCTTTTGCCTTTGGACATTGTAGACCATAAGCATATACATGGCTCATTACATCATGTCTTACTTCCTTTTCTCTCTTTTGAGCATCATCATAGTTTATATCATTAATGTGAGCTTTTAATTCTGCTATTTGTTCATCAGTGATATTTAAACCTAACTCCTTTTCACATTCTGCCAATGCAACCCAAAGCTTTCTCCAAGTTGTAAATTTCATATCATCTGAAAATATAAAACTCATTTCTTTTGATGCATATCTTGAATTTAATGGGCTAGTGTACAAATCTCTCATTAGTAACCTCCACACAAATATATTTTTTATTTTTTTTATTTTCATTCGTATTATATCATAACATTATAATATTTTCATCAATTTTTATTCATATTTCTTATAGAAACTTTAAAAATGCTAATTATTAGTCTATTTAATATAACTTCTTACAGAATAAAAAAAGGCTACAACACATCACTTTGTAGTAACACTTTTGCCACTTTATATCCTTTAAAGTATTAATATCACTAATTTTTATTTTTCCTATACATTAAAAAAGATTCCCCTTTGGGAATCTTTTAAACTTCAAATTAATCTTCTAAGTTTTCAACTAATTTAGCTAATTCTTCAACTGCTAAAGCTTCGTCATCACCAGTTGCAGATATTGTTATTGTTGCACCCTTAGTTACTGCTAATGATAAAACTCCAATTAAGCTCTTAACGTTAGCTTTCTTTCCATTAAATTCTATGCTTACATCTGACTTAAAAGATGAAGCCTTCTTTACTAATAAAGTAGCTGGTCTAGCATGTAAACCAGTTCCGTTTTTTACTATTACTTCTTTTGAAACCATTACATTCACCTCTTCTAATGATAGATTGTTAATCCTTACAAGACTTATTATATATGAACTTTAATACAAATTCAATAGTTTTATGAATTTTCATTTTTTTTCATGTTTTTTAACTTTGTTTTTATTATCTAGGTTGTACAATTAGCTTTATTGCAGTTCTTTCTTCCCCATCAATTACTATGTCAGTAAAGGCTGGAATACATATTATATCTTTTCCACTTGGTGCTACAAATCCCCTTGCTATAGCTATTGCTTTTACTGCCTGATTAATTGCACCTGCACCTACGGCTTGAATTTCAACTGTATTTTTTTCTTTTATTATTGCAGCTAATGCTCCTGCTACTGCATTTGGATTTGATTTAGTTGATACTTTTAATACTTCCATTATTTCTCCCTCCATTTTAAATCGTTTACAGTCAGTACATAATATTATTTAATCACAATAATATTTATTCTATATAAAATCTTTAATTCCTTCTTTTTCTATTAAAAAAAATACATTTTGTTTAACAAAATGTATTTCTTATCTTTATTTAGCAAAATCAATTGCTCTTGTTTCTCTAATTACATTTATTTTTATTTGTCCTGGATACTCAAGTTGCTCTTCAACACTCTTAACTATATTATGTGCTAATTCAACAGCTGCTGCATCATCGACACAATCTGGTTTAACCATAATTCTAATTTCTCTACCAGCTTGAATGGCATATGACTTTTCTACACCTTCATAGGAATTTGCAATATTCTCTAAATTTTCTAATCTCTTAATATAGGCTTCTAATGTTTCTCTTCTAGCTCCTGGTCTTGCTGCTGATATAGCATCTGCTGCTTGAACTAATACAGCTTCTAAAGATTCCATTTCAACATCACCATGATGGGCCGCTATTGCATTTATAACTATTGGAGATTCATGATACTTCTTTGCTAAATCTCCTCCAATTAAAGCATGTGGTCCTTCTTGCTCTTGATCTACAGCCTTTCCAATGTCATGAAGCAACCCTGCTCTCTTGGCAAGTTGTACATCTAAGCCTAATTCAGAAGCCATTAAACCAGCTAAATATGAAACCTCTATGGAATGCTTTAACACATTCTGACCATAACTAGTTCTATATTTTAATCTTCCAAGTAATCTTATTATCTCTGGATGTAAGCCATGAACTCCAGTTTCAAGAGTTGCTTGTTCTCCCTCTTCTTTAATGTCATTTTCTACATCTCTTTGAGATCTCTCAACCATTTCTTCGATTCTAGCCGGATGTATTCTTCCATCCACTATTAACTTTTCAAGTGCCATTTTGGCAACTTCTCTCCTTATAGGATCAAAACTTGATAAAATAACTGCTTCTGGAGTATCATCAATAATTAAATCTACTCCTGTTAAAGTTTCTAGGGTTCTAATGTTTCTTCCTTCTCGCCCTATGATTCTACCCTTCATTTCATCATTAGGTAAGGCAACTACCTGTACAGTAGTTTCTGATACATGATCAGCTGCGCATCTTTGAATAGCAGTAGTTATAATATTTCTTGCTTTCTTGTCTGCTTCTTCCTTTGCCCTTGTTTCAATGTCTTTAATCATTAAGGCCGCATCATGAGTTACTTCTTTCTTTACCTCATCTAAGAGGATTTTCTTAGCTTCTTCACTAGATAAACCAGAGATTCTTTCAAGTTCTTCTCTTCTTTTTTCATGAAGTTCTTGAACTTCAACTTCTCTAGCATCAATTTCAGCTATTCTTTCATTCATTGCATCTTCTTTTTTCTGTAGAGAATCCACTTTTTTATCAAGGGATTCCTCTCTTTGAATTAATCTTCTTTCAAGCCTTTGAACTTCGTTTCTTCTTTCACGATTTTCCTTTTCTGCATCTGTTCTTAATTTGTGAACTTCTTCTTTTCCTTCTAAAATAGCTTCTTTTTTAGTGGCTTCTGCTTCCTTTTTAGCATCTTCTAAAACCTTTTTTGCCTCTTCTTCTAATGAATCTATTTTTTGTTTTGATGCTGCTTGAATTGATTTGTAAAATACCATTCCTAAAACTACTAATACTATAATATCTATTAATACAATTATTAACGTTTCCACATCAACACCTCCTATTTTTTATGCTTTATTATTTATTATTTAAATAAGAAAGTGCTTACTGCGTCATATTATTCTAACTGTTTAAGGAATATGATAAACCAGTATTTGTTATTATTTTATCTGAAATTTAAATTTATGTCAAGGTGACATAATCCTTCACTAAATTCTTTATTTTGATTTATATTAATGAATTTTAGCCCTAATTCTTATAATTTAATAATTTTTTTATAAAAAATTTATTTTATTTTTCTTATATTAATAATCATTTTCAAATCATATAAAAATAGAAAGACTATCATAAAATAACAAAATAATTTTTATATTATCTTATTATGTTTTTCTTATGATAGCCTTATTTATTATTCTTCAGTATTTTTAGTGTCTTCTTCTTTTTCTTCTTTAACTATTGGAGTTGTATTTAGTGGTAAGTTGTGTTTTTCTCTTATTTTATTTTCTATTTCTATTGCTACCTCTGGATTATCTTTTAAGTAAATCTTTGAATTTTCTCTTCCTTGACCAAGTCTTATATCACCATAAGAAAACCATGCTCCACTTTTTTGAACTATTCCTTCTTTTACTCCTACATCTACAATGTTTCCTGTTCTTGATATTCCTTCATTATACATAATATCAAATTCAGCTTGTTTAAATGGAGGTGCAACCTTATTTTTCATAACCTTAATTCTTGTTCTGTTTCCTATTATAGCATCAGAAGACTTTATAGAATCTATTCTTCTAACATCTAATCTTACAGAAGCATAGAATTTTAAAGCTCTTCCTCCTGTTGTTGTTTCAGGATTTCCAAACATTATTCCAACCTTTTCTCTTAATTGGTTTATAAAAATAGCTACACAATTTGTTTTGTTTATTGTACCTGCTAACTTTCTTAAAGCTTGAGACATAAGTCTTGCTTGAAGACCTACATGACTATCTCCCATATCGCCTTCAATTTCAGCTCTTGGAACTAATGCTGCTACAGAGTCTACTATAAGTACATCAATTGCTCCTGAACGAACTAAAGCTTCTGCTATTTCAAGACCTTGTTCTCCTGTATCGGGTTGGGATAATATTAAGTTTTCAGTATCTACACCTATTTTTTTTGCATAACTAGGGTCTAATGCATGTTCTGCATCTATAAAGGCCACTGCCCCTCCATTTTTTTGAGCTTCTGCTGCTATATGAAGAGCTACTGTTGTCTTACCTGAACTTTCAGGACCATATATTTCAACAATTCTTCCTCTTGGCACTCCACCAATACCTAATGCTATATCTAAATCTAAACAACCAGTTGAAATTGAATCTATACTTAATGCTGCATCTTCTCCAAGTTTCATTACAGCACCTTTACCAAATTGTTTTTCTATTTGGCTCATAGCTGCTTCAATAGCTTTTAATTTATCTTGATTAATATTTGCCATTTAAAAATTCCACCCCTTCTTACGAACTAATGTTCTATGTTCTAATTATAATCTACCTTTTTATAATAGTCAATAAAAAAAATTTATAAGTCATATATAATTATTAACCATATTTATAAAAACTAAACCTTTTTTAATAAATTTTTATATTAAAAAAACTGCTTAAAATAAATTTATCATTTTAAAGCAGTTTTAATTTTTAATTTGTTACTTTGTAGTTGATATAGATTCTTTATTTTTTATAAAATAATCTATTCCAGATATTATTGTTATTATAACAGCTATATAGAACATATACATTGATAATGAATTAAATACCCAACTTAGTGCTCCATTTCCAAAAATAAAATCACTTAAAGTACTATATTCTCCTATACTTATTTTTAACAATAAAAGAATTATTGCAATCATTTGTATTACTGTTTTTATTTTTCCCCACCAACTTGCTGCTATAACTGTTCCTTCAGATGCAGCTATAGTTCTAAGACCTGAAACTGCAAATTCACGGGCTACTATTACAACTACTGCCCATGCAGGAATTAAGTTTAATTCAACTAAAGATACTAAAGCTGCTGTAACTAAAAGCTTATCTGCTAAAGGGTCCATAAACTTTCCAAAATTAGTTACTTGATTTCTGCTTCTTGCAATATATCCATCTAACTTATCTGTTATAGATGCAATTATAAATAAAGCTGTTGCAATTGATTTTCCATAAGGAAGACAATCAAACACTAAAAACACTAAAAATATAGGTATAAGTATCATTCTCATTACTGTAAGCTTATTTGCTAGATTCATTATAAACAACTCCTACCAAATCATAATCTGTACAACTTTTTATTTGTACTCTAACAATTTCACCATTTTTTATTTTATTTTCACTTTTGAAAAATACTTTTCCATCTACTTCAGGTATCATTTCATAATTTCTACCAAAGTAATATTCTCCATTATATCCTTCAACTAGAATATCATAAATATTATTTATTTTCAATTGATTTATTTCTTTTGAAATATCCCTTTGAATCATCATAAGAGTTTTTTCTCTTTTTTCTTTTATATTTTCATCAATTTGATTTTCCATTTTAGCTGCAGGTGTTCCCTCTTCTCTTGAATAAGTAAATACACCTACTTTATCTAACTTATATTCTTTAAGAAAATCCTTTAATTCTTCAAAATCTTCCTCTTCTTCTCCTGGAAAACCTACTATTAATGAAGTTCTAAGATTTATGCCTTTAATTTTACTTCTAATAAGGTCTATTTTTTCCATTATGTCTTCTTTATTAGTTTTTCTTCCCATACGCTTTAATATTTTACTACTTATATGTTGTATTGGAAGGTCTAAATATTTTACCACTTTTTTATTTGATGCAATTTCATCTACTAATTCTTCATAGATTTCCTCTGGGTAACAATAAAGAACTCTTATCCATTCTATACCTTGAATTTTTGCTAATTCCTTAAGAAGTATATGTAACTTTTTCTCCCCATAAATATCACTTCCATATAAAGTTGTATCTTGAGCAACTAATATAATTTCTTTAACTCCTTGTTTACTTAAGCCTTCAGCTTCTTTTAAAATATTTTCCATGCTTCTGCTTCTAAACTTTCCTCTTATTTTAGGAATTATGCAGTAGGTACAAAAATTATTGCACCCTTCTGCAATTCTTAAATAAGCAGTTTGTGAAGCTGTTGTAAGTATTCTTTTACCTTCATTAATATTACTATCTGAATAATTAACCTGTAATGAAGTCTTTTGTTCAGATATAAATTCTCTAATTAATTTATGAATCTTTTTATAATCATTAACTCCAAGCATTATATCTATCTCTGGCATAAGATTTTTAAGTTCTTCTCCATATCTTTGAGTTAAACATCCTGTAGCTATAAGAAGCTTACACTTATAATTTGTTTTATATTGAGCCATTTCTAATATTGTATTAATAGACTCTTCTTTAGCTTTTTCAATAAAGCCACAAGTATTTACTATGATTATATCTGCTTCTTTTGGGTCATTTGTAATTTCATATTCATTACTTATGGTACCTAATAAAATTTCTGAATCAATCCTATTTTTATCACAGCCTAAACTAACCATTCCAACTTTAAATTTTTCCAAGTCAAAATCCTCCTACGTATATCCTAAAAAAGTTTTGTATTAATAATTTTATATCTATTTTATTTCTATTACAAGTAAAAATTATACTTCTTCATTAGCTACTAACTCTTCCTTTTTCATCAATACCTGTCTTGGTTTACTTCCATCTCTATGTGAAATTACTTCACGTTCTTCAAGTTGCTCCATTATTCTTGCAGCTCTATTAAATCCTATTCTAAGTCTTCTTTGAAGAAATGAAGTTGATGCTTGGTCATATTCTACAACAAGCTTTATTGCCTCTGGAAGAAGTTCATCTGCTTCATCATTGTCTTCTAAAGCTTTTCCTTCTGCTTCTTTATTTATATGGTCTAAAATTTCTTCTTTATAAAGACTTCCTTTATCATCATCACTTTTTATAAACTCTACTACCTGTTCAACCTCTTCTTCTGAAATAAAACATCCTTGAATTCTTTGAGGCTTTGAGGCTCCTACAGGATAATAAAGCATATCTCCTTTTCCTAATAGTTTTTCTGCTCCTGCACTATCTAAAATAGTTCTAGAGTCTACTTGAGAAGATACAGCAAAGGATATTCTTGATGGAATATTTGCCTTTATAACACCTGTTATTACATCTACAGAAGGTCTTTGTGTTGCTATAACAAGATGCATACCAGCAGCTCTTGCCATTTGTGCAAGTCTTCCTATATAATCTTCAACATCATTTGGACAAACCATCATAAGGTCTGCAAGCTCATCTACTATAATTACTATAAAAGGAAGCCTTTCTTCTATTTCTCCCTTTTCTAATAAGGCATTATATGAATCTATATTTCTTACTCCTTTTTCAGCAAATAAGTTATATCTTTTTGTCATTTCATTTACTGCCCAATTTAATGCAGCTGCTGCCTTTTTAGGGTCTGTAACTACAGGAATTAATAAATGAGGAATTCCATTATATACACTAAGTTCAACAACTTTAGGGTCTACCATAAGGAGTTTAACATCTTCTGGTGAATATTTATATAATAAACTTATTATAAGTGAATTTATACATACACTTTTTCCAGAACCTGTTGCCCCTGCAATTAATGTATGAGGCATTTTGCTTAAGTCCCCAACAATACAACTTCCTGCAATGTCTTTACCAAGAGCAAAAGCTAATTTTTTATTAGATTTTTGAAATTCATTTGATTCTAATACTTCCCTTAAAAATACAGGATTTTGCTTTTTATTTGGCACTTCTATTCCTACTGCTGATTTTCCTGGAATAGGTGCTTCTATTCTTACTCCAGAAGCTGCTAAACCTAAGGCTATATCATCTGAAAGATTAACTATTTTACTAACTTTAACTCCTGGACTTGGTTGAAGTTCAAATCTTGTAACTGAAGGACCTTTAGAAACTTGTACAACTTTTGCTTCCACATTAAAACTTTCAAGAGTTTCTTCTAATTTTCTAGCATGTTCTAAAAGCTCTTGCTTATCAGAATCTTTAAGTTTAGTTCCTGAATTCATTTTTAAAAGGTCAGTTTTGGGGAATATATATTTTTTAGGTTCTATATCTCCCTCTTCATTAAGCTTTATATCAATTTCTTTATTAACTTCTTCTTTTAAATCATCATTAAGCTTTTCTTTTTTTGTTGAAGGCTGTTCCTTATTAACATCAGTATTCTTTTTAAGTTTTTCTTTTAATGGCTTTGTTTCTTCTAAATTTTCACTACTTGTTGTTGTTTGTACTGGCTCCATTATTTTTATTTCATCTTGTTTTTTCTTTTCTTCTGGCAATTGTTCCTTCATAAAATCTAAAACTTTTATTTTTTTATTTACTCCTTCTAATAATTCTTCATTAGAAGTTTCTTTTTTAGCCTTTTCTTTTTTACCTTTTAATGATTTTTCATTATTGTTATTTTTGTTTTTAATATTCTTTTTTATATCTTTTGCTTTATTCCCCATATCCAATACAGAAAGTTTAAATATTAACATAAAAGATATTATAGCTAGTGCAATGTAAATTATATATGAACCAATTGCTCCTATCAGCTTATATAAAGTAAAAGTAATAAAATATACTACAACACCACCATTAAATCCACCTTTTCCATCACTGATAAGATTTACTATTGTCTTTAAGTTTTTCCCAAAAGATTCTGGATTTTCACTAGTTTGTATATATATAGTTCCTACAAGTAAAATAAACGTTACTACTAATAATGTAACTCCACCCATTCTTTTATCTACATCAATAGTTCCATTGTTTTTTAAATAACTAAAACCTAAATATAATAGATATATTGGTATTGCATATGCTCCTACCCCTAAAATAAAAAAACATATTCTTTGGGCAAAAGAAGATAACAATCCTGCAAGATTTGTGTATATAGCTAAAAAGCTTAAAAAACCTATTGCAATAAAGATAACACCTTTTATCTCTGTATTATCTATAAGCTTTTCTTCTTTTTTGTTCTTTTTACCACTCACTTTTATAATCACCCCACTTTAAAGTTTCTACATAACCATAAATAATTCCTTTTATACTTTGCACATTGTATTTTATCATTTTTTAAGCTTTTATAAAATATCTATTTTAAAAAATGGAAAATAGGGTCTATTAAACCCTATTTTTCTCTAAATTATCTATTAAAGAATTAAGCTTATTTAAAGCCTTACTTATTCCACCTACTTCATCAATTAAACCACATTCAACAGCTTCTTTTCCAATAAGAATAGTTCCCATATCATTTAAAAGAGCATCAGTTCTATTCATAAAGCTTTCTAATTGTTCTAGCTCTATATTTGATGTTCTTATTATAAAATCATTTATTCTTTCTTGCATCTTTTTAAAGTAGTTAAAAGTTTGTGCAGCACCTACTACAAGCCCTGTCATTCTAACAGGATGTATTATCATAGTTGCAGATGGAGTTATAAAAGAATATTTAGCAGAGGTTGCTAAGGGTACTCCTATAGAGTGGCCTCCTCCTGTAACAATAGATACTGTAGGTTTTGAAAGGGAATTTATCATTTCAGCAATTGCAAGGCCAGCTTCTACATCCCCACCAACAGTATTAAGAACAATTAAAACACCTTTAACTTTTTCATTTTGTTCTATTTCTATAAGCTGAGGTATTACATGTTCATACTTTGTTGCTTTTGTTTGAGGTTGAGATACCATATGCCCTTCAACTTGCCCTATTATTGATAAAACAACTATTCTTTTATTAGCTTCTACCATAGCTGTATTTCCAAACTCTTTAATAGAATTCATTTTTTCCTTCTTAAGTTCATCTTTATTTTCACACATAAAAATACTTCCTCCTATAAATTCATTATGTACAGAAGAAATGTTTTTATTCATAGTTTTTATAAATTAAATGCTTTATGAAGATAATTTAATGCATTCTTAAGTTCCTTTGTTTTAACTAAACACCATATTGTCATATGAGAATCTGCTGTTTGAAGGACTTCAATATTTTTATCATTTAAAGCCTTAAATATTTTTGCCATTACTCCAGGAACTCCTCTCATTCCTGAGCCAACAAGGGCTATTGTGCTACAATCTTCTTTAAAGGTAAATTTAATATTCATCTCTTCAAATATTTTAAATACTTTATCTTTTGCCTTTTTAGGTATTGTAAATATTTGTTTCTCTGGAAAAATGTTTATTAAATCTAAACTTATTCCCCTTTGAGCAATCACTTGAAGAATATTATTATACTTATCATTTTTTAAATTGTCTTTAATATCTATTGAAATTTGTATTCTATCATCACTACTTGTAATACTAGTTACAAGTCTAAACTTTTTCCTATCCCCTAAGTTATTAATAAGAGTTCCTTTAGAATCTGTTAATGTATTTTTTATAACTATTGGAATATTTTTTTCTCTTGCAACTTCAACTGCCCTTGGATGAATAACTTTAGCTCCTTGGTCTGCTAGTTGAAATATTTCATCATAGCTTATTATATCAATAACAGTTGCATCCTTTACCATTCTAGGGTCTGCTGTCATTATACCATCAACATCTGTATAAATTTCTATTTTTTCTGCTGGTATTGAAGCACCTAAAAGAGCAGCTGTTGTATCACTTCCTCCTCTTCCAAGAGTTGAAAATTCTTCATTTTCAGTTTTTCCTTGAAAGCCACATATAACTGGTATTTTTCCTTTTAAAAGGATTTTTTTAATCTTTTCAGCTTTTACATCTAATACCTTTGCATCACCAAAAGTATTGTTAGTTATAATTCCAGCTTGCCCTCCAGTTAAAGGTATTGCATCTATTCCTTCCTTTTCAAGTTCATTACACATAATTACAGAACTTATGATTTCTCCACAACACATAAGCATATCTAAGGCTTTTTTATTATTTTGCTTAAAATTATTATCTACTAGTGAAAGAAGAGTATCTGTTGCATAAGGCTCTCCTTTTCTTCCAAGGGCTGATACTACTACAACTGGCATATACCCTTCTTTAATGGCATTACTTATTTTTTTAACAGCCATTTTTCTTCTTTCTTCTGTAGATACAGAAGTTCCACCAAACTTTTGAACAATTATCTTCAATTTCTTTCTCTCCTACTCTTAAATCTTAGTCCTTTTTATATCTCCCTCATCAGCATCTAAAATTATTGTTTTTAGTCCAATTTTTTTAACACACTCCCAAGGAATTTCTAGAAATTCTTTGTTTCCTCCAAAAAGACTGATTTTTCCTCCTAAGTTTATTACTAAAAATCTTATGTTTCCTTTATCATCTATTACCAAATCACTATTTTGCAAGTAATCATACTTTTCCCCATCATTTATATTTATAAGTTCAAACTTTTCTATTTCACTTAAAAGCTTTAAATTTTCGCTGCTACTCATTATAAATTACCTCCTAATTTATATCTACATATTTTTATGCAAATTTCAGGTAATATATTCAGAGTTTAAATATTAAATTTTTCTCCCTTTATTTCTTTATAAGCTTTAGAAGAATCAAATACTATATCATTAAGCTTTGAATAATTTATATTATTTCCAACAAAGGATGTATTTAATACACCATTTTTAAAACAATTATCTAAAACAAATCTTATATCCTCTTGAGAAATTTTATCTACTCTTTTAATAACATCTTCTTGAGTGGTTATTTTATTTTTAAATAAAACAGATTTTGCATTAGCAAACATTCTTGAACTTGTGCTTTCTAAACCTAATATATATGAAGCTTTAAGCTTTTCTTTATTTATATTTAATTTATCATCTGTAATTCCTTCTTTAGCAAATTTATTAATTTCTTTTAATATAACCTCTAAAGCCTTTTCTCCATAATTTTTTCCAAGTCCTGCATATATACTAAGACTTCCTGCATTTTGGAAAGGTTGAGGATAACAATATATGCTATAGCATAATCCTAACTTTTCTCTTACTTCTTGGAATAATATTGAGGAAGCTCCTCCACCAAAAACATTACTTAAAAGAGTTAATGCATATCCATGTTCATCTCCTTGAGGAAGACCTTTTAAGCCTAATATTACATGAAGTTGTTCTATATCTTTATCTTTATAGTATGTTCCTGTTTGAATTTCACAATTTTCATAAGTTGGAACATAATTACTATCACTATTCCAATTAGAAAAATATTTTTCTATAAGTTCTTTTAATTCTTTATCATCAAATTTTCCACATACAGAAATCACTGTGTTTTGAGGAGTATATTTTTCTTTTATAAAATTTAAAATATCCTCTCTTCTTATTGATTTTACCTTTTCTATTGTACCTAATATAGGATAAGATAATGGATTTTCTCCATAACATGCCTTTGAATTTAAATCGTCTAAAACATCCTCTGGACTATCTTCTCCCATATTTATTTCTTCTATAACTACTCCCTTTTCTCTTTCAATTTCTTCTACAGAAAAAACTGAATTTAAAATCATATCAGATAATATTTCTAATGATAATTCTAAATGGGTATATAAATTTTTTACATAATAGCAAGTAGCTTCTTTACTTGTAAAGGCATTTATCTGTCCACCTACGTTTTCTATATCCTCTACAATATCCTTTGACTTACGCTTTTTAGTTCCCTTAAAAAACATATGCTCAATAAAATGTGATATCCCATTAAGCTCTAAACTTTCATTTCTAGACCCATTTTTTATCATAACTCCAACAGAAATAGAATTTGACTCTGAAATTTTTTCAGTAACTACCCTAAGGCCATTTTTTAATGTATATAAATTATGCATAAAGTTTCTCTCCTTTCTAAAAAAACATTTTATATAGGATTATTCAAATTTTTTTAAATTATTTATAGATAGAAAAAAAAGGCAAACAATGCCCTTTTTTATTTATCTTATTTTTAAGTTAATTACTTTTCTTCATTTTCTGCTTCTTTTTCTAATAAAGCATCTTTTCTTGAAAGATTTATTCTTCCTTGGTTATCTATTTCAGTAACCTTAACTAATATTTCGTCCCCTACTGAAACCACATCTTCTACTTTGTTTACTCTGTTCTTATCAAGTTTTGAAATATGAACTAAACCTTCTTTATTTGGAAGTATTTCTACAAAAGCTCCAAAAGTAGTTATTTTAGTTACTTTTCCTAAATATACTTCTCCAGACTTTACTTCCTTAGTTAATCCTTCAATTATCTTTATAGCATTTTTTACACCTTCATGGTCTTCTGAAGAAACAAATACTGTTCCATCTTCTTTTATATCTATCTTAACTCCAGTGTCTGCTATTATCTTGTTAATAACTTTTCCACCTGTTCCTATAACATCTCTTATCTTTTCTGGGTCAATATTAATTATAGATGTTTTTGGTGCATATATAGATACATCTTTTCTTGCCTCTGGAATACAGTCTGCAATTTTTCCTAAAATCATAACTCTTGCTTTTCTAGCACCTCTTATAGCATTTTCAATTATGCTAAAGCTCATACCTTTAATTTTAGTATCAACTTGTATAGATGTTATTCCTTCTACAGTTCCTGCTACCTTAAAGTCCATATCTCCAAAGAAGTCTTCTATTCCTTGTATATCTGTTATAACTGCTTCTTCTTTTAAGTCAGGTGATGTTATAAGTCCCATAGCTATACCAGCAGCTGGTCTCTTTATTGGAACACCTGCATCTAATAATGCTAAAGTTGAACCACAAACTGAAGCTTGAGATGTTGAACCATTAGAGCTTAAAACTTCAGATACTAATCTTATTGTATATGGGAACTCTTCTTCTGAAGGTATAAGAGGTTCTAATGCTCTTTCTGCTAAAGCACCATGACCTATTTCTCTTCTTCCAGGTCCTCTTAAAGGTTTAACTTCTCCAACACTATATCCTGGGAAATTATAATGATGCATATATCTTTTTGTATCTTCTTCTATGCCATCTAATATTTGAATGTCACCAACTGAACCTAATGTAGCAACAGTCATTACTTGAGTTAATCCTCTTGTAAATAAACCTGTTCCATGAGTTCTTGGAAGTACTCCTACTTCACAGCTTATTGGTCTTACTTCATCAAAAGCTCTTCCATCTGGTCTTCTCTTTTCATTAAGAAGCATATTTCTTACTACTTCTTTTTGCATAGTATAAAGAACTTCTTTTATGTCTCCAAGTTTATCTGCATATTTTTCCCCAAATTCTTCATTGATTTTTTCATTAACCTTATCCATAGCTGCATTTCTTTCATCTTTATCAGTTATGTACATAGCTTCTTTAACCATATCAGATGCAAATGCTCTTAAATCTTTTTCTACTTCTTCTGATGGGTGATAAAGTTCTGGAACATCTTTTACTTTTCCCATCTTTTCCATAGCTTCTTCTTGGAATTTAACTATTGGTTGGCAAGCCTCAAATCCAAATTTAATGGCTTCTATCATTTTATCTTCTGGGATTTCATCTCCACCTGCTTCAATCATCATTACTCTGTCTTTTGTAGAACATACAGTTAAAGCAAGCTTTGATTTTGCTCTTTCTTCTGTGTTTGGATTAATAATAAGATTTCCATCAACTAATCCTACTTGAACAGCTCCTACTGGAGTTGTAAAAGGTATGCTTGATAAACATAATGCAGTTGAAGCTGCATTAATTGCTAATATTTCAGGTAAGTTTTCTTCTTCAACAGAAACAACAGTACAAACTACTTGAACATCATTTCTGTATCCCTTTGGGAATAATGGTCTTAAGCTTCTATCTATAGCTCTCCCCTTTAAAATTGCTCCATCTGTTGGTTTTCCTTCTCTTTTTATAAATCCACCTGGAATTTTTCCTACTGAATATAATCTTTCTTCATATTCTACACTTAAAGGAAAGAAATCTATACCGTCTCTTGGTTTTTCTGAAGCATTAACATTTGTTAATATTACAGTATCTCCATAACTCATGAAAATAGCAGCATTTGATAACATTCCGATTTTGCCAAATTCTACTTTCATTTCTCTTCCTGCAATCATTGTACTTAATACATTGCTCATTACAAGACCTCCTCTATCTATATATGGTATTTTATTTATTATTTTAAAATAATAGAGCGGATTTTGTCCGCTCTAAAAAGATTACTTTCTTAAACCTAATTTTTTAACAATTGCTCTGTATCTTTCGATATCTTGTTCTTTTAAGTAATTTAAAAGTCCTCTTCTTTGTCCAACCATCATTAAAAGACCTCTTCTTGAGTGGTGATCTTTCTTGTGAACTTTGAAGTGTTCAGTTAAATGTGTTATTCTTTCAGTTAATAACGCTATTTGAACTTCTGGAGAACCTGTATCTCCTTCTCCTCTTCCAAATTCTTTGATGATTTCTAACTTTCTTGCCTTATCCATGCTTTTAAGCACCTCCATATAATAATCGCCTTAGTTCCAAGTAGGAAGATGGCCTCCTTCCAACATAGCACTAGGTTCCTTAAGTATTATATCAAAACATAATACTGTTGTAAATATTTTTATTTTATTGATAAAATATTTTCTTTTGCTGCTCTTTTAGCATCAAAATTTAATTGCTCTTTTAGTTTTTCTATTGAAGCAAATTTTTTTTCTTCCCTAAAAAACTTTATAAAATAAACTTTTATTTTTTCATCATATATATCTTTGTTAAAATCTAATATAAATGTTTCTAAGGTTATTTTTTCACCATTTACAGTTGGATTATTACCTATAGAAGTAATTCCTCTATATATATTATTATTCCACAAAACATTAGTATAATATACACCTATTTTAGGAAGAATTATATCTTTTGAAAAATTTAAATTTGCTGTTGGAAAACCTATTGTTCTTCCAAGCTGTTTTCCATGAACAACTTCTCCTTTTATAAAAAATGGTCTTGTTAACATTTCATTTGCTTCATTAAGTGCACCTCTTATAAGTGCTTGCCTTACCTTTGTACTACTTATAGCTTCTTCATTATATGTACAAGGTTCCATAACATATAATTCATAATTATAAATCTTTGATAATTTTTTCAAAAGATTAACATCTCCTGAATTTTTATATCCAAATCTATAATTAAATCCTACAACTATTCCCTTTACATTAAATTTTTCACATAAGTATTTTACAAATTCCTCTGGAGAAAGTTTCATGTAGTCTTCATTAAACTCTTCAAAATATACTAAATCCACATTTTCTTTTTTTAAAATTTCTTTTTTACTTTCGTTATCAAGAAGTAATTTTGGGTTATCAATTGACTTTATAAATTTTCTAGGGTGATTTTTAAAGGTATATACTATACTCATTCCATTTATCTTTTTAGCTAATTCTACAGTTTTCTTTATTAAAGATAAATGTCCTTTATGAAGTCCATCAAAGCTTCCAAGGGCAACATAACTATATGTATCATTTTTCATCTTCTCTATCTCCTACCCAATTAATAACTTTTCCATTTTAAATCCTTCTTCATTTTTTTTGCCAAGACCTAAAAATTCTTTATCTTCACCATAAACTCTATAAAGAACATTATTTTCTACAAAGTCCTTAGTAAATCTTTTATCTCCTACTCTTACTCCATTTGCAATTAACTTAGTATATCCTTTTTCTATGTATATCTTAGGATAATTTTTTAAAGCATCTTCTATTGAAATAAGCTTTTCTTTTATATTTTCTTCATTTAAATCATTAATATTAATGCTATCTTCTTCACAAAAAAAGGAAGTCTTAAATCTTTTAAGGTCTGTCATAGTAGCAAAAACATTAAGCCTTTCTCCAATATCATAACATAAACTTCTTATATAAGTTCCTTTAGAGCAGGTAACGTCCATTGAAACATAAGGTAAATCAATATTTATATTTTCTATATTATATATAGTAATATTTCTTCCTTCCCTTTCAACTTCAATTCCCTTTCTTGCAAGTTCATATAATCTTACACCATTTTTCTTTAAAGCAGAAAACATTGGAGGAACTTGTAAATATTCTCCTTTAAAAGAGTTAATAACATTTTTTACTTCTTCTTCTTTTAAAAATGAAGTATCTCTTTCTTCTAGTATTTCTCCTTCTAAATCATAAGTTGTTGTTTTTATCCCAAGCTTAAATTTTACACTATATCCTTTTTCAGAATTCATTATATAATCTATTATTTTAGTTCCTTTTCCAAGGCAAACAGGCAGTACTCCTTCTGCTTCTGGGTCAAGGGTTCCTGTATGACCTACCTTTTTTTCCTTTGCTATCTTTCTAACTCTACTTACAACATCAAAGGAAGTCATCCCTTTATTTTTAAAAATATTAAGAACTCCATTCATAGCTACATCTCTTTTTCTATTTCTTTAATTATTTTGTATTTTGCTTCATCTAATGAAGTATGCATAAGCTTAAGTCCTGATGCTTTTATATGGCCCCCTCCGCCTAAAGCTTCTGCTACTCTTCTTACATCATAATCTGCCTTTGAACGTAAACTTGCTTTTACTCCATCTTCAACTTCTTTTGTAACAACAGCTACTTCTACCCCTTCTATTCCTAAAGCAATAGAAATTATATCGCTAGTATCAAGATTTCCAAGAGATACACTATCTAATAATTCTTTAGATAATTCTATAAATGACACTTTATTATTAACTAAAAGTTCAAGTCTACTTAAGGCATATCCCATAAGTTTTACTTTCTCATAAGGCTTATTATCAAAAAGACTATCATATATTTTTGTGTTATTTACACCACATTCAATTAATTCTCCTGATATTGTATGAGTTCTTTTTGTAACATTAGAATGTCTAAAGCAACCTGTATCTGTAACAATTCCAGTAAAAATACATGTTCCTATTCTTTGAAATATTTCCTCTTCACTATCAAAATTATATCCTAGTTCTTTTAAAAGAAGATAAACAATTTCTGCTGTTGCTGCTGATTTTGGCTCTATATGATTAATAACACCATACATATCATTTGTAACATGATGGTCTATATTAATTAAAGTTCCACAAAAATCATCTACTCTAGCACATATTCTATCCATATTTCCACAATCTAATACAATAACTAAGTCAGTATCGTAAGTAGTTCTTGGCATATCTCCATCAATTTCTTCTGAACCTGGTAAAAATGCAAGATTATCTGGAACAACTTCTTTAGAAAGTATGTATACATCTTTTCCTAGTTCTTTTAATCCATGATAAAGAGCTAGTGTGCTTCCAATTGCATCACCATCTGGTGATGCATGGAAAGCTATTCCTATTTTATTAGATTCTAATATAACCTTTGAAATATCTTTTAATGACATATTATTTACCCCTTGTCTTTTCTATTAAACTATCAATATGCATTCCATAGTCAATAGAATCATCTAATTCAAATATAATTTGAGGAGTATATCTAAGATTAATTCTGTGACCAATTTCTTTTCTTACAAATCCTTCTGCACTTTTTAAAGCTTCTAAATTAGTTTTCTTTTCCTCTTCATTCTTTGCAAATATACTTACATATACCTTTGCATATCTTAAATCCTTAGTTACCTTTACTGCAGTTACTGAAATCATTGCTGTAAGTCTAGGATCTTTTATATCATCACGAATTAAGTTACTTATTTCTTTTTTAACCTCTTCGTTAATTCTGCCACCTCTATAATTAGGCATTTAAATCACCTCTTTAATTAAAGCTCTTTTCTAACAATTGCTTCCATTTTAAATGCTTCAATAATGTCTCCTTCTTTAATATCATTAAATCTATCAACTCTTAATCCACATTCGTAGTTTGATGCAACTTCCTTTACATCATCTTTAAATCTCTTTAATGATGCAAGAACTCCTTCAAATACAACTACACCTTCTCTTATAACTCTAACTTCTGAGTTTCTTAAAATCTTTCCATCTAAAACATAGCATCCTGCAATAGTTCCTACATTTGAAATCTTATAAGTTTCTCTAACTTCTGCTTTACCTAAAATAACTTCTCTATATTCTGGTTCAAGCATACCTATCATAGCAGATTTAACATCTTCAATTGCATCATAGATAATTCTATAAGTTTTTATTTCTACTTCTTCTTTTTCTGCTAAAGCTGAAGCATTAACATCTGGTCTTACATTAAATCCTATAATTATTGCATTTGAAGCTGTAGCTAAAGTAACATCAGTTTCAGTTATAGCACCTACTCCTCCATGAATAACTCTTACCTTAACATCATCTGTTGATAACTTTTCAAGAGATTGCTTTATAGCTTCTACAGAACCTTGAACATCTGCTTTAACTATTATTGCAAGTTCTTTAACCTTACCTTCTCTAATTTGATTATATAAATCTTCTAATGAAACTTTATGAGAAGAATTTAATGTTTCAATCTTTAACTTTTCTTTTCTCTTTGAAGCCATATCTCTAGCTGTCTTTTCATCCTTTACTTCATTAAATCTATCTCCAGCTGCTGGTACTTCTGAAAGTCCTAATATTTCTACTGGCATTGAAGGTCCTGCTGACTTTATCTTCTTTCCATCATCATTAAACATAGCTCTTATTCTTCCATAAGTAGTTCCAACTAATATAGAATCTCCAACTGATAAAGTACCACTTTGAACAAGTAATGAAGCTACTGCTCCTCTTCCTTTGTCAAGTTTTGCTTCTATTACAGTACCCATAGCTTTTCTATTTGGATTAGCTTTAAGTTCAAGCATTTCTGCTGTTAAAAGAACCATTTCTAGTAATTGGTCTAAATTAAGACCTTTCTTAGCTGATACTGGTACACATATAGTATCTCCACCCCAGTCTTCTGAAACTAAGCCATATTCTGTTAATTCTTGCTTAACTTTATCAATATTTGCTCCTGGCTTATCAATTTTGTTAATAGCTACAACTATAGGAACATCTGCAGCTTTACAGTGACTTATAGCTTCCTTTGTTTGAGGCATTATTCCATCATCAGCTGCAACTACTAGTATAACTATATCTGTAATTTGAGCTCCTCTAGCTCTCATAGCTGTAAAAGCTTCATGTCCTGGAGTATCTAAAAATGTTATCTTTTCTCCATTTATAGTTACTGTATAAGCACCTATATGTTGTGTTATTCCTCCAGCTTCACTATCAATAACCTTTGTTTTTCTTATAGCATCTAAAAGGGAAGTTTTACCATGGTCAACGTGTCCCATAACTGTTACTATAGGAGGTCTCTTAACTAAGTTTTCATCATCATCTTCTTCAACATTTAAAGATTCAAGTTCTGCTGACTCTTCCTTCTTTTCACACATTATTTCATACTTTTCACATAGTTTTTCTGCTGTATTATAATCTATTTCTTGATTTACAGCTGCCATAATACCTAAGAACATAAGGTTTTTAATAACATCTGCATATGGTTTTTGAAGCATATCTGCTAATTCTTTAACAGTTATTGTTTCTCCAATTTCTAGTATTGTATTTTCTGCAAATTCTTGTTCTGCCTTAGCTTTTTCTGCTGCTATTTGCTTTTTAGTTTTCTTTTTCTTTTTATTTCCTTTGTTAACTTCTTCAGCTAAAATATCTTCATATTCATCTACAATACTCTTCTTTTGGTCTTCATCATCTTTTAAATCTTCAGCATCTACACTAGTTATAAATTCCTTTATTAACTCTGCATCTTCATCTTCAATAACACTCATATGATTTTTTACTTCTACATTAAACTCCTCCATTAACATTTCTATCAATTTTTTTGAGCTAATGTTTAATTCTTTTGCTAATTCATATACTCTTATTTTTGACATAAAGTCACCCCCGATTATTCTATTTCATATATTCTTCCTCCTCATAAAGAGATAATAATTTTTCAGCCATATTTTTATTTTTTATTGCCAAAATCATAACTTCAGGTCTTCCAATGGATTCCCCTAATTCCTCCTTTGAGAAATCTTCAATATATGGGATTTTATTTTCTAAACAATGATTTATAAATTTTTTTCTTGAGTTTTCAGAGGCATCAGGTGATAAAATAAAAAGATATATCTCCCTTTTATTTCTCTCCTCATTACATTTACTGTAACCCTCAATTAAATTTCCTGATCTTTTTATTAAACCTAAAAAATTAAAAAACTTATTCATTTTCAATTTCTTCCTTAAGTCTATTATAAACTTCTTCGCTTATTGCAATGTCTAAATTTCGGCTTAATCTTTTTGCTTTAAAAGCCTTTTCTAAACATTCTTTATTTCTACAAATATAAGCTCCTCTTCCAGCAGATTTTCCTTTAAGGTCTACAGAAACTTCTCCTTCAGGACTTTTTACTACTCTTATAAGTTCCTTTTTAGGCTTCATTTCCATACACCCAGTACACATTCTTAGTGGTATCTTCTTTGTCTTCATAATAAAAACACCCCTTTATTCTGTAACAGTAGTGCTCATTTCTTCTGAATTATTTTCTTCAGTTTCTTCTAAGGCAGCTTCTTTTTCTGCTTGTGATTTACTTTTTATATCTATTTTCCAGTTAGTTAACTTAGCTGCAAGTCTTACATTTTGACCTTCTTTACCTATTGCTAAAGAAAGTTGATTATCATCAACTACAACCTTTGCTGATTTATTTTCTTCATCTATATCAACACTTAAAACCTTAGCTGGGCTTAAAGAATTAGATATAAATTCTTTAGGGTCTTTACTCCATTTTATAATGTCTATTTTTTCATTTTTCAATTCATTTACTATGTTTTGTACTCTTGCACCCTTTGTTCCAACACATGCACCCATAGCATCTACAGATTCATCATTTGAATAAACTGCTATTTTGCTTCTTGAACCAGGTTCTCTTGATATACTCTTTATTTCAACTGTTCCATCAAATATTTCTGGAACTTCTAATTCAAATAATCTTTTTACAAGACCTGGATGAGTTCTTGAAACATGAACTTGAGCTCCCTTAGAACCTTCTTTTACTTCTACTATATAAAGCTTAAGCTTTGAATTAAATGGATATTCTTCTCCTGGAATTTGTTCTTTTTCAGTTATTACACCTTCTATTTTTCCAAGATTAACAAAAACCATTCCTTTATCTTTTCTTAAAACAGTTCCTGTTATAATATCAAATTCTTTTTCTTTATACTCTTTATATATTATACTTCTTTCTGCTTCCTTTATTCTTTGAGTTACTACTTGCTTTGCTAATTGTGCAGCTACTCTTCCAAAGTTTTTTGGAGTTACTTCAATTTCAACTATGTCATCTTCTTCATATCTTTTGCTTATAGCCTTTGCATCTTCTAAAGAAATTTCAGTTACTTCATCATAAACTTCTTCACATACAACCTTTTGAGCATATACATGAATTTCTCCTGTTTCTCTATCTATACTTACTCTAACATTTTGAGCTGCTGTAACATTATTTGCATAATTTTTCTTATATGCTGCCACCATAGCATCCTCAATTGTTGTAAATATTAAATCCTCACTTATACCCTTATCCTTAACTATTTCCTTTAGAGCAGTTATAAACTCTTCATTCATTTTTTTATCCTCCTTGCTAAATTTCCCCTTCTAAATTTGCTACCTTTATTTTTACCTTAGGAATAGTTATTGCTTTTTCACCATCTTCTACAATTATCTTTTCCTCAGTTACTTCTTTAAGCAGTCCTTTTATATTTTTCTTACCTTCAATATTTCCATTAAGTTTTACTAAAACTTCTCTTCCTACAAACTTTTTAAAATGTTCATCTGTAAATAATCTTCTATTAAGACCTGGTGATGATACTTCTAGATAATATGCCTTATCTATTGGGTCTTCAACATCTAAAACATCACTTACTCTTCTAGATAATGCTTCACAATCTGTAAGAGATATGCCTTCTTCTTTATCAATATATATTCTTAAATAAAATTCATTATTTTCTTTTACAAACTCAATATGATAAATTTCATAATTTAATTCATCTGCAATTGGTTTAACTAAAGTTTCAATTTTTTCAATTAAAGCATTGTTATTCATTACTTCAAAACCTCCCTTTCAATATTCAATTTTTATTGTAAGATAACAAATTTTAACTATGCAAAAACGCAACTATTTTTAAAATCAGTTGCGCCACAAAACAAAGAGTGGGCATTTTCTCCCCACTCATATTTTTAACTATTGCTGTTAATCTTACATCTATAGCTTAACATATATTTTTAAATAATACAAGAATTATTTAGAATAATGATAATTGATTTGTTTCAGACATTCCTTCTAAACATCCATGATTAGTTAATGTTTCTATAACTGTCTTTGATACTTTAGACCTCATTCTTAAATCTTCTTTTGAAATAAATTCTCCATCTTTTCTTGCTTCAGCTATTGATTTTGCTGCATTATCTCCAACTCCTTGAAGAGAATTTAAAGGTGGTCTTAAGTAAACTTCATCTTCTATTGTAAATTTTAATGCTTCTGATTTATATAAATCAACCTTTTTAAATTTAAGGCCTCTCTTACACATTTCAAAAGCTAATTCAAGAACAGTTATTAATCCCTTATCTTTTACACTAGCAGAATTTCCTAAATCATATAACTCATGAAGTTTTTGATGTATTGCAGATTCTCCTTTGCATACTATATCTGCATCAAAATCATCTGCTCTTACTGTAAAATATGTAGCATAATAAGCTGCTGGATAATGAACTTTAAAATATGCTATTCTTACAGCCATCATAACATATGCCACAGCATGACCTTTAGGGAACATGTATTTTATCTTTTTACAAGATTCTATATACCAATTTGGTACATTATTTTCTTTCATTATCTTTTCATGTTCCTCAGATAGTCCTTTACCTTTTCTTACCTTTTCCATTATAGAGAAGGAAGTTTTTGGTGGTACTCCCTTATACATAAGATATACCATTATATCATCTCTTGTAGCAATACATTCTTGAAGAGTTGTATATCCTTCTTTTATATAATATTGTGCATTATTAAGCCATACATCTGTACCATGAGAAAGTCCTGATATTCTTACTAAGTCTGCAAAACTTTTTGGCTGAGTATCTACAAGCATTCCTCTAACAAATTTTGTTCCAAACTCAGGAAGTCCATAACTTCCAACAGGACATTCTAATTCTTCTGCTGTAACTCCTAATGCATTTGGAGAAGTAAATAAAGATATTACATCTGGATCATTTAAAGGTATTGTTTTTGGGTCTATTCCTGTTAAATCTTGAAGCATTCTTATTACTGTAGGGTCATCATGACCTAGTATATCAAGTTTTAAAAGTCTTCCTGATATTGAGTGATAGTCAAAATGAGTTGTTACTACATCTGAATCATTATCATCTGCTGGATGTTGTATTGGAGTAAAATTATATATATCTGTATAAGTTGGAACAACCATAATTCCACCAGGATGCTGTCCACTTGTTCTTTTTATTCCAGTACATCCTATTGTAAGTCTTTCAATTTCAGCACTAGAGGCTCTTAATCCTCTTTCTTCTAAATATTTTTTTACATATCCATAGGCTGTTTTTTCTGCAACTGTTCCTATTGTTCCTGCTTTAAATACATATCCTTCACCAAATAAAACTTCTGTATATTTATGAATATCACCTTGGTTATCTCCTGAGAAATTAAGGTCTATATCTGGTTCTTTATCTCCTTCAAATCCTAAGAAAGTTTCAAAGGGAATATCATGTCCATCAGCTCTATATTTTGTACCACATTTTGGACATATCTTATCTGGAAGGTCTGCACCTGAACTTACTGAACCATCTAAGAAAAACTCAGAGTTTTTACAATTTGGACATACATAGTGAGGTGGAAGTCCATTAACTTCTGTAATATCTGACATTGTTGCTGCAAAGGAAGAACCAACAGAACCTCTTGAACCAACTAAGTATCCATCAGATAAAGATTTTGCCACAAGCTTTTGTGCTATAAGATACAAAACTGCATATCCATTACTTATAATTGAATTAAGTTCTTTATCAAGTCTTTTTTCAACTACTTCTGGAAGAGGGTCTCCATATATAGAATGTACTTTATCCATAGCCATATTTTTAATATCCTCTTCTGCTCCCTCAATTTTAGGAGGATATGTTTCATCTGGAATAGGCTTTATCTTTTCACATTCATCTGCTATTTTATTAGTATTTGTAACAACAACTTCCATTGCTATATCTTCTCCTAAATAAGAAAACTCTTTAAGCATTTCTTCTGTTGTCTTTAAATATAATGGTGGTTGATTATCTGCATCTTTAAAGCCCTTTCCTGCCATTATAATTTTTCTAAAGGCAGAATCTTCTGGTTCTAAAAAGTGAACATCTCCTGTAGCTACAGTAAGCTTTCCACATTCTTTTCCTAAATCATAAATTTTTTTATTTATTTCTTTTATTTCATTTTCATCTTTTACGGAACCCTTTTCTATTAAGAATTCATTATTTCCTATTGGCTGAATTTCTAAATAATCATAAAAGCTTATTATTTCTTTTAATTCATCATCAGTTTTTCCTTCTAATATAGCTCTATAAAGTTCTCCTGCTTCACAAGCTGAACCAATTATAAGTCCATCTCTTAATTCTTGAAGTCTGCTTTTTGGTATTCTTGGAACCTTAAAGAAATTATTTAAATGAGCTTCTGATACAAGCTTATATAAATTTCTTAATCCTTCTTGAGTTTTTGTTAATATGATTATATGATAACTAGGTTGCTTTTTTATATCTATATTATCTAAAAACTCTTTATTTAATTCCTTTAGTGTATTTATATTTTTTTCCTCTTTTATTTTTTCAAAACATTTTAAAAGTATATCACCTGTACACTTTGCATCATCTACTGCTCTATGATGGTTTTCTAAGCTTACTCCTAAATGCTTTGCTACAATATTTAATTTTACCTTTTTAAGCTCTGGATATAAATATCTTGCAAGTGGAACAGTATCTAAAACAGGATAATTAAATTCTTCTCCAATATCTCTTGCATTTTTCTTAATAAAACCTACATCAAAACCTGCATTATGAGCTACTATAACACTATCTTTACAAAACTCTAAAAATTTTGGAAGAATTTTTTCTATAGTTTCAGCATTTTCTACCATTTCATCTGTAATACTTGTAAGTTCAGTAATGTTATATGGTATTCTCATTTCTGGATTTACAAACTCACTAAATCTATCTACAACTAAACCCTTCTTTATTTTTACTGCTCCAATTTCAATTATCTTATCATTTTTTGAAGAAAATCCTGTAGTTTCTAAGTCAAAAACCACATAAGTATCATCTAATGTACTTTTTCCATTTTCATTAAGTACAACTGGTATTCCATTATTAACTAAATAGCCTTCAACTCCATAAATAACTTTTAGCCCACTATCTTTTTCTGCCATTTGTGCCTCTGGAAAAGCTTGAACTACCCCATGGTCTGTAATTGCTACTGCAGTATGTCCCCATTTAGCTGCTCTTCCAATAAGTTTTTTAGCTGGAGTTACTGCATCCATAGCACTCATGGTAGTGTGCATATGAAGCTCAACTCTCTTTTTCTCTGCTCTATCCATTCTTTCTATCTTTTTCATTTTAACTATGTCACGAACCATTATTACTACTTCTTTAGCAAAGGTATCAAAGATAGCTTCTCCACGAATTTTGCAATATAATCCTTTTTTAATTTGGTCTAAAACTTCCATTTGTTCAGTTCCTGGTTTTAAGAAACATTTTCCCATAATTGAGCTAGTTAAATCTGTTATAAAGAAACTTAAAATTATTCTTCCTGTTTTAGTTTCTTTTGTTTCTACCTTGAATATTTCTCCAGTAACAGCTACATATCCAGAAGTTTCATTTATCTCTTTTATTTTAATAGATTCATTTGAAATATTTCTTCCTAAAATAGTATTTTCGCCCTTAGGTTCTCTTTTAAAGTTTGGTTTTTCAAATTTCTTCTTTTCATATTTTGGCTTTTCTTTATTTTCTTTAGAAGGTTTATCTATATTATTATTTTCTACCCTTCCTTCTAAAATGTCTTTTACTATTTGTTTATTTTCCTCAAGTTTTTTTTCTTCATAATTTTCTTCAATTAAGGATTCATCATATCTAAATTCTACTTTTACCTTACGATTAAAAATATCATCTATATGAGATGATATTTCTTCTTCTATATATTTTTTTCTTATATGATTTATTAAAGCTTCACAACCATAACTTATAACAATTTTATTCTTTTCTATTTTTCTATTTTTAGAACATAGAATATCTTTTACTAAGGGATTTTTCTTTATAACCTCTCCTACAACATCCATCCAATATTTGCTTGAAATTTCTTCTATAGAGGCATCTCTTACATCCTTATAACAAAGTAATTCTACATTAACATCTACACCAAGGGCCTTTTTAACAGTGTTTTTAAAATAATCTTCTTCATCTTCATTTAAAACTTCTAAAGTTCTAAGAATAACCTTAAGCAAATTACTTTTTCTAAAAAATTGAAATCTTAATATTTTAAGTCCCTTTTCATATAAAGATTCCTTTTTATTTAAATTTACATAAAGCCCTTTTATAAACTCTTCACTCAAAAATACCCCTCCATAGAATTTTTATAAAGATTCAATTTCTTTCATTAATTCTTCAATTAAATCTTCTTCTTTAACCTTTTTTATTATTTTACCTTTTTTAAAGATAATTCCTTCTCCCTTGCCACCTGCAATTCCAATATCTGCTTCTCTAGCTTCTCCAGGACCATTAACAACACATCCCATAACAGCTACTTTTATATTTTTATTTACAGATTCTAATCTTTTTTCAACCTGATTTGCAATATTAATTAAATCAATTTGTGTTCTACCACAAGTTGGGCAAGATACAAATTCTAGCCCTCCCTTTCTAAGACCTAAAGCCTTTAAAATTTCTTTTCCAACTTTTATTTCTTCTACAGGGTCACTTGTTAAAGATACTCTTATTGTATTTCCTATTCCTTCTGCTAAAAGAGTTCCTATTCCTATACTTGATTTTATTGTTCCTTTAAAGGGAGTTCCTGATTCTGTAACTCCAAGATGAAGAGGATAATTACACTTTTCGCTTATAAGTCTATAAGAGTCTATCATCATTTTTACATCTGAAGATTTTATAGATATTACAATATCAAAAAAGTTTAATTCTTCTAATATTTTCACATGTTTTAAAGCACTTTCTACTAAAGCCTCTGGAGTTGGCTTTTTATATTTTTCTAAAAGTTCTTTTTCTAAAGAACCAGAATTTACTCCTATTCTTATAGGAATATTTCTTTTCTTAGCTTCATTAACAACAGCTTCTACTCTATCTCTACTTCCTATATTTCCTGGATTTATTCTTAATGCTGATATTCCATTTTCCATTGCTTTTAATGCTAATCTATAATCAAAATGTATATCTGCAACAACAGGAATTGGAGAAAGCTTTGTTATTTCCTTTAAAGCTTCAGCAGCTTCCATATCTAAAACTGCACATCTTACAATTTCACAACCTGCATTATATAATTCTCTTATTTGTTTTAAAGTTTTCTCTACATCTCTTGTATCTGTATTTGTCATAGATTGAATGGTTACTTTTGCATCTCCTCCAATAAACAAATTTCCAACTTTAACTTTTCTTGTTTCCTTCATTTTTATTATCTCCTACAAATTAATTGGATATAAAATATCCTTTATTGTAACTAAAACCATAATTCCTATAAGAATCATAAATCCTATTGTATTTAATGCTCCAACTACCTTATCTGGAACTTTTTTCTTTGTTATAAATTCAATAATAAGAAGAACTGACCATCCTCCATCTAAAGCTGGAAATGGAAGAAGATTAAATATACCTACACTTACTGAAAGTATAGCTACTAACATAAATAAATTCATAACTCCAACTTTTGCTGCTTGAGATGACATTCTTACTATTGTAACAGGTCCTCCTACATCTGTCTTAAGATTAGCCTTTCCAGTAAAAATCATACCTATTGATTTAAAGGTTTGTGATACTAGGGAAATTGTTTCATTAGCACCTTCTTTTATACATTGAAGAACAGTTGGATTTTTTATTACTGTATAAGTAAAACCTACTCTATAAGTTTCTCTTTCTTTGTCATAAACTGGAGTAACATTTACTTCATTTTTTTCTCCATTTCTTTCATAAACAATCTTCATAGTAGAGTCTTTTGCTTCACTTATTTCTAAGGATAAATCTGAACTTGTATGAATTTTACTTCCATTAACTTCAACTATTTTATCTCCATTTATAAGTCCTGCTTCTTTAAGGGGCATATTATCCTCTATTGAACTTACTACAGGAGTACTAAATCCAATTTTACTAAATATAATAACAAATATAATCATTGCAAGAACAAAATTCATAAAAGCCCCTGCAAGCACTACTGATAGTCTTCTTAAAGGATGTTTAGATGAAAAACTTCCTTCTTCATCACTTTCTTCCCCTTCTCCAAGCATATTTACATATCCACCTATTGGCAAAATTCCTAGTGAATATTTAGTTTCTTTTCCTTGATATGAATATATCTTAGGTCCCATTCCAATTGAAAATTCTAAAACTTTTATTCCATTAAGCTTAGCTAACATAAAATGTCCTAATTCATGAACTATTATTATAAGACTAAAGCCTAATATTGCCCATATAATATACATAAATTCCTCCTAATTGTATTCATTTATAACATAATTTCTTACTTTCTTATCTAAAGCTATTATATTATCTAAATTTAATTCTTTTTTACATTCATCCTTAAATTCTCTTAATGTCTTTTCAATAATTTCTGCAATTTCTAAAAATTTAATTTTTCTATCTAAAAACAATTGGACAGCAACTTCATTAGCTCCATTTAAAACAGTAGGTAAAAGTCCTCCCCTTTTTCCTACTTCATAGGCAATTTTTAAACATTTAAATGTATCCATATCAGGTTTTTCAAAGGTTAATTTAGATATTTCATAAAAATCTATTGACTTTGCCACTTCCTTTTTTCTTTCAGTGTAATTTAAAGCATATTGAATAGGAAGTCTCATATCAGCTGAACCTAATTCTGCAATTATTGCCCCATCTGTATATTCAACCATTGAATGAATTATACTTTGAGGATGAACTACAACTTGTATATTATCGTAATCACAATTAAATAACCAATGGGCCTCTATAACTTCTAACCCCTTATTCATTAATGTAGCTGAATCTATAGTTATCTTCTTTCCCATACTCCAATTAGGATGATTTAAAGCTTCTTCTAATGTTATTTCTTTTAGCTCCTCTTCTTTTTTACCTCTAAAAGGACCTCCTGAAGCTGTTAAAATTATCTTTTTTAATGTAGATAAATCATTTCCTCTTAAAGATTGGTAAATTGCACTATGTTCAGAATCTACAGGAAGAATTTTTACACCATTTTCTTCTGCAGCTTTCATAACAAGCTCTCCTGCTACTACTAAAGTTTCTTTGTTAGCTAGTGCAATATCTTTTTTTGCCTTTATTGCTTTAATTGTTGGTACAAGACCTATCATACCAACAACAGATGTCACTACCATGTCAATTTCATCTAATACAGAAATTTTTACAAGGCCATCTAATCCACTATATACTTCTATTTCAAAAGAATTTTCCTTGCAAAACTCTTTTAACTCTTCTGCACATTCTTCTTTCATCATTGCTACATATTTAGGTTTAAATTCTTTAATAATTTCCTTCATCTTTTCAGTTGAAGAATTTGCACTAATTCCTATAATCTTAATATCATCTGAATTTCTCACAACATCTAGAGTTTGAGTTCCTATTGAACCTGTAACCCCTAAAATAGAAATTTTTTTCATTTTAGTCCTCCTAATAAAAATAAGTGATTTAATCACTATAAACAATTCCCTTTGCTAATATTCCATACATTGGCCCTATAATTATTCCTAGCATTCCAAAAATTTTTACTCCAATATAAATAGATAATAATATTAAAAGGGGATGTAAATCTAATTTATCACTTAAAAATTTTGCTTCTAGAATTTCTCTTACTACTTGAACTAATATAAATAAAAATATTAATCCAAAAACTCTTAAATATTCTCTCAATATTATATTGTATATTATTATTGGAATAAATACAATTATAGTTCCTACATAGGGCAAAATATCTAAAATTCCACAAATCACTCCAAACACAAAGGCCTTAGGAACCTTAAAAATAATAAATCCAATTATTATTTCTAAAGTAGATATAATAACAAGTATTCCTTCAATAATTATCATCTCTTTTATACTTTCTTTTTCATTGTAAAATTTAAGTATAAAATCTATAGGCATAATATTTTTTATTAATTTTTTTATTTTGTCTATATCTATTAAAATAAAAAAAGCTGAAATATTTCCTATAAAATAAGAAATTAATTCTTCTCCTGTACTTATAGCTTTAGCTTTAATTAAATCCTTATTAAAAAAAGAAAATATACTTTCATAAGAATAATCTATATTTATATGTTTTAATAAATTTTTTATATAGGATAAAAAAACTTCTATATGTCTTATATTATTGTCATATATTTGCTTTATTAAACAATAAATTGAATTTCCAAGATAAATTATTATTATAACTAAAAAAAGATTTACAATAAATACTGCTAAAATTGCACTTAACTTTTTAGGTATATTAAGTTTTTTTAGTATTTTATATAAAGGGGAAGATACTATATATATAACTATCATAGAGATAAAAGGTCTTAAATATGTTTTTATTAATATGGTAATTATAAAAATAAATATAAATAAAAGTATTAAATCAATTAATTTTTTATACTTTTTAAAAAAATCCACAAAATATTCTCCTTTATTGATTTCATTTAAGTATATGATTTATTTCTATTGCCATATTAATAAATTATTGTTTTTCTCTTCTATCTTTATAGTTACAATTCAAAACAATAATATAATTTTTTGATAATATAAATAAATTTGATAAATTAAACCAAATTATTTATATTATCAGAAGTAATATTTGTAAAATATTATTAATTTAAAAAATTTTCTAACTAATAGAATAAAAAAAGTGTGAATTATTGCTTTTCCAATTCTTCTAGTTTAATGCAATAATTCACACTTAAAATTTTTTAAATTCCAATTATGAAAGTTAAATAATAGAATACTACAACTCCTGAAAATAAAATTGAATCAAATCTATCTAAAATTCCACCATGACCTGGTATTAAATTTCCATAATCTTTAATATCTACATATCTCTTTACTGTTGAAGCAACTAAATCTCCAAATTGACTGAAAACTCCACATAATGCTCCAATAATGAAGAAGTGATAAAGAGGTATAGAATTTATATAATGAGTTGTAACTACTCCTAAAAGTCCACAAAAAATAGTTGCTCCTAAAAGTCCACCTATAGAACCTTCAATAGTTTTTTTAGGACTTACTCTTGGACATAATTTATGCTTTCCTAAAAATTTTCCTGCATAATAGGCTGTAGTATCTGTCATCCATGAGCCTATAAATATAAGCCATACATAAAAATTGCCTCCAGTTTTCTCACTTACTAAATATATAAAACTAAACAATACTCCTACATATATAAATCCTAATAAAGTAAGAGAGCAATCAATAAATGTATGTTTTTCTGTTAATATAGGCACTATTAATAATGCACAGGTTGCTAATATAATAAGAAACATTAAATTTTTAAAATCATTGCCCATAGCATAATAGAATAATAATAATATATAACCAACTAAATGAACTGGTTTAAATCCTTTATTTGTTAAAGCTCTATAAAATTCGTACATTCCTATTACAGATAAAATTATAGTAAATATTTTCAAATAAATTCCACCTAAAAATACAAATACAATAAAGGGAGCTATCATAAGAGCACCTAAATATCTGTTATTAGATTTCATATCTTCACCTCAATTTATTTAATTCCGCCAAAGCGTCTATCTCTATTTTGGAAATCAAAAATTGCTTTTCTTAAATCCTGTTCAGTAAAATCTGGCCAATTTATATCTGAATACCAAAATTCTGAATAGGCACATTGCCATAAAAGGAAGTTACTAAGCCTTTGTTCCCCTGAAGGTCTTATTATCATATCTGGATCTGGCATTTTTGCAGTGTATAAATATTTTTCTATAGATTTTTCATCTATTTCTTCTGGTAATATTTTTCCTTCTACTGCATCTTTTGCTATAGATTTTACAGCTCTTACTATTTCATCTCTTCCTCCATAGTTTAAAGCTAAATTCATAACTATTCCAGTATTATTTTTTGTCTTTTCCTTAGCTCTTTCTATTTCTTGTATACATTCTTTTGGTAACTTAGATATATCTCCAATAGTATTAACAACAACACCATTTTCATGAAGTTCATTAAGTTCTGATCTAAAATATTGAACTAAAAGTTTCATTAAAGCTCCAACTTCCTCTTTAGGTCTTTTCCAATTTTCAGTTGAGAAAGCATATAGTGTTATGTATTTAACTCCAAGTCTTTCAGCTTCTTTAAGCACTCTTCTTATAGTTTCAACTCCTGCTTTATGACCTATTGTTCTTGGATATCCTTTAGCTTTTGCCCATCTTCCATTTCCATCCATAATAATTCCAATATGCTCTGGAATTCTTTCCATATCTAATTGAAAATCATCATCTTGTGAATTTTTCACATTGCCTTTCTTGCTTTTAAACATATCTAACAAGGTTTTTTTCCTCCGAATTTACAATTTAAAATATAACATAAAAACCTGCTAAAAGAGCAGGTTTTTTTATTATTTATCTATACAGACATTATCTCTTTTTCTTTAGCTGCAATTTTTGCATCAATATCCTTTATATATATATCTGTTACTTTTTGAACATCTTCTTCGCCTTTTTTAATTTCATCTTCAGAAATATCAGCATCCTTTTTTAATGCTTTAATCTTTTCATTAGCATCTCTTCTTATTGATCTTACTGCTACTTTAGATTCTTCACCATATTTTTTTACAGTCTTTACAAGATTTTTTCTTGTTTCTTCAGTTAATTCTGGTATTATAAGTCTAATTACAGAACCATCATTTGAAGGATTTAATCCTAAATCAGATTTTAATATAGCTTTTTCAATATCTTTTAATAAAGGTTTTTCCCAAGGAGTTATCATAAGTACTCTTGGTTCTGGAGCACTTACATTTGCCACTTGATTTAATGGACACATACTTCCATAATATTCAACTTGTATTTTATCAAGCATTGTTGGGTTTGCTCTTCCAGCTTTTAATGTTTGTAAATCAGAAACTAAGACAGAAACTGTCTTTTTCATTTTTTCTTCAGAATGTTTTATAATATCTTTAATCATAAAATTCCCCTTCCTACTTTGAAACTAAAGTACCTATATTTTCACCATTTACTGCTTTTCTTATATTTCCTGGCTCATCAAGACCAAATACTAATATAGGAATATTATTATCCATACATAAAGTTGTAGCAGTAGAATCCATTACTTGCAGACCTTGATCTAATATTTCTAAATATGATAATTTATCATATTTTTTAGCATCAGCATATTTATGAGGGTCTTTATCATAAACTCCATCAACTTTTTTAGCTAAAAGAATTACTTCTGCCTCTATTTCAGCTGCTCTTAATGCTGCTGTTGTATCAGTTGAGAAATATGGATTTCCTGTACCTGCAGAGAAAATTACAACTCTGCCTTTTTCAAGATGTCTTACAGCTCTTCTTCTTATGTAAGGTTCTGCAACAGCCTTCATTTCTATAGCAGTTTGAACTCTTGTATCAACTCCTACTTGTTCTAAAGAATCTTGAAGGGCTAATCCATTTATACATGTAGCTAACATTCCCATATAGTCTGCAGTGGTTCTGTCCATTCCTTCACCACTTCTTCCTCTCCATATGTTTCCGCCACCTACAACAGCACCTACTTGTATACCCATATCTACTAATTCTTTTATTTCTAATGCAATTCTTTTTGCTACATTAAAGTCTAACCCAAATCCTGATTCTCCAGCTAAAGCTTCTCCTGATAATTTAAGAAGAACTCTTTTATATTTACATTCAGTCATTTAATTTCCTCCATTACTTTTAATATTTTAAAAAAAGAGAACACCTTGTGTTCTCTTCAATTTTTATTTACCCATTTGCTTAGCAACTTCTGTTGCGAAGTCTTCTACAACCTTTTCGATTCCTTCGCCTCTTTCAAATCTTACAAAGCTCTTTATTGTAATCTCAGAACCAACTTCCTTTGACTTTTCAGCAACTAACTTGCTTATGCTCTTATCGCCATCTTTAACCCATGGTTGATCTAAAAGACATACTTCTTTATAGTATTTCTTTATTCTTCCTTCAACCATCTTTTCAACTATCTTTTCTGGCTTTCCTTCATTTAAAGCTTGAACTCTGTATATTTCTTTTTCTTTTTCTATTGATTGTTGGTCAACATCAGCTTCGCTTAAGAATAAAGGATTTGCAGCTGCAACTTGCATACATAATTCCTTAGCAACTTCTGTTACAACTGGTGATTCAGTATCACAAACTGCTTCAACTATAACACCAATTCTTCCACCACCGTGAACATATCCTTGGATTGCACCCTTTTCAACAGAGAACTTTTTAAATCTTCTAACTGTCATGTTTTCTCCAAGAGTTGCTATTAAATTAGTTAAAGTTTCTTGAACTGTCTTTTCTCCATCAAACTTTTCAGCTAATAATTCTTCAACTGTTGTAGCAGATGAAGTGATTACAAACTTAGCTAAGTTTTCAGTAAATTGAACAAATTGTTCGTTTAAAGCAACGAAATCTGTTTCACAGTTAACTTCTACTATTGAAGCATTTTTTCCATCTTCAGTAACATAAGTCTTAACAAGACCTTCAGCTGCTACTCTTCCAGCTTTCTTAGCTGCACTTGCTAATCCTTTTTCTCTTAAGAATTCTACAGCCTTTTCTATATCACCATCAGTTTTTGTAAGAGCTTTTTTACATTCCATCATTCCTGCACCAGTCATTTCTCTTAGCTCTTTAACTACTTTTGCACTTATCATTATTAAATTCCTCCTTGATTTTAAAAAGTAATCCTTCCATTTAGGATAAAAGGTAAATGAGTTAAATGCTCACCTACCTTATTTATCTATTAATTCTATTCTTCTTCAGCTAATTGTTCGCCTTGTCTTCCTTCAATGATTGCATCAGCCATTTTAGCAGTTATTAATTTAACAGCTCTTATAGCATCATCATTTCCTGGGATTACATAATCTACTTCTTCTGGATCACAATTTGTATCAACTATTGCAACAACTGGGATTCCTAATATCTTAGCTTCAGAAATAGCATTCTTTTCTTTTCTTGGATCTACAACAAACATTGCTCCAATATTAGTTGCATCTAAGTTCTTAATTCCACCAAGGTTCTTTTCTAACTTTTCCATTTCTCCCATAAGTTTTGCAACTTCTTTCTTAGGTAAAACTTCAAAAGTTCCGTCTTCTTCCATTTTCTTAAGTTCTTCTAATCTCTTAATTCTAGTTTTTATTGTTTCAAAGTTAGTTAACATTCCACCTAACCATCTGTTGTTAACAAAGTGCATGTTAGATCTTATAGCTTCTTCTTCTATAGCTTCTTGAGCTTGCTTTTTAGTTCCTACAAATAATATGTCTTTTCCTTCTGCAGAAACTTCCTTTATAAAGTCATAAGCTTCTTCTGCTTTCTTTACAGTCTTTTGTAAATCTATTATGTAGATTCCATTTCTTTCTGTAAAGATATATGGAGCCATTTTAGGGTTCCATCTTCTTGTTTGGTGACCAAAGTGTACACCTGCTTCTAATAATTGTTTCATTGATATTACTGACATTTTCTTACCTCCTGGTTTTTACCTCCACCATCTTCATTTGCCATAGGAACTATAAAAATCATAGCACCACCTAGGACTATTAGATAGTGTGTGTATTTATTTCCTTAGATAGTATATCATAAGCTTTTAATCCCCGCAATAAATTTTTATTTATTTTCTAAAATTATTCCTTAACTTTAACTAAATTTTTTTTACTAAAAAAATACCCACTATTATTACCTTAGAAAGTTTTTTAATCATTAAAATAATTAAACTAATATACTTTTCATAAAAGTACAAAAAAAGTGTGAAATATTACTTTTTGTTTTAATCATTTACTAAAGTAACAATTCACACTTATATCTTCTCTTCTTAAACTTTATTAATATAATTTTTCATATTAACTTTTTTATATTATTTTATTTTTTTAAGTTCATCTAAAAGTTTATCATTTAAAATTTTAATATGAGTTCCCTTCATTCCTAATGATCTTGATTCTATAACTCCAGCACTTTCAAATTTTCTAAGAGCATTAACTATAACACTTCTTGTTATTCCTACTTTATCAGCAATTTTTGATGCTACTAATAGTCCTTCATTTCCATCTAGTTCATTAAAAATATGTTCAACTGCCTCTAATTCAGAATAAGATAAAGTTCCTATAGCTAATTGAACCACTGCTTTCTTTCTTGTTTCTTCTTCAAGTTCATCTTGTTTAGCTTTTAATATTTCCATACCTACTATTGTTGCACTATATTCTACTAAAACTAAATCATCATCAGTAAAAGGTTTTTCAAATCTAGCAAGAAGTAAAGTTCCAAGTCTTTCTCTATTACCTATTATAGGTACTATAGTTGAAAGCTTGTCTTTCATTATACATTCCCCTTCACCTTCAAAGACACATTCACCTTTTCCTGCAATATTTGCAATTGTTTCTCTAACTTTTAAAAGCTTATCATTATATTCATTAGGGAACTTTCCTTCTTCTTCAACTTTTTTTCTCATAATGTCACATTCAAAATCACTTTCAAAAGTATAGCCTAATATTTTTCCTTTTCTACTTGCAATATATACATTACATTCAAGAACTTCGCTTAAAAGACTACATATATCTCTAAAAGCTACTACCTCTGTGCCTGATTTTTGCAAAACTTTGTTTAACTTTCTTGTTTTATTCAATAATGTTGACATATTTACCCCTCCTTACTATGAAGTTTGAATTCATTTATTAAATATTCTAAATTGTTTTAATTTTATATACAATTTAAGTTTATCATATAAATAAATTTTTTTCAACATTATTTGTTATTTACTTATCCTTTTCTTCTTCTTCTTTTGGAAGTACTTTTTTATAATCACATTCACTATTAGAACATTGTATATATTTTCCTTCTTTTTTTGAATATTTAATTACCATGTAACTATTACATTTAGGACATCTTTCTTTAACTGGCTCATTCCAACTTACAAATTTACATTCTGGATAACCTGAACAACCAAAGAATTTCTTTCCTCTCTTACTCTTCTTTACAACAATTTCTTTTCCACATTCAGGGCAAGGAACATCTAATTTTTCAACAATAGGTTTAGCATTTTTACATTCTGGATAGCCAGGACACGCTAAGAAATTACCATATCTTCCTCTCTTTATAACCATCATTCTTCCACATTTATCACATGGAACATCACTTACTTTATCTTCAATAACAACCTTTGATATTTCTTTTTCTGCCTTATCAATTTCAACTTTTAATGGTTTGTAGAATTCTTCTACTACTTCTTTCCACTTTTCACTGCCTTCTTCAATATAGTCTAATTTTTTTTCCATATCTGCAGTAAAATCTACATCAGCTATTTCTTGAAAATACTGGCATATAATATTATTAACTATAAAACCTAATTCTGTTGGAAGTAAGTTTTTCTTTTCTCTTTCAACATAATCTCTACTTAAAAGAGTGGAAATAGTTGGTACATATGTACTTGGTCTTCCTATTCCCTTTTCTTCCATAAGCTTAACAAAAGAAGCTTCTGTAAATCTTGCTGGTGGTTGAGTAAAATGTTGCTTTCCTTCAATAGATTCTTTTTTTAGTATTTCATTTTCTGATAATTTAGGAAGAATTACAGAATCATTTTCTTCATCCATAGTATATTCATATAACTTCATAAATCCATCAAACTTAACAGTTGAACCATGGGCTCTAAATTTATAATCACCATTTGCTATATCTATAGCATTTGTATTTAATATACATGATGCCATTTGACTTGCCATAAATCTTTTCCAAATTAAAGAATATAACTTAAATTGTTCTGGTGTTAAATTCTCCTTAGCCTTTTCTGGTGTTATTTCCACATAAGTTGGTCTTATGGCTTCATGAGCATCTTGAATATTTTTCTTTCCTTTATATACTCTTGGTTTTTCAGGAATATATTCCTTTCCATATTCATTTTCTATAAAATTTAATGCATTATTTTGAGCTTCATCAGAAATTCTTACTGAATCTGTTCTCATATAAGTTATAAGCCCTACAGTACCATATCCTTTAACTTCAACGCCTTCATATAAAACTTGTGCCACTGACATAGTTCTTTTTGTCATAAAATTAAGCTTTTTACTTGCTTCTTGTTGAAGAGTACTTGTTGTAAATGGTGGAAGAGGATTTTTATTTTTTAATCCTTCTTTTATAGATTTAATAATAAAATCATTTCCTTCAAGGTCTTTTATTATTAAATCTGCTTCTTCTTTATTTGTGATTTCTATTTTTTTATTATCTTTACTTACAAGTTTTATAGGAAATTTCTTTCTATCTTTTTTCATAACACAATCAACAGTCCAATATTCTTTAGGAATAAAGGCTTTTATTTCTTCTTCTCTATCACATATAAGTTTTAAAGCTGCTGATTGAACTCTTCCTGCACTTAAACCCCACTTAACATTTCTCCAAAGTATTGGACTTATTTGATACCCTACTAATCTGTCTAAAACTCTTCTTGCTTGTTGTGCATCAACAAGATTTAAATTAATACTTCTTGCAGATTTTAAAGAACTTTTAACTGCATTTTTAGTAATTTCATTAAATACTATTCTGCATTTAGAATTTTCATCTATTTTTAAAATATTAGCAAGGTGCCATGAAATAGCCTCTCCTTCACGGTCTGGGTCAGTTGCAAGATAAACTTTATCTGCTTTTTTTGCAGCTTTTCTTAACTTACTTATAAGCTCACCCTTTCCTCTTATTGTTATATACTTAGGATTAAAGTTATCCTCAATATCTACCCCTAATTTACTTTTTGGCAAATCTCTAACATGCCCCATTGATGCTTCAACTACATAATTTTTTCCTAAATACTTTTCTATAGTCTTTGCTTTTGCTGGAGACTCTACTATAACTAAATTTTGGCTCATATAAAAACTTCATAAATTAATATGAAGTATTCACCCCCTTAACTCAATTAATCTTCGCATAATAATTTCCAGGAAGGCTTACTATTTTATTAATACTTTGCATCTTAAATAAAATTTTAAATAAAGCTTCCCTACTCATATTAGTTTTTTTCATTATATTATCAATATGTATTGGCATATCAGATATTATTGATAATATATTATTTTCTACCTTTGATAATTCATTTAATTTTTTTCTTTCATCTAACTTAAGTAAAGCATGAAGGTCTTCTAATCCACAAAAAACTTGTGCTCCATCTCTTAGAAGTTGATTTGTTCCATAATTTCCTTCTGAAAATATAGAACCAGGTACTGCCATAACCTCTTTTCCTTGTTCTAAAGCATAATCAGCTGTTATAAGTGAACCACTTCTTTTTGAAGCTTCTACTACTATAACTAACTCACTAAGACCACTTATAATTCTATTTCTTCTAGGAAAATTATATGACATAGGTCTTGTTCCTGGTAAAAATTCAGAAATTATAAGTCCTTCCTTTTCAATTTTCTTAAAAAGATTGTAATTTTCAGAAGGATATACAACATCTATGCCACAGCCTAATACTACAATAGTCTTTCCATTACCTTCAACTGCTTCTTTATGAGCAATAGAATCTATTCCTTTTGCCCCTCCACTTAATATTGTGATATTATAGCTTATTAAATCTTTTGTCAATAGCTTAGTTACTTCACTTGCATAATTTGAACACTTTCTTGAACCAACAATTGACACTTTTCTTTCTTTTAATAAAGCTTTATTTCCTTTTAAAAAAAGTCCATAAGGAGGCTCTTTAATATCCTTCAAAATACAAGGATAATCTACATTATTTAAGGAAATAAACTCTACATTATTTTCTTTGTTCCATTTTAGTTTTTCTAATGATAAATTCATTAATTCTTCTTTTTTAAAATTTTTAAATTTTTTATTTAATTTTTTATCATCTTCAATTATTTTTTCAAATTCTTCATATATAGTTTTTTCATCTTTATACTTTTTTAAAAGTTTTATTTTTTCACTATTAGTTATATTTAACATAAATAACCATATCTCATATTTCATTTTTTGTCTACCCTTTTATATTATTTCTCCTTTAAAATTTTTCCTATATCCAATAGCTTCAAAGACATGACTTTCTTCTATATCTTTCTTTTCATTTAAATCTGCAATTGTTCTTGCAAGAGTAATTACCTTTCCATAAGACCTTAAAGAAGGATGACTATTGTTAAAATAATACTCTAAAATTTCATTTACTCCTTTATTTATTTTACATAACTCAAAAATATCTTTTCCCTTTATTTGAGAATTATAAATATATTTTGTTCCTTTTAATCTTTCTTTTTGCCTTTCTCTAGCTTTTAAAACTCTTTCTTTCATTTTTTTAGATGTATATTCACTATTATTTTTATTTAATTCTTCATATTTTATTCTAGGAATATAATTAAATATATCTATTCTATCTATTAAAGCTTTAGAAAGTCTATTTAAATACCTTCTTTTTTCTGACTCTGAACAGGTACAATCACTATTATAATCATCTTCTAAGTTGCCCTTTCCACAAGGGCAACAATGAAAATAATTAGTCAGTATATGTCAAGTGAAAAATTCCTTCCTATTATATATAAGAAAAAAGAACCCCTTTCATATGGGAAAATGTTAGCAAATTTAAGGTTAAAAAATAATGAGTTCGCTTATCAAGTTGCAGAAGCAATTAACATAGGTCCTGACATGATAAGAACTATTGAACGTGATAAAGCGAGGAAGCCTTTTAGATACTATCATTTATATTGTGCCCATTTTGGAGTAAATCCAATCACTTATTTAAAACTTTTTGAACTTCCGGAAAGAACTTTAAGAGAAAAAATTATAAAACTAGAAGCTTATCTAGGGTTAAATTCACATTATGAATTGGAGGAACATTTAGGTTTGAAGAGAGATACCCTACGTAATGCAATCACAAGGTCCAATGTTAGCAAGGTTGGGATTGTTGAGTATACAACCAAAATAATCGATGAAGAATTAAAAAAAGTAAAAGAAAAATAATATAGAAATTCTAAGGACCAGGCACTATGCCTGGTCCTCTTCTACCTCTACATATATTCTTTTGTAAAGGTTATTTCTGTTTGTGTAAGATTTGCTCCTGCTTAATACTATATACTTTTCTTCCAGTACATCTATAAGCTTCTCAAGCTCCCATTGTCCTTTTGGATTATCTACATATTCTAGCCTAATTTTCAGCACGGTATCACCTCTTTTTTAATCCGAATATAATGTTGTTTTCAGATTTGTGCATGGTAAAAACTAAATAAGTGTCTAAACAAATATTTGCTATATAAATATTGCTCCTATAAAGGTGCAAAAAGTTTTGTTCATCTTTCACACATTTGTCACATCTGATAAGAATGTCATCAATATAAAATTCATAAATCATAGTATCATCTCCTTTCTAATCCCAACCTAATAATTTTCTTTCCAATGCTTCATAGTCATAGTCACGTGCCTTGAAGTTGTTGAAGCCACTATATCCCTTTGGAGTGGCAGAATTGTAATGGGGATTTATAGAGGTATCCTCTGCCCCTAGGACAACATTGTCCTTTAGAAGCCTATACACATATGCAAAAAGATTTTTAGCTCTGCTCCTTGCATAGTTCACCATCTGCAAGAACCTTTCTTTTGTACCTGCCAACTTCATAAGAGTTCTCTCTTGACTTGCAGAAAGCCCCTCTACTGTAGAAACTTCCT
>UQBY01000019.1 GCA_900539375.1 uncultured Clostridium sp. | reverse complement strand
TTATTTTCCTTATCAGTATAGCTTGTTATATTTCCTTGTGAATCATATTCATAAACTTCAACATTTCCTTATTTTTTTATTCAAAAAATAAGACCGCTACACAACTAATTTTTAATTAGTTGTGCAACAGCCCCTTATTAAGCTAATAATTTACTTCTAACAATACTAAAACATTATAGTATCTCCTATTTCTATATTTTATTCAATCTTTATTGTAAAAAATCAAACTTTATTGTAAAATTTTTATTCTACTGTAACACTTTTAGCTAAATTTCTAGGTTTATCTATATCGCATCCCTTTTCTTTAGCTGTGTAGTATGCAAGTAGTTGTAATGCAACTGCTGCTGGAATTGTAGCTACTCTATTTGATACTCTTGGTATTGTTATAACTTTATCAAATACTGAAGAATCAAGTTGATCTCCTTCATATGCAAGTCCTATAACATATGCTCCTCTAGCTTTTACTTCAACAACATTACTTACCATTTTTTCTCTTAATTTTTCTTGAGTAAGTAATGCTATAACCTTTGTTCCTGGTTCTATTAATGCTATTGTTCCATGTTTAAGTTCTCCACCTGCATATGCTTCTGAATGGATATATGATACTTCCTTTAGTTTTAATGAACCTTCTAATGCTAAAGCATAATCTATTCCCCTACCTAAGAAAAATAAATCTTCTTCATCTTTTAAAAGCTTTGCTATTTCTTCAAATTGTTCCTTATTTTCTAATAGCTCTTGTATTTTATCTGGAATTTGTAATAATCCTTCTTTTATTAAATCTTCAATATTTTTATCTAATGTTCCTCTTAATTCTCCAAAGTATAGTCCTATTGCATACATTATTACAACTTGAGTTGTATATGCTTTTGTTGAAGCAACTGCAATTTCTGGTCCTGCCATAGTATAAATTACATTGTCAGCTTCTCTTGAAATTGTACTACCAACAACATTTGTTACAGCTAAAGTTCTTGCTCCAACTTCTTTAGCTGCTCTAAGTACAGCTAAAGTATCTGCTGTTTCTCCTGATTGGCTTACAGAAATTATTAATGATTTATCTGTTATTAATGGGTCTCTATATCTAAATTCTGAAGCTATATCTACTTCTACTGGAATTTTTGCATGTTTTTCTATAACTACTTTTCCCATTAATCCTGCATGATAAGCAGTTCCACAAGCAACTATATAAATTCTATCTATAGCTTCTAATTCTTCCTTTGTTAATTTAAAATCATCAAAAGTTATTCCATGGTCCATTGATATTCTAGATAACATAGTTTCTTTTATAGCCTTTGGTTGTTCATGGATTTCTTTTAACATAAATGAATCAAATCCACCTTTTTCAGCAGCATCTTGATTCCATGTTACTTTGTATATTTCTTTGTTAATTTTATTATTTTTATCATCAAAGATTTCTACTCCACTCTTTGTAATTACAACAAATTCTTTATCTTCTAAAAGATATATATTTCTTGTTTTATTTATAACTGCTGGAATATCTGATGCTATAAAATATTCTCCTTCTCCAACACCAACTATTAATGGGCTATCCTTTCTTACTGCAACTAACTTATCTGGTTCACTTCCACATATAACTCCAAGTGCATAACTTCCTTCTAATTTCTTAGTTGCTTTAACTACTGCCTTATATAAATCTCCCTCATAATAATAGTCTATTAAATTTGGAATAACTTCTGTATCTGTTTCTGAGAAGAATTTATATCCTTCACCTTTAAGCCATTCTCTTAGTTCTAGATAATTTTCTATTATTCCATTATGAACAACTGTAATATCTCCTTTAGAACTTTGATGTGGGTGAGAATTTACATCTGAAGGTTCTCCATGAGTGGCCCATCTTGTATGACCTATTCCTACAGTTCCATCTACATCTATAACTGTTAAATCTTTTTCTAAGTTTGCAAGACGTCCTTTATGCTTAACAACAGTAACCTTTCCCTTGTTAACTACTGCTATTCCTGTAGAATCATATCCTCTGTACTCTAACTTTGATAAACCCTCTACTAAAAAATCCTTAGCATTACTATTTCCTACATAACCAACTATTCCACACATATTTTATTAACCTTCCTTTTATATAATTTTTCTTCACTGAAAATTTCTATTCTAGCCGAACTTAATGATAGTTCTTATTAAAAAAGGCATAATAGTCCTAGAATTACTTAAAAATTAATATGAAGGTTTACACCTAGCTGAATCTGTACTGAAAATCACTTCTCAGTTTTACCAGCTGTTTACGGTAGTGTTATACCGTGGGGCATCCGCCGAAAATTCGATACTCCCCATCCTCGTCAACTAAAAACATACTTTTAGTTCTGGCGCTTTTATTAACTACTTTTTATTATATTTTTATCTTCCAAATCACCTTCCTTGTTTTATACTTTATGCCTTATTTAATAATTCTATCACATTATTTTCAATTGTCTATAATATTTTTCTCGAAATTTGTTAAATTTTTGTCACTTTTATAGTTAATAAGCTTCTCTTTTTCACTCTTTTTCAATTGTTTTATTGCATACTCTCTTTTCATAGCATCTTTCTTATCCTCAAAAACCTCATAATAAACAAGCTCTAAAGGACCTCTTCCACGAGTATACTTCGCCCCCTTTCCTTCACAATGATTTCTAAACCTCTTCTCTAAATTATTAGTCCATCCCGTATAAAGACTTCCATCTTTACACCTTATCATATACACATAATTCATTATTATTTATCCTTACTTTAAATATATCCTCATAATTATTTTTTATGCTATTTTTTCAACATACTTAAAACTATACTAACATAAAAATAACATGATAAAGCCAAATACAATAATAAAAATTATCATATTCAGCCTTATCACATTATTTTTTATACATTATTTTTTATACATTATCTTTAAATTATCTTTGTTTATTAAACTATTTGATTCCTTATTTTATGAAGAGGGTGACTTGGAGCCTGTCGACGGAACCCACGAATAACATAAGGAATCAAATAGTTTTAAATCAAGTTAAATTCTAATTATACAGCCTTTTCAAATTGTGAATTATAAAGATTTGCATAGAATCCATTTTTCTTTAATAATTCTTCATGGTTTCCTTGTTCTACTATATCTCCATCTTTCATAACTAGTATTAAATCAGCATCTTTTATTGTTGATAATCTATGTGCTATAACAAAGCTTGTTCTTCCTTCCATAAGATTATCCATAGCTTTTTGAATTAAAACTTCTGTTCTTGTATCAACTGAACTTGTTGCTTCATCTAGAATTAATATTTTAGGGTCTGCTAAAATTGCACGAGCAATTGTTAATAATTGTTTTTGTCCTTGAGAAACATTACTTGCTTCTTCATTTAATTCCATATCATATCCACCTGGAAGTGTTCTTATAAAGTGGTCAATATGAGCAGCCTTAGCAGCTTCTACTACTTGTTCATCAGTAGCATTAAGTTTACCATATCTTATATTTTCTTTTATACTTCCATTAAATAACCATGTATCTTGAAGAACCATTCCAAACATATCTCTTAATTCTGTTCTATTAAAGTCTTTTACATTATGACCATCTACTAAAATTGCTCCACTATTTACATCATAAAATCTCATAAGAAGTTTTATCATAGTAGTTTTACCTGCACCAGTTGGTCCAACTATAGCAACCTTTTGTCCTGGTTTAACTTTTGCTGTAAAGTCATTTATTATTATCTTATCTGGATTATATCCAAAGTGAACATCTTTAAATTCTACACTTCCTTCTAATCCATCTATATGAACTGGATTTTCAACAAATTGGTCTTCTTCCTCTTCTTCTAAGAATTCAAAAACTCTTTCAGAAGCTGCTGCTGTAGATTGAAGCATATTAGCTACTTGAGCTACTTGAGCAATTGGTTGAGTAAATGTCTTAACATATTGGATAAATGCTTGAATGTCTCCAACTCCTATTGTTTTCTTTATAGCTAAATATCCTCCTAATATTGATACTCCTACATATCCTAAGTTACCAACAAATTGCATAATAGGCATCATCATACCTGATAAAAATTGTGATTTCCAAGCAGATTCATATAAAACTCCATTAGCTTTATCAAATTCTTCTATAGCTTTTTCTTCACCATTAAATACTTTAACAACACTATGTCCACCATATAACTCTTCTACTTGACCATTTACATGACCTAAATATTCTTGTTGAGATTTAAAGTATTTTTGTGACTTTTTAACAATAAGTGAAATAAGCATCATTGATATAGGTAATATTACTAATGCCACTAAAGTCATTTGCCAGCTTATTGAAAGCATCATTACAAGTGTACCTATTATTGTTGTAACAGATGTAATAAGTTGAGTTAAACTTTGGTTTAAACTTTGTCCTAATGTATCAATATCATTAGTAAATCTTGATAATACTTCACCATGTGTTTTTGTGTCAAAGTATTTCATAGGCATTCTATTTACCTTTTCACATAATTCTTTTCTTAAGTTATAACACATTTTTTGTGAAACATTGCTCATTAAAAATCCTTGAAGGAATGAAAATACTGCACTTATAATATAAAGTCCTAAAAGGAATAAAAGTATTTTTGCTATTTTATCAAAATCTATCCCTGCACCACTACCTGATATTTTTCTAACTAATCCATTAAAAAGTTCATTTGTAGCTTTTGCTAAAATCTTTGGTCCTACAATCGAAAATATTGCACTTCCAATTGCAAAAATTATTACTCCAATTAAAGATATTTTAAAGGCACTTAATTCACCTAAAAGTTTTTTCATTGTTCCTTTAAAATCTTTTGCCTTTTCTACAGGAGCACCCATTCCTCTTCCGCCCATTGGGCCTCTTCTTCTATTTTGATTACTCATTTTCTAGCTCCTCCTTTGAAAGTTGTGATAAAGCTATTTGCTTATATACTTCACAATTCTTTAAAAGCTCCTTATGTGTACCCTTACCAACAATCTTACCTTCATCAAGAACTATAATTTGTTCTGCATTTAATATTGTACTTATTCTTTGAGCAACTATTAAAACTGTACTATTTCCAGTTTCAGATTTTAATGCCTTACGTAAAGCTGCATCTGTTTTAAAATCAAGTGCTGAAAAACTATCATCAAAAATGTATATTTCAGGTTTTTTAGCTACTGCTCTTGCTATTGAAAGTCTTTGTTTTTGTCCACCTGATACATTTGACCCACCTTGAGCAATTTCAGTATTATATTTTTCAGGTTTTGTTTCTATAAACTCAGTTGCTTGTGCTATTTGTGCTGCTTTTTCTATTTCCTTTTCAGTTGCATTTTCTCTTCCATATCTTAAGTTTGAATCTATTGTTCCTGAGAATAAAACTCCCTTTTGAGGAACATATCCTATTCTTTCTCTTAATTCATGTTGTGAAACATTTTTAATATTTACACCATCAACTAATATCTCTCCTTCTGTTACATCAAAGAAACGTGGAATTAAATTAATTAATGTTGACTTACCACTACCAGTACTTCCTATAAATGCTGTAGTTTCACCTGGTTTTGCAGTAAATGAAATATTAGTTAATACATCTTCATCAGCATCTGGATATTTAAATGATACATTATTAAATTCTACAACACCCTTTTTATTGTTATCAAATTCTTCTACCTTTTCATTATCTTTAATGCTTATTTCAGTATTTAAAACTTCATCTACACGGACTGCTGATACGGCTGCTCTTGGAAGCATAATAGACATCATTGTTATCATTAAAAATGCCATTATTATTTGCATTGCATATTGTATAAATGCCATCATATCTCCTACTTGCATTGCACCTGAATCTATACCCTTTCCACCGTTCCAAACTATAAGAAGGGTAACTCCATTCATTACAAACATCATAAGTGGCATCATTCCAGACATAACTCTATTTACAAAAAGATTAGTTTTAGTTAATTCATTATTAGCTTTATCAAATCTTTCTTCTTCATGTTTTTGTGTACTAAATGCACGTATTACTGGAAGTCCTGTTAATATTTCACGAGTTACTAGATTTACTTTATCTACAAGCTTTTGAAGCATTTTAAATCTAGGCATTACAGTAACAAATAAAACTCCTACTATTGCTAATATTACAACTACTGCTAATGCTATAATCCAAGTCATTGATGTATTAGTATTTAAAACTTTAATTACAGCTCCAATACCTAAAATTGGTGCATATAATATCATTCTTAACATCATTACAGTAACCATTTGAATTTGTTGTATATCATTTGTACTACGTGTAATTAAAGAGGCTGTAGAAAACTTATCCATTTCTGTATGTGAAAAACTCATTACTTTCTTAAAAACTTTACTTCTAAGATTCATTGAAGTTTTTGCTGCAACCTTTGATGCCATAAATCCTACTACAACAGATAATGCTGCAGATAAAAGGGCTACTCCAAGCATTTTAACTCCAGATAAGAAAATATAATTTATTTGAGTTTTATCCATGTCAATTCCTATAGCTTCATATTCACCTTTAACATAAGATACAGCTGCTTGACTTATAATACTATCTGGCATTTCACTAAATTGTTCATCAAATTCAGCTTTAACTTGTGTTAATTGTTCTTTTGGCATCATTGAAAATACTTGAAATATATCAATATCTCCATTTTGAGTCATTTCTTTTGGAAGATTAGACATCATTTGTTCTTTCATAGCTTTTGTTTCGCTACTATCAGTTTCTAATCCTGAAACAGTTAACATTGGCTTTCCTAATATATCATTAAGCTTTTCTATAGTATCATCATCTTTTGTATCAAGTTTATAAATATCTTCATCTAACTTAGAATAGTTTTCTTTATCTTCTTCAGTTAAATCTTTCTTTTCTACTAACTTATAATTACTTAATACTTCATCTTTATCCTGAGAGGACATAAATAATAGTATTTTATCCATTTCGCTTTTTCTTATAACATCAGGAACTGCATTTTCTACTCCACCCTGTTGTATACCAACATTAACTATCTTAGAAGTGTAATCTGGCAAAGCTAAGTCACAAGTAGCTTGAACTACTAATAGTGCTATTATAACTAATATAGCTCCTATTGACTTTTTTAAATATTTAATCAATTTAAACATTACTATTGTCTCCTTTTATTATTTTTATATTACTTACTGCCCTTAATATCATCATAAGCTTTATTAAGGTTATCTCTTACTTGAATTAAAAGTCTTCGTAGTAATACTTTTTCTTCTAATGTGAAATTATTAAAACTTTGTTTTTCTATATTTGCATGCATTTCTTTTAAAGCTTCACATATATTCTCCCCTTTTTTTGTTAAAAAAACTCTACTAATCCTTTGATCTTTCTCATCATTTTTTCTTTCTACAAAGCCTGTTTTTTCTAATCTTTTTATCATAACTGTAATAGTAGCTGGTTTTACCATTAAGCAATCTGATAACTCCCTTTGACTTCTTCCATTTTTTTTATCAAGTGCTAAAAGCATTTGGGGTTGACCAGGATATAATTCCATTTTTTCCAAACTACTTTGAGATATTAAAAAATATACACGTGCCATTTGTAAAAAAACTTTCTGAATTGATTCTTCTGATACCTTTTCCATTTGCATCCTCCATTGATTAGTTAGCCGACTAACTATTATATTATATATTTTTCTATTATTTTTCAATAGTTATATATTATTTTTTTTAAATTCTCCCTGTTTTTTAACTGTATTTACCTAAAATTTTGTAAAAATCAAATACAATATTGATATTTATTTTTTTGTAAAGGTTTAAAATATTTAGTCTGCTAATCTTTTATGCTTTTAATTTTTATTATAGTCATCTTTATAATTATTTGTGAACAAACAAAAAAAGTTTTGATGTTAAAGAATTTAAAACTCTTTAACATCAAAACTTCACAATTATTATTTTTCTAAATCTTCTTCTGTAATTATTTCACTAATTGGTGCTCCAGGTGCAACCATAGGAAATACCTTTTTGTCACAATTAATTCTATAGTCTATTAAAACTGGTTCTTTGCTTTCTAAAGCTTCTTTAAGAACTCCTTCTAATTGGTCTTTTTCAGTAACTCTAAATCCTTTTGCTCCAAAGGCTTCTGCAAGTTTAACAAAATCAGTTTTTCTATTTAGTGTTGTCTGAGAATATCTTCCTTCATAGAAAAGTTGTTGCCATTGTCTAACCATTCCCAATACATTGTTATTCATTATAATCATAACTATTGGAAGGTGATTTGAAACAGCTGTTGCTATTTCATTACAGTTCATTCCAAAGCTACCATCACCAGCTATATTTATAACCTTACATTCTGGCTTTCCTACTTGTGCTCCTATACAAGCACCAAGTCCATATCCCATTGTTCCAAGTCCACCTGAAGATATAAATGTTCTTGGTTTTTTAAAGTTAAAATATTGAGCTGCCCACATTTGATGTTGTCCAACTTCAGTACTTATTATTAAATTTCCATTATCTAATTGATTTAACTTTTGGAATAAGAATTCTGGAGTTAAATTTGGAGAATCTTTTATAACATCTCCTTCTTTTTTAATTTTCCTTATATCTTCAATCCATTCTTCATTTCTCTTTTCATCAACAGCTTCTATTAATCTTTGTAATACAAGCTTTGCATCACCTATTAAGAATGCATCTACTTTAATATTTTTATTTATTTCAGCTGGGTCAACATCTATATGAATTACTTTTGCATTTTTTATATGTTCTTTTTTACCTAAAACTCTATCTGAAAATCTTGCACCAATTGCAATAAATAAATCACATTTAGTTGCTGCAATATTTGATGCTTTTGTTCCATGCATTCCAATCATTCCTGTATAAAGAGGATGATTGCTATCTATGTTTCCTTTTCCCATAAGAGTATTAGAAACAGGTGCTCCTATTTTTTCTGCAAATTTTACTAACTCCTCTGAAGCATCTGCTGCTATTATTCCTCCACCTGCATATATAAATGGACGTTTAGAATCTTTTATTAAATCTAAAACTTTATTTAAAGCTTCATCTTTTATATATCTTATTTTCTTTTCTATTGGAATTGGATCAAGCTTTTCATATTCTGCTTTATTTGCTGTTACATCTTTAGGTATATCAATTAAAACAGGGCCTGGTCTTCCAGATTGTGCTATATGAAAGGCTTCTCTAATAACTTTTTGAAGATCCTTAACATCTTTAACTATATAATTATGCTTTGTAATAGGCATAGTTATTCCTGTAATATCAACTTCTTGGAAACTATCTTTTCCTAATAAAGGTACAGCAACATTTCCTGTAATAGCAACCATAGGAATTGAATCCATATATGCTGTTGCAATTCCTGTTACTAAATTAGTTGCCCCTGGTCCTGATGTAGCTAAACATACTCCAACTTTTCCAGTAGCTCTTGCATATCCATCTGCTGCATGAGCAGCTGCTTGTTCATGACAAGTTAATACATGATGAATTTTATCTGAATATTTATATAGTTCATCATAAATATTTAATACTGCTCCACCTGGATACCCAAATATTGTATCTACCCCTTCATCAAGCAATGTCTTGATTAATATTTCTGATCCTGTTAACAACATTTAATAATCATCTCCCTAAAAATATGTTCTTACCTTCTTTTCTATGTCTTTTAATAATTTATATTCTATTGAGTCTACTAAAGCTATCCAACTTGCTTGAATAACGTCTCTAGATACTCCAACTGTGCTCCAATTTTCAACACCATCTGTAGATTCTATTAATACTCTAACCTTTGCTTTTGTGGCACTTTCAGAATCTAAAACTCTAACTTTATAATCTACAAGTCTTACATCTTTTAATTGAGGATAAAATACTTCTAAAGCTTTTCTTAAAGCTTTATCTAAAGCATTTACAGGTCCATCCCCTTCTGCTGCTGTAATTTGCTCTTTTCCATCAACAGTTATATTTATCATAACTGATGAAGTGTGGTCTCTTTCCTCAGAATATTGCTCTGCAAATACTTTAAAATGTTTTAAATCAAAGAATGGTCTATATTTACCTATAATTTTTCTTATTACAAGCTCTACAGTACCCTCTGCTCCTTCAAATTGATATCCTTCATATTCAAGTTCTTTTAATTTATCAGTAATTTTTTGAATTTCTTCACTGTCTTTTGATATGTTAGGAAATATTTTTTTCACTTGTGAGTATATTGTACTTTTTCCGCTTACTTCAGATATTAAAAACCTTCTCTTGTTTCCTACCTTTTCAGGAACTATATGCTCATAAGATTTTGGTTTTTTACAAACTGCATCTATATGCATACCTCCTTTATGAGCAAAAGCAGCACCTCCTACATAAGGAGTTGCATCTTTTAATACTATATTTGATATTTCTGCAATAAATCTAGCCACCATAGTAAGTTTAGTAAGATTTTCTTCTTCAATAACATTATATCCACTCTTTAACATTAATGTTGGAATTATTGCACTTAAATTTGCATTTCCACATCTTTCTCCAAGTCCTATAAAAGTACCTTGAACATGACTTGCCCCAGCTTGTACTGCAATAACAGAATTAGCTACTGCCATTCCTATATCATCATGGCAATGTATTCCTATGTTACATTTTACATTTTCACAAGCATCTTTTACAATGTCTTTAATTTCATTTGGAAGAGTTCCTCCATTAGTATCACATAAGACTATAGTAGATGCTCCAGCTTCTTCTGCAACTTTTATTGTTTCAATAGCATAATCTCTATTTTCTTTATAGCCATCAAAAAAATGTTCTGCATCAAATATTACTTCCTTTTCTTTATCATATAGATATTTTATTGTATCCTTAATCATATGTAAATTTTCTTCTAATGTTGTCTTTAATATGTCTGTCACTTGAAAATCCCATGACTTTCCAAAGATTACAGTTACCTTTGTATCTGCTGATAATAAATTTTTTAAGTTTTTATCTTCTTCTACTTTTATTTTAGGTCTTCTAGTAGAACCAAAAGCTGCTATTTTGGAATTTTTAAGTTCTACATTTTTTATTTGTTTAAAAAATTCCATATCCTTAGGATTAGAACCTGGATTTCCAGCTTCAATATATGTTATTCCCATATCATCTAGCACTTTAACTATCTTTATTTTATCTTGTAAAGAAAATGATATTCCTTGCCCTTGAGCTCCATCTCTTAAAGTGGAATCAAAAATACTTATACTTCTTTGTTCCAAAAAAAACACCTCCTAGCAAGTTTAGGCTTTATTTTAATTCCTCAAAGCACTTATTATACTTGCTTATTATTTGATTTCCTCTTTGAAGTGCTGTTAGTCCTGTTCTTACTAATTCTTCAACACCATATTCATCTAAAAGATTTATTATTGCTGCAATTTTATTTTCATCACCTGTAACCTCAATTGTTAGTGTATCTGAAGAAATATCTACTATTTTTCCTCTAAATACTTGAGCTATACCACTTATTGCTGCTCTCTTATCTTCTGGTGCCTTTACTTTTATAAGCACTAATTCTCTATAAACAGATTCGCTTGGTTTAAGAACCATTACTTTTATAACATCTTCAAGTTTGTTAAGTTGTTTTTTTACTTGTTCTAAGTCATCATTATCCCCAACTAAAGTGATAGTCATTCTTGATATTCCATCAGTTTCAGTTCTTCCTGCTGTTAAACTATCAATATTAAAACCTCTTCTTGAAAACATACCTGCAACTCTGCTTAAAACCCCAGATGAGTTTTTGGCTAAAACTGATAATACATATCTTTCTTTCATAAAATATTTCCTCCCATTACATTAAATCTTTATTATTAACTATAAATATTACAATACTTAATATAATTAATTATAGAATAAAAAATCCCACCCTTATTGATATACATCACAAGAAGTGGGATGTTATTTTATTTTTATGCGTTTGTTAAGATTTTACTCTCAATAAATTTATTTGTCAATATTATTTGATAATTTTACGAAGTTGTTAAACTTTTCCCATTTATTTTTATGATATAATAAATTTGTTTGGAGGATTTTGATATGAAATATTTTGTTTTTTATTTACTTATTATTAATATTATTGCATTTTGTTTAATGTATATAGACAAACAAAAAGCTAAAAAAAATAAATGGAGAATAAAAGAAAGTACTCTTATTATGTCTGCTGTTTTAGGTGGAAGTATTGGTTCTCTTCTTGGAATGAATACTTTTAGACACAAAACTAAACATAATAAATTTAAATATGGAATTCCAGCTATTTTAATTTTACAAATAATTATTGCACTTTCTATTTATATAAATCTTAAATAAAAATTAGTTTAGTAAGTTCTCTACAACTAAAAAAATCTTAGGTTTCTTATGTTATTGCTCATAAAATAAGAAATCTAAGATTATTCTAAATATAAACTATTTTACTTTTTCTAAAATCATATTAGCAAGATTATGTGCAAGCTTATCTATTTCTTCTTGATTTTCACCTTCAAGCATTACTCTTACTAATGGTTCTGTTCCAGAAGGTCTTATAAGAACTCTTCCTCTTCCATCTAAAACACTTTCTATTCTGTGTATTTCATCAACAATTTCTTTATCTTCTAAATATATATTCTTCTTTTCATTTGGAACTACTGCATTAACTAAAACTTGTGGTAATTCCTTCATTATTGAACATAATTCACTTAATGGCTTTGTATTTTTCTTTACAATTGATGCAATTTGTAAAGCAGTAACTAATCCGTCTCCTGTTGAATTATATTTTGAGAATATAATATGTCCTGATTGTTCTCCACCAAGAACATAATTTCCTTTTATCATTTCTTCAAGAACATATCTATCTCCAACCTTAGTCTTTAAACAGTTTATTCCCATTTCTTTAAAGGCTATATCAAGTCCTAAATTACTCATTACTGTAACAACAACAGTATCATCTTTAAGTCTATTAATTTCTTTTAAATGTTTTCCACAAAGAGCTAATATAAAGTCTCCATTTACTAAGTTTCCTTTTTCATCTACAGCTAAACATCTATCTGCATCTCCATCAAAGGCAAATCCTACTTGACATCCCTTTCTTACAACATAATCCATTAATTCTTCTGGATGTGTTGAACCACATTTTTCATTAATATTTGTTCCATCTGGATTATCATTTATTATATAAACTTCTGCTCCAAGCTCTCTAAAAGCTCTTACAGCAGCTTTATATACTGCTCCATTTGCACAGTCTAATGCTACTTTTAATCCTTTTAAATTAACTGCAATAGTTTCCTTTGCAAAATCTATATAGTCATCTAATGCCCCAACTTCAACTTGAGAACTTCCTATATCTGCTCCTACTGGACTTGGAACTCCTTCAAATCCACTTTCTATTACTCTTTGAATTTCATCTTCTAGTTCATCTGGAAGTTTATACCCTTTATTATCAAAAAATTTAATTCCATTGTATTCTACTGGATTATGAGATGCTGAAATCATTACTCCTGCATCAGCTCCGTATTTTCTTGTTAAATGTGCTACTGCTGGAGTTGGGATTACTCCTAAAATAATTGCCTCTGCTCCAACTGATAATATTCCTGCTACTAAAGCTGCTTCAAGCATATCACCTGAAATTCTAGTATCTTTTCCTACTAATATTTTTGGTTTATGTGCTCCTTCAGTTAATACATATGCACCTGCTCTTCCAAGGTTATATGCCATTTGGGAAGTTAGTTCCTTATTTGCTATACCTCTAACTCCATCTGTTCCAAACATTCTACCCATAATTTTTCCTCTCTCCTAATTAAAATATACTTACAAATATAAGTATAATCCTTACATCTATTCTTGACAACTATTTATCCTTTAACCTATTTAATACAATATTGTAACCATCACTACCATAGTTAAGACATCTATTTACTCTGCTTATAGTAGCAGTACTAGCTTTTGTTATCTCTGAAATTTCTGCATAGGTTTTCTTTTCACTTAGTAACTTTGCAACATGCATTCTTTGTGCTAATGCTTTAACCTCATTAATTGTTGCAATGTCTTCAAAAAATTTATAACATTCCTCCATATTTTTTAATTGAAGAATTGCCTTACAAAACAAGTCCATATCTTTACTTTGTATTTTTGAATCTATTTTATCCATAAACAATTTACACTCCTTAAATGAATATATCTTTATTATACATAAAACTTTAGCAATCTACAACTTTAATAAGTTAAAGAGAAAATATACTTTAAGAAAAAAATAGGCTGAAGTACTAAAAAGTACAACAGCCATTAAAAATTTATTTATTTTTTAGATTAATAAACTTTAGCTTCTTCTTCTCCATTAAGAACTCTTATAGCTCCTTGTGCTAAAGCTAATAATTCATCTTCTCCTGGATATACAGTTACTGGTGCTATCCAATCAATTCTTGATTTTAAATCTGGTACAAGTACTGGTGAATATGCAACTCCTCCAGTTAAGATTATTTGGTCAACCTTGCCTGATAATGCAGCTGACATTTCTCCTACAGCCTTAGCTATTTGGTAAACAAAAGCATTGTAAACTTCTGTGCAAGCCTTGTCTCCTTCTTCCATCTTATCTATTGTTCCCTTAACATCATTAGTGTTTAGGTAAGCAACAAATCCACCTTTTCCAACTATCTTGCTATAAACTTCTGCTTCACTATATTTTCCACTAAAGCATAACTTTATTAAATCACCAGCTGGTACTGAACCTGCTCTTTCTGGTGAAAATGGACCATCTCCATCTAAAGCGTTATTTACATCTACAACCTTTCCATGGTTATGAGCTCCAACTGAAACTCCTCCACCCATGTGAACAACTACTAAATTTAAGTTTTCATATCCTTTTCCAGATTCTTTTCCATATCTCTTAGCAACAGCTTTTTGATTTAAAGCATGGAACTTACTTACTCTTGGAATATCTGGTGTTCCTGACATTCTAGCAACATCTGCTAATTCATCAGTAACAACTGGGTCAACTATATATGAAGGAACTCCTACTTCATCTGCAATTGATTTTGCTAAAATTCCTCCTAAGTTTGATGCATGTGGTCCTTGAACTCCTACTTTTAAGTCTTCTAACATAGCATCATTAACTGCATAAGTACCACCTTCGATTGGCTTAAGCATTCCACCTCTTCCAACAACAGCACTTAAAGTTTTTATATCAAAATTCTTTTCTTTAAGAACATTTAATATTACATCTTTTCTAAATTGGAATTGGTCAAATATTGTATCATATTGCTTTAATTCTTCATTTGTATGTCTTAAAGTTTCTTCAAATAATTCTTTTTCATCTTCAAACACACCAATTTTAGTTGATGTTGAACCTGGGTTTATAATTAATAATTTATATGCCATTTAACTAGCCCTCCAAAAATTTATTATTTACCTGCTTCTGCAACTACAGCTGCAAGAGCAATTGAATTTACCTTTGTTTCAAAGCTATCTGCTCTTGAAGTTAAGATAACTGGAGCAGATGTTCCAACTAATAATCCACCATTTCTTGAATTTGATGCATAAGTTAAAGTTTTATACATAACATTTCCTGTTTCTATGTTTGGTAACATTATTATATCTGCCTTTCCTGCAACTTCTCCTTTAACGCCCTTATGATGAGCAGCTTCTTCTGACCAAGCATTATCTAATGCAAGAGGTCCATCTACTACACAACCTTTTATTTGTCCTCTATCACTCATCTTAGCTAATAGTGCTGCATCTACTGTAGCAGGCATATCTGGATTTACAACTTCAACTGCACCTATTGCTGCTACCTTTGGACATTCTAATCCACAAGCATGAGCTACATATACTGAGTTTTCTATGATTTGAACTTTAGCCTTTAAGTCTGGGTATGTATTGAAGGCTGCATCTGTTAAGAATATTAATCTATCAAATCCTTCAATTTCAAATACTGCTACGTGAGACATAGTCTTTCCAGTTCTTAATCCAACTTCCTTATTTAATACACTTCTTAAGAAAGTAGCTGTATCTACTAATCCCTTCATTACCATATCAGCTTTTCTATCATGTACTAATTCAACTGCTAATAAAGCTGCTTTCTTTACATTTGGTTCATGGATTATTTCAAATTGAGATAAATCCATTCCTATTTTAGCTGCGATTTCTTTTATTTTTCCTTCATCACCAACTAATATAGCATCTGCTATCTTTCTTTCTTTAGCTTCTAAAATTGCTTCTAAAACTGGTTCATCTTGAGCTACTGCTACTGCAACCTTTTTTCTTCTACAATCTTTAACCTTTGATAATAATTCATCAAAATTTCTACTCATTTTATGCACCTCTTGAAAATTTTAATATGGTTTAAAGTCACTATGTTAAATTTGTGACAATCTTAAATATAACTATAATACCTAATGGTTATATTGTAACAAAAAATTTTCTGAAAACATAAGTTTTCAGAAAATTCCTATGAAATTTATTTAAATTCTGCCATAATTCTCTCTGCAACCTTTATTCCATCTACTGCTGCTGATATTATTCCACCTGCAAATCCAGCACCTTCTCCTGTAGGATATACTCCATTTACATTTATGCTTTCTAAATTTTCATTTCTATTAATTCTTACAGGTGCTGATGTTCTTGTTTCTATTCCTGTTAAAACTGCATCATCCATAGCATATCCTTTTATTTTTTTATCAAAATATACTATTCCTTCCCTTAAAGCTTCTATAACATAGCTAGGAAGACAGTTTTTTAATTCTCTAAATTCAAATCCTGGTCTATAAGAAGGTTTAACACTTCCTAACTTTTCACTTGGTTTATCCTTTAGAAAATCTCCAACTAATTGAATTGGAGCTTTATAATTTCCGCCCCCTAACTTATATGCCATTTCTTCATATTTTCTTTGAAATTCCATTCCCTTTAATGGTGAATTTCCTTCAAAATCATCTGGCTTTACAGTTACAACTAAGGCAGAATTAGCATTTTCTAAATCTCTTGCATGATAACTCATTCCATTAGAAACTAATCTTCCTTCCTCTGAGGCAGCTGCAACAACAACCCCTCCAGGACACATACAAAAAGAATATACTCCTCTATCTAGTTTTTTACTTTGATAAGTTAATTTATAATCTGCTGCTTTAAGTCTTGGATGATTTGCATACTCTCCATATTGACTTTCATTTATCATTTTTTGAGGATGCTCAATTCTTACTCCTATTGCAAAAGCTTTAGGCTCCATACAAACTCCTTCCTTATAAAGCATTTCATATGTATCTCTAGAACTATGTCCTATAGCTAGTATTAATGTTTCGCAGCTAACTTCTTTTCCATTAACTATTATAGATTTAAGGTTTCCTTCTTTAATATTTATTTTTTCTAATTTTGAATTAAAATTAACTTCTCCACCAAGTTTTTTTATTTCTTCTCTTATATTTTTAACAACATCTTTTAAAATATCTGTTCCAACATGAGGTTTTCCTGAATATATTATTTCCTTTGGTGCTCCCGCTTTAACTAATTCTTCTAAAACATAGGTACATTTTCTATCTTTAATTCTTGTGGTAAGTTTTCCATCAGAAAAAGCTCCTGCACCACCCTCTCCAAATTGTACATTTGATTCTAAATTTAATGGAGTTTCTCCCCTCCAAAACTTTTCCACAGTTCTTGTTCTATTATCCACATCTTCTCCACGTTCATAAACAACTGGTTTATATCCATGTTTTGCTAATGTTAAAGCTGCAAATAATCCTGCTGGTCCAAGACCTATAACTATAGGTCTTGATTTCATTTCTTTTGTACCATAAACAAATTCCTCTTTAACTTCTTCCTCTAACTTTATATCCTTATCTTTAAGCTTTTGAACAAGTTTTTTTTCATTTTTACACTTAACTTCTAATATGTAATTAAATTTAATATCATGCTTTTTTCTTGCATCAATACTTTCTTTTAATATTTTAAATTCTTCTATTTCTTTTTTATCTATCTTTAGTTTTTTACTAACCTTTTTTTCAAGTAATTCCATAGGTTCATCAAGCTTTAATGCTATGTTATTTATTCTTATACTCATATTTATTTACCACTCTTTTCTTATATTAAGTATTATTATTTTAACACAAAGTAAAAAAGTGTGAAATTATTAATAACTCACACTTTAATACTTCTTAATTTAAAACAAATATTTTTTATTGTTTTAAAGTTAAACTTACAGTTACTGAACCTGTGTTATTTACAATACTTATATTGCTTGTTTCATTTTTAAATGTTGCAGTCCAATTAATAGAATTTTCTCCTTCTGTTGATAAGTCTTTAACTGAGGCTTCTATCTTTATATCATCTTTTGTAATCTTTTCTACATCAGCTTTTGTTCCCTTTATTTGAATATCTACTGTTTGTGTTGGATACTCATAATCATATTTTGTTGTATCTTCTTCTATATAACTTATTTTTACTCCTTCTATAGTTTTAGTTATTTGTTCATCGTTAGTATTTTCAGATGTATTATTATCTTTTACATTATAATTTAAAATTACAAATGTATCATTACTTTCAATTTTAATACCTTCTGGAATAATTAAATTTAATGTTATTTCTTTATTTTCTGTTATATTTGATAAATATACTGGTTCTGTTTCTATGTTTTCTATTTTATCAACATCATCTACATCTCCTGATATAATTATTTTATCTATAGATTGTTCTTCTGAATCCTTACTTATTCCATTAGGTAATGAACCTTGGTAATTAATTTTTATTGGTACTTCTTTTTGCTTTTTAACTTTCATTGAATATGTTGCTTTTTCAGTTGAAATTTCTATTCCATCAACTTTATCACCATTTGCATCTACTGCCTTTAAATTAAATGTTTTAGAAAAATTTCTTGATATATTATTTGCACTTCCATCAAGAACCACTTCACTTACTTTATCTATAAAACTTGATGGTCCTGATATTGTAACTTTTTGTGGAGATATTTCAGATGAAACCTCTGATATTCCACTTTCAAATGTTGTATCTATTTTAGATGATATATTAATATCTTTTTCTTCTAAGTTTTCTAACACAACCTTTATAGTTAGGTTTCCCGTATTTTTAATATTTATTCCTTCTGGATAATCTACAACTTTAACTGGTATATTATTTACTCCACTTTTTAATGCGTATGCACTTAAGTCAACTTTAAGATTAAAATCTTCTTTTGATATAGAATAAACTTCTTTTGATGGCCCTTCTATTCTTAAATTAACTTCAAATGTTTGGTCTGGTAATAATACTAATTTAGATTCTGAAAGTGCAGATTCATTTTCAAGAGTAACACTTACATTCTTTAGTTCTAATGACCTGTTCACATTTTCAACATTGGATATATATACCCACAATGCAAATGATAATAATACACATACCATTATGGTAATTATTTTTTCTTTCCTTTTATCCATGTCATCACCTTCTCACTAGCGCTTTTAACCTTTTTTCCATCTCTTTTTTCCATTATCTTTAGTAGTATGGATTTTAATTTTTCCTTGTCATAATTTCTTGTTAATCTTCCATTTACAGCTAATGATATTACTCCTGTTTCTTCTGAAACAACAATTACTAATGCATCTGAATTCTCAGATAAACCTATGGCTGCTCTATGTCTTGTTCCTAATTTTTTATTTATAGAATTATTATTTGTTAATGGAAGTACACAGCCTGCTGCATATATTCTTCCATTTTTTATAATTGTTGCCCCATCATGTAATGGAGTATTTACAACAAATATATTTTCAAGTAAATTTGCACTTACCTCTGCATCTAATATAGTCCCTGATTCAAAAACATCTCCAAGACCAGTGCCTTGTTCTATTGCTACAAGAGCTCCTGTTTTAGTCTCAGCTAGGTTTGACATGGCATTTACTATTTCTGTAATAACTTTAGTTCTTTCTTCTATTGTTTGACTATTGTGTATATCCTCAAAAGTTGACCTTCCTATATGTTCTAAGGCTCTTCTTATTTCAGGTTGAAAAATTATTACAACAGCTAATACCCCTATTGTTATTGTTTTATTTAAAATAAAATAAAGCATATCAAGCTTTAATAAATAACTAATAGGAAAAAGAGCTATAATAAGAAATATTCCTTTTAATAATTGCTCTGCTCTTGTTTCTTTTACTAACATATAACCTTTATAAAATATAAATGCTACAACTAAAATATCTAATACTGACCAAATAGATATATTTTTAATAGAAGTTACTAAAAAATTTATAATATCTTGCACATATCTCACCTCACATTTCTTTATTTAAATTATACAACAAATTTATTCCTTTTGGCACAAAGCAAAAATATATTAATCAAATTTTAATTTTTACCTCTAAAAAAATTTTTGCATAATAAAAATTTTCTTGGTCATACTATTTTTTGACTGGGTTAGAAATAGGAGGTTATACATGAAAAAACTTTTCAATCAATTTTTGTTTTACTTAGTCTTAATTATTTTATTGTATCCAGCTTCACTTGTTAAAGCTGATACTACTTCCATTGAAGGAAATAACTATTTAGAAGGGCAAGAAAGTAATTATATAAATTCAGAGGAGGTTGTTCAGGTATTCAATAGCAAACAAAAACAGTTATATATTGTTCAATCTGACATAGACCTTATGGCAAAATTAGTATATGCAGAAAGTCGTGGTGAACCTTTTGAAGGAAAAGTAGCTGTTGCCTCTGTGGTTTTAAACAGAGTTATAAACCCTGAATTCCCAAACAGCATTAAAGAAGTGATTTTTCAAAAAAATGCTTTTTCTTGTGTAAAAGACAATGAAATTATAGCTAATCCAGATGAAGATTGTTATAATGCTGTTTATGAAGCAATAAAAGGTGTAGACCCAACAAACAATGCTATATTTTTTTATAACCCAAAAATATCTACTTGTTCTTGGATGAAATCTACAGAAAAAACTGATGTGAAAACAATTGGAAATCATGTTTTTTTCAAAAACTAATTTAGAGGGCTTTTATGCCCTCTTCTCTTAACTTATTCAAACATTCCTTTTTTAATAGGAATTTTATTTTTAACAACTTGCACTCCTTTTGCATAAACATCTTCTATATCAAAACTTTCTTTATTAACAATAACAAAATCAGCTGTTTTTCCAGCTTTTATTTCTCCTTTATCTTCTAGTTTTAAAATTTTTGCTACATTTGAAGTTATTGTGCTTAAAGCTATTTCTATAGGTATTTTTTTATTTAAAATTGCTTTTTTAACCTCTTTATATAATGAATTAACATTACAAATCTTTAATCCTATAAGCTCTCTTTTTTCATTAAAATTAGGCATACTTCCATTTCCATCAGAAGAAAATGTAACATGACTTATAGGTAAATTCATATCTACTATTTTTTTTAAAGCTTCACTTGCTGTTAATTCTCCTTCTTCTAAAAATTCTTCATCACTACTTGTTGTAAAATCAACATATCCACCTTCTTTAATATACTCAACTCCCATATTAAATAAATTTTCTGTTCTATTTACATGAGTTGGTAAAAGCTGTGTTGGTGGAATTTCTGTATTTTTTATAAGTGAAAATAACATATCCATTCTTCTTGCACCACCACCAATATGAACATTAACAACTCCAGACTTTCCAGATAAAAGTCCTCCTACCCTTCCTTGAGATACTAAATTAACAAAGGATTCATAAGTAGGTTGTGAGCTTCTATGGTCAGATAGTGCTATTTCACCAACACCTATTACATTATTTAATAACATTAAGTCCTCTTTTATGCTACTTGTAGCTGTTTTTACAGGAACACTATAAGAACCTGTATAACAATATGCTGATATGCCATTTAGCTCTAATTCTTTTACCTTTGCTATTAATGTTTTTATATTTCTGCACACATCATCTGTTCCAATACATCCAACAACAGAAGTTATTCCAGCTTTAATTAAGTCAGTAAACTTTATTTCTGGTGTTCTTGTATTAAATCCCCCTTCTCCACCACCACCTAATATATGTACATGATTATCAATAAATCCTGGAAACATAAGCTTTCCTTCACAATTTATTTTATTTATCTTAATGGTATCTGAATTTAAATCTAAATTATCATATAATCCTTCAAATTTATCTCCTAAAATTAATACATTTTTTATTCCTTTATCTTCTGGTGCATATACATGGACATTTTCTAGAATAGTAACCAATATAACACTTCCTTTTTAATATTTTATATTTGTTACTTTTTCCAAAACCAAATAATAATATGTGTATAATGTAAAAATTTTTATTAAAAAAAAGGAGCTATAAAATAGCCCCTAATTTTATAAAAATTATTCTATTCTTGTTCTAACATTATCTTTTTAGCTGGAAGAATTGATGTAGCACTCATTGAGAACTCATCTAATCCATATTCAACTAATGTTGGAATAGCTGTTTCGTCTCCAGCCATTTCACCACACATTCCAACCCATTTACCTTGAGAATGTGCACCATCTATAGTCATTTTTATTAATCTTAATACTGCAGGATGCATTGGGTTGTAAAGGTATGATACTTTTTCACTCATTCTATCTGCTGCTAATGTGTATTGAATTAAATCATTTGTTCCTATTGAGAAGAAATCTACTTCCTTAGCTAATTCATCAGCCATAACTGCAGCTGCTGGGATTTCAACCATTATACCCCATTGGATATTGTCTGAGTATTCTTTTCCTTCTGTTCTAAGTTCTGCCTTACATTCCTCAACAACTTCTTTAGCTTGACGGAATTCTTGTATTCCTGAAATCATTGGGAACATAACACAAAGCTTACCAAATACAGATGCTCTAAGTAATGCTCTTAATTGTACTTTAAATATTTCTTTTTTATCTAAGCAAAGTCTTATTGCTCTATATCCTAAGAATGGATTCATTTCTTGAGGTAATGGTAAATAAGGAAGAGTCTTGTCTCCACCAATATCAAGAGTTCTTATAACAACTTGCTTTCCTTCCATCTTTTCTAAAACAAATTTATAGCTTTCAAATTGTTCTTCTTCAGTTGGAGCACTTTCTCTATCCATGTATAAGAATTCTGTTCTAAATAATCCTACACCATCTCCACCATTTGCTATAACACCAAGAACATCTTCTGGCTTACCTATGTTTCCACAAACTTCTATTCTTCTACCAGATTTAGTAGTAGTTTTTACATCTATTAATTTCTTTAATTCTTCTTGTTCAGCTTGGAATTTTTCTTTCTTTTCAGTGTATTCTGCAATTACTTCTTCTGAAGGGTTTATTATTACATCTCCAGTTATACCATCAACAATTACCTTATCTCCAGTTTTAACAGAAGTAGTTATATCTCCAAGTCCTAATACTGCAGGAATTTCTAATGTTCTAGCCATAATAGCAGCATGAGAAGTTCTTCCTCCAATATCTGTTATAAATCCAACAACTTTGCTTCTATCTAATTGAGCTGTATCTGATGGTGTTAAATCATGTGCTACAACTATTGTATTTTCTTCTGTTATAGCAAAAGCATCTCCACCTTTACCTGCTAAATTTGAAATTATTCTCTTTGAAACATCTTTTATATCTGCTGCTCTTTCTCTCATATAAGCATCTTCCATTGCATCAAAAATTGATACAAACATATCTGTAACAGACTGAACCGCTTTCATTGAGTTTGTGCTGTTAGATTCTATTTCCATTTGCATTGCACCAGTAAATTCTGGGTCATCTAATAATGTTATATGTGCTTCAAAAACTTGAGCTTTTTCTTCTCCCATTTCTGTTAATGCTTTTTCTTTTATTTTTTCTAATTGAGCTCTTGAATCATCAAGTGCCTTTTGTAATTTTGCTTTTTCTCCTTCTATATCAGAAATTTTTTCATCTGTTATAACTATTTCCTCATTAACTTGTAAAAAAACTTTTCCTATTGCATAGCCTTTTGATGCTGCTATTCCCTTTTTCATACTTTTTCCTCCTAAATTATTTATAGAATATTGTTTTTCTGTCAATTTTTTCTTTCAAAGCTCTTTTAATACTTACACTATTTTAATTTTATCATACATATATCAAAATGTTAATATATTTTAGTTATTTTGAACTAAAATTTGTACATTTTTTTATGACTTTTCACAATAAACTACAAATTATATACGCTTTTATATAGGAAGTATTATAAATATCTTAAACATATCTCCTTCACGTTGAACATTAACACTTCCTTCATGAAGTTCAATTATGCTTTTTGTTATTGCAAGACCTAATCCTGAACCCTCTATATTGGAATTTCTAGATTTATCTGCTCTTACAAATCTTTCAAATATTTCATTATCATCAAAGTCCATATCATAATTTGCTATATTTTTAAAGGCTATTTTTACTTCTTTTTCTGTTTTCTCTACCTGAACATAAACTCTAGTTTTTTCTAGTGAATATTTTAATGAGTTAATTACTATATTTTCAATAGCACGGGAAATCATTTTTCCATCTAACTCCATTATTATTTCTTCACAATTGCTTTCTACTTTAAATTCAATACCTTTATCTTCATATAAAAATGAATATTCTCCTATAGCTTGATGTATTAATGACATTATATCTATATTTTCTTTATTTAATTTCATCTTTCCACTATTGATTTTTGACATTTCAAAAAGGTCATCTATTAATACCTTTAATTTTTTAGATTTTTTTTCTAATATAGAAAGATATTCTTTTTCTTCCTCTTCAGTTATATTATTTTGTTGAAGTATATTTACATAATTAATTATTGATGTAAGGGGAGTTCTTAAATCATGGGAAACATTTGATATTAATTCTGTTTTTATTCTTTCATTTTTTAGTGTATCTTCAACAGCTAATTCATATCCTATTTTTAATTCTTTTATATTTTCTACTAGTTCAATTATTTCCTTTGATTCACCCTTTGGTAATTCACATTCTAAATTTCCATGATTTATACACTCTAAAGCCTCTGTTACTTTTTTTACTTCTATTATTTTCTTTACATAATAAAAAAGTACTATAAGAGGACAAAATATTAATAGTAAACTTCCTTTAAAAGGATACATAGTAAAAAAGTTTACTAATATATTCTTTTCACGTCCACCTTCTGCTATTAAATACAAATAGAAAATATAAAATATCACTAAGCCTATTATAGTTGTTATAATAATCTTTTTAGTTTCTCTATACTTTAATGCATTGTTTACTATATATTTAATATTTTTCATGAATTTTGTATTAACCTTCTTGCCATTAAAAATTAATACCATAAGAATTTTTAGCATTAATAACATTCCAATAATGCCAATAAAAATTATAACTTTTAAAATTTTTACATCATTTAAATTATTGTATCTACTTGAATCTGTATAATAATATTCTTCATAATAACTTATAACATCATCTGTTTCTATTAGTTTATCTTTTGAAACTACTTCATTAAAATTTGTGCTATTATTATAAAAAATATATATACCTTTTCCTTCATATTTATTATTTATATATTGAATAATTTCATCTTTAGTATATTTATTTTTTGATAAATATATATCATTTGATATTATCTCATTTGTTCTTTTATCTCTAATAATAAAATATATATTTTTAGGAATAGTTATAAATCTTTCAGATTTATTTGTAATTGTAGTATTCATAGTGTTAGGATTATACTTAAAATATGATTCTATTTCTTGTTTTTCTTTATCAGTTCCATAATAAATCTTTTTTAAAGAATTAGTTTTGTCATATATAATTGCACTTGTAAGGGTAGCCTCATCTTTTAATTTTTCTTTATATACCTTTTCTGGATTTTTCACTTCTTTTATTAAATTAACTAAGTATGAAGTTGATTTTTGACTATTATATAGTTCATTAAAAAAATATCCACCAATCAATAAAACAATTATAATTTCTATAAACCAAACTTCTGTAAAGTATTTTTTTATGCTATTTTTCAATTTTGTAGCCAATACCCCACACCACCTTGATATATTCTGGCTCTTTAGTATTTATTTCTATTTTTTCTCTTATTCTTCTTATGTGTACAGTTACTGTGTTCTCACTTTTATAAAAATTTTCTTCCCATACCTTTTCATATATTTCTTTTATAGAAAAAGTTTTTCCTAAATTAGATGCAAGTAAATGTAAAATCTTATATTCTGTTGCTGTAGCTTTTACATCAACACCTCTTACAATTACCTTTTTAGCCACTTCATCTATAACTAAATCTCTAACCTTTATTATTCCATCTCCACCTATATTAAGAGGTTTATCATATCTTCTTAATTGAGATTTTACTCTTGCAACAAGCTCCATATTGTTAAATGGCTTTGTCATATAATCATCTGCACCAACATTTAGTCCTAATATTTTATCAGAATCTTCTCCCTTTGCTGATAGCATTATTATAGGAATGTTTCTATTTTTTCTTATTTCAAGACATGTTTTTATTCCATCAAGTTTTGGCATCATTACATCTAAAATTATCAAATGTATATTATTACTTTCTAATAATTCTAGTGCTTCAACTCCATCTCCAGCTTTTATTATATTTAAGTTTTCTCCTCTTAAATATATTTCTATAGCATCTCTTATTTCTTTTTCATCATCTACTACTAAAACATTAAACATAATAAGTTCACTCCTTAGTTATTTATTAAATCTTGAAATTCTTTAGAATTCCTTACATTATCAAAATCTGATTCTGTTTTTGCTTCATCTTTCACAGAACTATCCATTGATATTGCTATTTTTAAATATTTAATTGTATTTTCCACATCTCCTCTTCTACCATAAATAGAAGCCTTTCCATAATAGCTCCAAACATAATCTTCAACTTCTAAAGCTTTATCATACCATGTCAAAGCATTATCATATTCTCCATAAAGCTCATAATTTAAAGCTTTATTAAACCTTGCATATCCAAATTCTGAATTTAAATCTAAAGCTTTATCTATATCTTTCATTCCCTCATGAAAATCACCATTATATGCCTTAGCTATCCCTCTTATATTATAAGCTTTATAACTTTCTGGAAACTGATTTACTATTTCATTAGCTTTTTCTATAGTTTTTTCATAATTTCTTTCATTAAAAAATAAATTTCTTGCTTCCTCATATAAAGATTCTTCTATTGTATTACTTTCTTCTTTATTAGTTTCTGTATCACTACTTTCTTGAGATTTTATTATTTGTGAATTAGATTTATTTGATAAATTTGATTCATCTTTTCTATTTTCCATGCCATTAATTATTAATATAAGGATTACTAATATTACAAGTAAAATTAATATTATTTTCTTTGCTCTTAAATTACCTGGTAATTCAATTCTAGATTTTTTCTTCATAACTTTCACCTCTTCTATTATTTATTATGCTAAAGTTAAATGACTTTTTCAAGTTACATTATATTTGCAAAAAATTATATCAAAAACCTTAGAATATTTCTTAAATAATTTTTTATATTAAAACTAAAGCTGTGGCATAAAAATTTTTAATACCACAGCTCCATCATTTCACTTAAAATATACTTACTTTTGAGAATTTAGATATTCTTTCTTTCCAGTTTCATAAAGATTTGTTCCTTCACTATCTATAATAACAACTAAGGGCATATCTTTTACTTCTATTTTTCTTATAGCTTCTGCACCTAAATCTTCATATGCTATTATTTTTGAACTAACTATACTTTTTCCAATAAGTGCAGCAGCTCCTCCAATGGCTCCAAAGTAAACAGCTTTATTTCTTACAATAGCATCAATTACTTCTTGATTTCTTGCACCTTTTCCAATCATTCCTTTTAATCCTAAATCTAATAATCTTGGTGCATATGGGTCCATTCTGTAACTAGTTGTAGGACCTGCAGAACCTATTACCATTCCTGGCTTAGCTGGGCTTGGACCAACATAATATATTACTTCATCCTTTACGTTTATAGGTAATTCTTTTCCTTGGTCTAATAAATCTATAAGTCTTTTATGAGCTGCATCTCTTCCTGTATATAAAACACCAGATAATAAAACACTATCTCCAGCTTTTAAATTCTTAGTTTTCTCTTCTGTTAGTGGTGTTGTAAGCTTAATTTCCATAACAAAATTCCTCCTATAAAGTTATATCTTTATGTCTTGTAGCATGACAATTTATATTTACTGCTACTGGAAGACCTGCTATATGTGTTGGATAAGTTTCTATATTTAATCCCAATGCAGTAGTTCTTCCTCCAAAGCCTTGTGGCCCTATACCAAGTTTATTTATTTTTTCTAATAATTCTTCTTCTAAATTCTTATAAAACTCATTTGAATTTCTAACATTTATAGGTCTAAGTAAAGCTTTTTTAGCTAAATATGCAGCCTTATCAAAAGTGCCACCTATACCAACTCCAATAACCATAGGAGGACATGGATTTGGCCCTGCTTGTTCTACTGTGTCTATTATAAACTTTTTAACTCCTTCTAATCCATCTGCTGGTTTAAGCATTCCTATTCTACTCATATTTTCAGAACCAAAGCCTTTAGGTGCTAAAGTAATTTTAACCTTATCACCAGGAACTATATCATAATATATTATTGCTGGTGTATTATCTTTTGTATTTACTCTATCAATAGGGTCTTTAACTACAGATTTTCTTAAATATCCTTCTTCATAACCTCTTCTTACACCTTCATTAATAGCATCCTCTAATAGTCCTCCAACAAAATGAACATCTTGTCCAATTTCTAAAAAGACACAAGCCATACCTGTATCTTGACACATAGGCATTTGTTCTTTGCAAGCTATTTCATCATTTAAAATAATTTTATCAAGAACTTCTTCTGCAATTTTAAATGGTTCATTTTTCTTAAACTCAATTAAAGCATCCTTTATATCTTCACCAACATAATAGTTAGCTTCTATACTCAAATTTCTAACAGCGTTTTCTATCTCTTTAACATTAATTTCTCTCAAACTCTCCACCTCCATAATCTAATAATAGTGTATTTCTTTTTTGTATAGTTTACAAGTAATTTTTAATTTTATATACAAGTAAGGTGGAGTAGTTTTTTATTTAAAATAATTTTTTATGCCTTCTGTAATTCCATCTACAATCTGATTTTGATGTTCTTCTGTTTTTAATCTCTCCTCTTCTTCAGAATTTGAAATAAAACCACATTCAACTATTACTGAAGCACCATCATAACCATCTCTTAAAATTCTATATTGATTTTTTGCATTTTTTGCAAGTCTTGTATTTCCATCTTGAACTTTTTCTTTTAATCCTACTTGTATTAATTCACCTAATTTTGTACTTTTTTCATTATCTGCATACCATACTTGTGCTCCATAACATCTTGGATTTGTAAATTTATTTTGATGTATTGATATAAAAATATCACAATTAACCTCTTTTTTCATTTTACAACGACTATCTAAATCTTCAACTTTTCTAGTGGATAATTCTTTATCATCTTCTCTAGTTAAATACACTTTATACCCTTCTGTTTCTAGTTTTTCTTTTAGTCTATTGCTTATTTGTAAATTTATATCTTTTTCAATTGTTCCATTAGAAGATTTAGCTCCTCCATCTATTCCTCCATGACCTGGATCAATTAATATTATTCCCTTTATCTCTTCTTTTTTATCTTTTTTTGTATTAGTATTTTTAGCAGAAATATTTATAGGAATGCTTACAATTGCTAATATAATCATAATAAGAGTAATATAATATTTTTTTAACCTCATATGCATGCCTCCGTAATGCTTTATATAAATATTATTAACCCTTTTATAATTTTTTATTCGAAAAGAAATAAAATTTTTAAATTTATTTCAGCTATTAAACTTAGCTTGTTATTCATGTACTAGAAATTGATATGACTTTTTAACATTAAAATAAAGACCACGATTTTTCGCAGTCTTTACTATCTTAATAGTTATCTATAACACTTTGAGCAATATTAGTTGAATGGTCTCCTATTCTTTCAAAGTTACTTATTAAATCTAAGAATATAGCACCTGTATAGGCTGTACATCTATCTTCATACAATCTTTTAATATGTTCTGTTCTAAATCTTTCTTGTGCAGAATCAATACTTGCCTCTACTTCCTCTATTGTCTTTGCTTTTTCTGGGTCTTTATTTTCATAACTACTTATAGCAATATCTAATGCCTTAGCTGTGTAATTATAAATTTCATTTAATTCTTTTATAGCATCATCAGTATACTTTAAATTCTTTTCCATTTTTTCTGTAGCTAATTCTACTATGTTTTTTGCATGGTCCCCTATTCTTTCAATATCAGTTATTACATGAAAAGTTGATGCAAGAATTGTCTTTTCATTTTCAGCTATATCTCTTTTTGACAATTTTACTAAGAATTTAGTTATTTCTTCTTCTAATAAATTTATTAAATCTTCATTATCATAAGCTTTTTTTATGATTGCTTCATCACCTTCCATAAAGGCTTTCATTGACAATTCAAGAGCTTTTTTAGATTTATTTGCCATTCTTACTGTTTCTTTTATTACTTGAGCCTCTGCAATTACTGGAGTTTCAAGTAATCTATCATCTATGTATTTTACTCCCATCTTTTCTTCTTCATCATCACCTGGGATTATTTTATTTACTATAATAATTAAATATTTACTAAAAGGAAGCATAATCATTGTATTAACTATATTAAATACAGTATGTGCATTTGCTATTTGTCTTTGCACATCATTAGGACTTAATTTATAAACAAAATCTCCTAGTATTCCTAAAAATGGTATAAATATAATTGTTCCTAAAATATTAAATATTAAATGCATTGCTGCTGCCTTGTGAGCGGTTTTATTAGCTCCTACACTTGATAATATTGCTGTTACACAAGTTCCTATATTACATCCAAAAACAATTGGTAATGCTATTTTTATGTCTATGGCTCCAGCTGTTGCAAGTCCAACTAAAATACCAGTAGTAGCTGATGAACTTTGAAGAACTGCTGTTATTACAGCTCCTGCTAAAATACCAATTGGCCAATTATCACCTATTGTAACTAATACTTCTTTAAAAACTTCTGAGTTAGTAAGAGGTTCCATTGAAGAACTCATTATGCCCATTCCAGTAAATAATATACCAAAACCAAGTATAATATTTCCTATTTCTTTTCTCTTCTTGCCTTTTGCGAACATAACTATTGCTGCACCTATAAAAACAAAAAGTGGAGCAATTTCATCTAATTTGAATGCTACTAACTGAGCTGTAATTGTTGTTCCTATGTTAGCACCCATTATTATTCCTACTGCTTGAGTTAAATTCATTAAACCAGCATTAACAAATCCTACAACCATTACTGTAGTAGCACTACTACTTTGTATTACTGCTGTTACAGCTGCTCCTATTAAAACTGCTGTAATTGGATTACTTGTTACCTTTTCAAGTATTTTCTTTAATCCATCTCCTGCTGCATTTTCTAGGCCATCTCCCATAAGTTTCATTCCATATACAAATAAACCTAGACCACCAAGTAATGTTATGACAATCATTATCGATTCCATATCATTTCTCCTCCAATATAAATATTTTGTTCTCTTTTAGTTTACTTGATTTATAAACTATTGTTAATATTTTTAATGTATTATTAATATTTTTAACATAGATTTAATATTTAAACATAATAAATAAAATTTTTAAGTACTAAAAAAATAAAGTGGCTATAAACAAAAAATTAATAAATTTTATATAATTTCATATAAAAAAAATTCCCACAAACACAAAGGTTTGTGAGAATATAAAATAGTAAATACTATCTCTTTGAGAATTGTGGAGACTTTCTAGCCTTCTTAAGACCGTATTTCTTTCTTTCCTTCATTCTTGGATCTCTAGTAACAAATCCTGCTTTCTTTAATTCTGGCTTTAATGCTTCATCAGCCTTTATTAAAGCTCTAGTGATTCCATGTCTTATAGCTCCAGCTTGACCTGTGAATCCACCACCATGTACATTAACTAATACATCAAACTTATCCTTAGTAGCAGTTAAAACTAATGGTTGATTAACAATCATTCTTAAAGTTTCTAATCCAAAGTAGTCTTGGATGTCTCTCTTATTTATTGTAACATTTCCGTTTCCTGGTACAAGTCTTACTCTTGCGATTGATTTCTTTCTTCTTCCAGTACCCATATATTGAACTTTTGCCATTTATTTATTCCTCCTCTCTAGCGAAAATTAGTACTTTAATTCAAGTACTTCTGGTTTTTGAGCTTCATGATTATGTTCTTCGCCTCTAACAACCTTTAATTTCTTTAACATTTGTCTTCCTAAAACACCCTTTGGAAGCATTCTTCTTACTGCTTCTTCAAATGCAAATTCAGGTTTCTTTTCTAAAACTTCTCTATAAGGAGTTTCCTTTAATCCACCTGGATATAAGCTGTGTTTTCTCATGAATTTTTGATCTAACTTTTTACCAGTTAAAACAACCTTTTCTGCATTAATAACTATTACGAAATCTCCGCAGTCAACATTTGGTGTAAATGTTGGTTTATTCTTTCCTCTTAATATTGAAGCAACTTGGCTAGCTACTCTTCCTAGTGGCTTACCAGCAGCATCTACAACATACCATTTTCTTTCTACTTCTTGTGGCTTTGCGATGTATGATTTCATCTGTTTACCTCCTATAATTCTTACTTTTTTATTATATACTTTAAATAAGTATTTCTTTATGTTAAGACTCACTATTAACAAGCCTCTTATACATAAACTTTTCTAACAAACAAATTTATTATAATACACGCTTACGGGCGTGTCAACAATTTTATTTAAATTAATAATAAACTTTTTCTAAAATTAACCCTTGGGCTGGAACGCAAGGTCCTGCCTTCTTTCTATCTCCTAAAAGGATAATTTTTTCTATATCCTCTATAGGAATCTTTCCTCTTCCTACTTTAAGTAGTGTTCCAACTATTATTCTTACCATATTATATAAAAATCCATCTGCAGTAATAAATATATTTATTTTTTCTCCTTCAGATTCTATATATAACTCTTTAATGGTTCTTTCTGTAGTTTTAACAGAACTTCCTAGTGACCTAAATGCTTTAAAATCATGTTTTCCTATAAAGTACTTACAAGCCTCTCTCATCTTTTCAATATCTAAATCCCACTTAAAATGATATACATAATTGCGCCCTATAGCTGGTTTTTGTTGTCTATTAATTATACTATAACAATAAGTTTTTCCCTTGCTATCATATCTTGCATGAAAATCTTCACTAACTTCCTCTGACTCTATTATTGCTATATCATCTGGAAGTTTATCATTAATTGCATATTTAAACTTATCAAAAGGAATGGTAGCATTTGTTTTAAAATTTGCTACCATTTTTCTTGCATGTACTCCAGCATCAGTTCTAGAGCTTCCTATAACCTCTACAATCTCTCCGACAGCTTTATATATAGCTTTTTCAATCTCTTCTTGTATTGTTTTTTCATTATTTTGCTTTTGCCATCCACAATAGTTAGTTCCATCATATTCTATTGTTAATTTAACATTTCTCATAACTTACCTCATGTTCTAAGCAAATCTCACTACAAAGCTTGATATAAATAATAAACCAAATATTATAAAAGCAATTGAATCCTTTGATGAAAAATGTAATTCTTTCATTCTTGTTCTTCCTTCTCCACCTCTATAACATCTAGATTCCATAGCCATTGCAAGTTCATCTGCTCTTCTAAAGGAACTTATAAATAGTGGAACTAATAAAGGAACTAAACTTTTTGCCTTTTGAATTAAACTACCTGTTTCAAAATCAGCACCTCTTGCTTTTTGTGCTTTCATTATTTTATCAGTTTCTTCAGTTAAAGTTGGAATAAATCTTAAGGCTATAGTCATCATCATAGCTAATTCATGTGCTAAAGATTTTCCTATTGGTCTTAAAAGTCTTTCTATTCCATCTGTTAATTCTATAGGTGATGTTGTTAATGTTAATAAAGATGTTCCAACAATTAAAAATATAAGTCTTAATGCCATAAATCCAGCTAATCTTAATCCTTCAGTATATACCTTAATAAATTTCCATTTAAAAATTAAAGTTTCAGGAGTTCCTGTTGTCATTAATATATTTAAAATTGCTGTTATAATAATCAATATAAAAATAGGTTTTAATCCTTTAAATATAAAACTTAATGACACTTTTGAATTAATTATTATAGCTGCTAAAAATGCAACAACAAAAATATATCCTACAAACTTGTTCATTATAAATAGTGTTACAATAAACATCATTGCAATTATTATTTTTGTTCTAGGATCTAATTTATGTACAAAAGATTCCCCTGGTATATATTGTCCTATAGTAATATCCTTTAACATATCTTCCCCCTATTTGCTGATTTAAAAAATTTTAATATTTCTTCTTTAGCTTGTTCTATAGTATAAGCTTCATCAGAAACATCAAATCCTTTTTTAATCAATTCCTTCATTAAATATGTAACCTGTGGCACTCCTAACCCTATTTCCTCAAGAATATCTACTTCTTTAAAAACTTCTTTAGGAGTTCCTGTTAATACAACTTTTCCTTTATTCATCACTATTACTTTCTCTGCAAGTTTAGCTACATCTTCCATGCTATGACTAACAAGAACTATTGTCATACCATATTTATCATGAAGTTGTCTTATTTGTCCTAATATATCATCTCTTCCTTTAGGATCTAAACCTGCTGTGGGTTCATCTAAAATTAAAACCTTTGGTTCCATAGCTATTACTCCAGCTATAGCAACTCTTCTTTTTTGTCCTCCACTTAAATCAAAAGGTGACTTATCCTTATATGTTTCATAATCAAGCCCAACCATCTCCATGGCTTTTTTTACTCTATTTTTAATTTCCTCTTCATTAAGTTTTAAATTAGTTGGTCCAAAAGCTATATCCCTTTCTATTGTCTCCTCAAATAATTGATATTCAGAATACTGAAACACTAACCCAACCTTTTTTCTTATATCTGTTAATTTCACATCTTTTGTTGTAATGTCAATATCATCTATGAATATTTTCCCACTAGTTGCTTTTTCTAATCCATTCATATGTTGAATAAGAGTGGATTTACCTGAACCTGTATGCCCAATAATTGCCACAAAATCACCATCATTAATTTCAATATTAACATTATCTAAAGCTTTCTTTTCAAATGGTCCATTTGGACTATATATATGTGTTAAATTTTCTATTTTAATTGACATAACGCATCCACCATCTCATCCACATTTAATATTTCTGTACCAATATCCATTCCTGATTTTTTAAGTTCATAAGCTAATTCTGTTACTTGAGGTACATCTAATCCTATTTCTTTCATTTTTTCAACTTGTGAAAACACCTTTCTAGGAGTTCCTTCCATTATAGCCTTTCCAGAATCAATAACAATAATTCTATCTGCTTGTGCTGCTTCGTCCATATAATGAGTTATTAATATTATTGTTATTCCATATTCCTTATTTAATTCTTTTATTGTTTTTAAAACTTCTTTTCTTCCACTAGGGTCTAACATAGCTGTTGGTTCATCAAAAACTATACAATCAGGTTTCATAGCTAAAACTCCAGCAATTGCAATCCTTTGCTTTTGTCCTCCTGAAAGTAAATGAGGCGCATGTCTTTTATATTCGCTCATTCCAACTCTTTCTAAGCTATCATCAACTCTTTTTCTTATTTCACTAGGTTCTACCCCTAAATTTTCTGGTCCAAAAGCTACATCTTCTTCAACAATAGTTGCAACTAATTGATTATCTGGATTTTGAAAAACCATTCCTGCTTTACTTCTAATATTCCATAAATTTTTAGGATCAGAAGTATCCATTCCTGCAACAATTACTTTTCCTGTGGTAGGCAGTAAAAGTGCATTTATATGCTTTGCTATTGTTGATTTTCCTGAACCATTATGCCCTAAAACAACCAGAAATTCTCCTTTTTCAACTTCTAAACTTACACCATTAACAGCAAATTTCTCCAAGCCATCCTCAGCAGATGTATATTTAAAAGTTAGATCTTGTATATCCACCATTTTCATAAAGTCATCCTCCAACTATTTAAATAAGAACTTTCTATATATTATACAGAAGAATTTTTTAAAGTTATATTAATTTTTTATCTTTTAGAGTAAATTTCTTTTTAATTCTTTTCTATAATACACAGAGAGAGATTTAAAATATTAAATTTTCAAATTAAAAAAATAGGGACTAAGCTCAAAACTTAATCCCCTACAAATTATACTAATTCTAGTATAACCATTTCAGCTCCGTCCCCTCTTCTTGGGCCCTTCTTATACATTCTTGTGTATCCACCGTTTCTTTCAGCATATTGTGGAGCTACATTATCAAAAAGGTTTTTAACTACTGCTTCTTCTTGAACAAATGCTAAAACTTGTCTTCTAGCATGAAGATCTCCTCTCTTTGCAAGAGTAATCATCTTTTCTGCAAGGCTTCTTGTTTCCTTAGCTCTAGTTTCAGTTGTTTCAATTTTACCATATTTTAAGAAACTTGTAACAAGTCCTCTTAACATAGCTTTTCTTTGGTCAGTAGGAAGACCTAACTTACGATAACCTGCCATGGATTTACCTCCTTACTCATCATTTAGTTTCAAACTTAAACCTAATTCTTTAAGTTTTCTTTCAACTTCTTCTAAAGACTTCTTTCCTAGATTTCTAACTTTCATCATATCATCCATTGATCTTGTTGCTAACTCTTGAACTGTATTTATACCAGCTCTCTTTAAACAGTTATAAGATCTAACTGATAAATCAAGTTCTTCTACTGTCATCTCTAGTACTTTTTCTTTTTTGTCTTCTTCTTTTTCTATCATAATTTCTACGTCATTAGTATTATCAGTTAATGACATAAATAATTTAAAATGTTCTATAAGAATTTTTGCTGATAAGCTTATTGCTTCATCAATTTTTATAGTTCCATCAGTCCAAATTTCTAAAGTTAACTTATCATAGTCAGTAATTTGGCCTACTCTTGTATTTTCAACTGTAAAATTGACTCTCTTAACTGGTGTGTATATTGAGTCGACAGCTATTGCAGAAATTGGTAATTCATCACTCTTATTCTTATTTTGAGTAACATATCCTCTTCCTTTGTTAACTGTAAGTTCCATATAAAGTCTTCCGTTTTCATCTAAAGTTGCAATATGTAAATCCTTATTAACAACTTCTACATCGCCATCAGTCTTTATATCAGCTCCTGTAACAACTCCTGGCCCTTTAGCATCTATATATATAGTTCTTGGACCTTCACCTTCCATTCTTAAAGCTAAAGCTTTTACATTAAGAATTAACTCAGTAACATCTTCTTTAACTCCTGGAACAGTAGAGAATTCATGAAGTACTCCATCTATTTTTACTGATGTTGTAGCAGCACCTGGTAAAGATGATAATAAAATTCTTCTAAGAGCATTACCTAAAGTAATTCCATATCCTCTTTCAAGTGGTTCAACTACATACTTACCGTAAGTACCATCTTCATTTGTTTCTACACACTCGATTATTGGCTTTTCAATTTCTAACATACAAACCCTCCTTGTTATTTAAATGGCAACCTTATTTTGAGGGCAACTGATTCTGTATTTGCTCAATACCAATTGATACCCTAAACAAATACTAATATATTACTTGCTGTATAACTCAACGATAAGAGTTTCATTAACTGGTACATCAATATCTTCTCTTGTTGGTTCAGCAACTACTTTGCCTTCGTAGTTTTCCACATTTGCTTCTAACCACTTTGGTAAAGCCTTAGGATTTTCTGCAAATGTCTTGAATTTTTCGCTTCCTCTGCTCTTTTCTGAAACTGATATAACATCATTTACAGAAACCTTGTAAGAAGCAATATCAACTTTTTTACCATTTACTAAGAAATGTCCGTGAGTAACTAATTGTCTAGCCTCATTTCTTGATGCTCCGTATCCTAACTTAAATACAACATTATCAAGTCTCATTTCTAATAATTTAAGTAAATTTTCACCAGTAATACCTTTCATATTTTCAGCCTTTTCATAATAACTTCTGAATTGACTTTCTAATACTCCATATATTCTCTTAGCTTTTTGCTTTTCTCTTAATTGAACACCATAACCTGATATCTTTTTCTTGTTTGCTCCATGTTGTCCTGGTGCATAACTTCTTCTATCAAAAGCACATTTACCTGTATAACATCTATCCCCTTTAAGGAATAACTTCATACCTTCTCTTCTACATAATCTACATGTAGCTCCAGTATATCTTGCCATTAATTACACCTCCTATTATGATTATTACTAAACTCTTCTTCTCTTTGGTGGTCTACATCCATTGTGTGGAATTGGAGTAACATCTTTTATTAAAGTTACTTCTAATCCTGCTGCTTGTAAAGATCTTATTGCTGCTTCTCTACCAGCACCTGGACCCTTTACATATACTTCTATACTCTTTAATCCGTGTTCCATAGCTACCTTAGCTGCTGTTTCAGCTGCCATTTGAGCTGCAAATGGAGTACTTTTTCTTGATCCTCTAAATCCTAGAGCTCCTGCACTTGACCAAGATAAAGCATTTCCTACTGCATCTGTCAAAGTAACTATTGAGTTGTTGAAAGTTGACTTGATGTGTGCTGCACCATGCTCAACGTTTTTTCTTTCTTTTCTTCTTCTAGTCTTTTTAACTTTTTGAGCTGCCATTTTCTATCCTCCTATTACTTCTTCTTATTTGCTATAGTCTTCTTAGGACCTTTTCTAGTTCTTGCATTAGTCTTAGTCTTTTGACCTCTAACTGGAAGACCTTTTCTATGTCTGATTCCTCTGTAGCATCCTATTTCTTGTAATCTCTTAATGTTTAAAGCAACCTCTCTTCTTAAATCACCTTCAACATTTAAAGTTTTTATATAATCTCTAATTGCATTAACTTCATCTTCTGTTAAATCTTTAACTCTTGTATCAGGATTTATTCCAGTTTCAGCTAAAATCTTTTGTGATGTAGCTAATCCTATTCCGAATATATATGTTAGACCTATTTCAACTCTTTTTTCTCTTGGTAGGTCAATACCTGCTATTCTTGCCATTAATTTTTGCACCTCCTGGTAATCAAAGTACTTTTAAAGTTATTCAATATTATTTAAGTATATAATAAAATTTTAGGTAAAGAAGGAGTTCTCCCCTTCTTTCAGCCGCTCCTAAAACCTAATTATTAATTTATTGCCTATATAATCATATGTGACTTTTCAAAAAAAGTCAATAATTTTTCAGCATATTAATGATATTTTTTTATTTGTTTTTAATATATTAGCCTTGTTTTTGCTTGTGCTTTGGATTTTCGCAGATAACCATTACTCTTCCTTTTCTTCTAATTATCTTACACTTATCGCAAATAGGCTTAACTGATGGTCTTACTTTCATAGCTAACCCTCCTTGTTTTAGTTAGTGATAGCATTTGCTATCTTTATTTTGCTCTCCATGTAATTCTACCTTTTGATAAATCATATGGAGAAAGTTCCACTGTTACTTTATCTCCTGGTAAAATTCTTATGAAATTCATTCTTAATTTTCCTGATATATGTGCTAAAATAACATGACCACTCTCTAATTCCACTTGGAATGTAGCATTAGGTAATGCTTCTAGTACTGTACCTTGCATCTCTATAACATCATCTTTTGACATAAGGTAATCAACCCTCCTTAACAATGCCTTTTAGTTTTAGAAATCTTTTTATTTTTAAATCAATATCATTGTCTCTATTTATTATAGCTGATTTGATTTCATCATCAATACCATCATAAAAATCTAAATGCTTTAATTTTTTCTTTTTTGGATTGTCTATGCATTTAGTATTTCCATTAGATAAGAATACATATTGATCATTTAAAGAACCAATTACTATATACATATGATTTTTATCTCTTCCAGCCTTAGACAATACCATTTTTCCAATCAAGTCATTGTTTTGCAAACTATTCACCTCGATGATTACCTTAGTATAAATCACATACTTTTAATGCGAATTTATAACTAAGCACCACTTCTATTTAATTAATGTTAATATTTCTGGTCCATCTGGTAAAATTGCAACGGTATTTTCATAATGTGCAGATAGCTTACCATCTCTAGTGACAACTGTCCACCCATCCTTGAGTGTTCTAACTTTATGAGTTCCTACATTAACCATAGGTTCTATTGCTAAAACCATACCCTCTACAAGTTTTGGACCTTTACCTGCTCTACCGAAATTTGGCACATTCGGCTCTTCGTGAACACTTCTTCCTATTCCGTGCCCAACATAGTCCCTAACTACTGAAAAAGCTGAAGCTTCTACATATTTCTGTATTTCATGTGAAATATCTGTTAATCTATTGCCAACTTGAGCAAATTTAACTCCCTCAAAAAAGCAATCTCTTGTAACATCAATCAGTCTCTGTGCTTCTAGTGATACTTCTCCTACTGGAAAAGTTCTTGCTGCATCTCCATGGAATCCATTTAGAAGTACTCCACAATCTACACTGATTATATCGCCCTCTTTTAATTTATAGGCTCCTGGTATTCCATGAACTACTTGCTCATTTACAGATATACATAGTGAAGAAGGAAAACCATATAATCCCTTAAATGATGGCTTAGCTCCCTGCTTAGTTATAAATTCTTCTGCTATCCTGTCTAATTCTGAAGTAGTTATACCAGGTTTTATATTTTCTTCTACCACTAGTAATGTCTCAGCCAAAATTCTTCCAGACTTTCTCATATGGTCAATTTCATAATCTTTTTTTATCAAAATCATTACTTATTTCCCAATACTTTGCAAATGCTTTCGAAAACTTTATTTATTGCCTGAGTTCCATCTACTGTTGAAAGTAAATTTTTATCTTTATAGAAATCAATTAGTGGCTGGGTTTGTTTTTCATAAACATCAAGTCTTTCTTTTACTGTTTCTTCTGTATCATCTTTTCTTTGAACAACATCAGAACCACATAATTCACACTTTCCATTAGCTGCTGGATTAAATTTAATGTGATAACTTGCTCCACATGATGGACATACCCTTCTTCCTGTCATTCTTTCAAGAATAAAATCTCTTGGCACTTCTATTAATAATGCTGTATCAAGAGATTCATTTCTGCTATCCAAGAAATCTTGAAGTGCTTCCGCTTGACTTACAGTTCTTGGGAAACCATCTAATAGATATCCTTGTTTGCAATCTTCTTGTTGAAGTCTATCTTTTACCATGTTAATAGTAACTTCATCAGGAACTAATTGCCCATTATCCATATAACTCTTAGCTTCTATTCCAAGAGGTGTATTTTCAGAAATATTTTTTCTAAAAATATCACCAGTTGAAATATGAGGTATAGAATATTTATTACTAATTGATTTTGCCTGTGTTCCTTTTCCGGCTCCTGGAGGACCTAATAGTATAATCTTCACGGGCATCATCATCTCCATCTTATAATCTATTTTAAGAATCCTTCGTAATGACGCACTACCATTTGAGACTCAAGTCTTCTATTAAAATCAAGAGCTACTCCAATAACAATAAGTAATGCTGTTGCTCCAAAGGACATATTTTTAAAATTACTATATTGATCTATTAATATTGGAATAATTGCTAATATTGCTGCAAAAACTCCTCCAATAAAAGATATTCTAGCTAAAATTCTTTCAAAATACTTTTCAGTTTCTTCTCCTGGTCTAACTCCCGGAACAAAGCCTGCTGATTTATTTAAGTTTTCAGCCATTTCTTCAGGTTTTAATGTAACTTCATTATAGAACCAAGTAAAGAATACTGTTAATATAGCATATACTACTACATATACCCATGAACTTCTATTGAATGGACTAAATTCACCTGTTGTTAACACCTTCAAAACTGAATTCTTAGGGAAAAAGTTTGCAAGCACTTCTGGGAATCCCATAACAGACATAGCAAATATTATTGCTATTACTGCTGCACTTATAATACTAAATGGAATATGAGAAGATTGAGCCTTCATCATCTTATTTCCCATAGCCTTACCAGCATATTGTACTGGAACTTTTCTTTCTGCTAAACTGAAGTATATACATGCTAAAAGTAAAACTAATACTCCAACTATAAATAGTACTAATTCTACTATGCTGATTGTTTCTGCTACCTTATAAGAACTATATAATTGAGCTATTGTTTGAGGCACTCTAGAAACAATATTTACAAATATTAATATAGATGTACCATTTCCAAATCCCTTTACAGTAATTTGATCACCTAGCCATATACAAAAAGTTGAACCTACAACTAATGAGAATACAATAACTCCCATATCAAACTTTCCAAGACCAGATACTCCACCATTATTTGCAATAGTAAATAATGTTCCTATTCCAATAATTACTGCTATTGCTAATGATAAATAACGTGTAGCATTTTGTATTTTCTTTCTTCCTTCTTGACCTTCTTTTTGAAGATCTTCTAAATAAGGAACAGCGATTGTCAATAACTGCATAATAATTGATGCATTAATATATGGCATTACACCTAATGCTAATATACTAAACTGACTAAATGCTCCTCCTGATATTAAGTCATAGAAACCTAACAAGCTACCAGATTCAGTTAACTGTTTTAAGAAAGAAGTATCAATTCCAGGAAGAGGAATCTGAGTTCCTAACCTGAAAATTGCAACTAAAAATATAGTCCATATAAACTTTTTTCTCAATTCTGGTACTTTCCATGCATTACGTAGGGTTGATAGCATATTAAATCACCTCAACTTTTCCTCCAGCTGCTTCGATTTTCTCTACTGCAGATTTTGAAAGTTTACATCCTTTTATTGTTAAAGCCTTTTCTATGTTTCCATTTCCAAGTATTTTAACGCCATCCATAACCTTGCTTATTACTCTTGCTTCAAGTAATACTTCTGGAGTTACTTCAGTTCCGTTCTCAAATACATTTAATCTATCAACATTTATGCTAACAATTTTCTTAGCAAATATATTTGTGAATCCTCTCTTTGGAAGTCTTCTGTATAAAGGCATTTGGCCTCCTTCAAAACCAGGTCTTACTCCACCACCTGATCTAGCGTTTTGACCCTTTTCACCTTTTCCAGCGTTTCTTCCTAAACCTGAACCAGTTCCTCTACCAACTCTTTTAGGAGCTTTCTTGCTTCCTGCTGCTGGCTTTAATTCATGAAGTTTCATACTTAGTGCACCTCCTCGTTATTATATTTCTTCTACCTTTAATAAGTAGTCAATTTTCTTAATCATACCTTGTATTTGAGGAGTTCCCTCATGTTCTACTGTTTTACCTATTTTTCTAAGTCCAAGGGTATTTGCAGTAGTTATATGGTCTTTTTTTCTTCCTATTAAGCTCTTTACTAGAGTTATTCTTAATTTTGCCATTGCAAAATACCTCCTAACCTAAAATTTCTTCAACAGATTTTCCTCTTAACTTAGCTATTTCTTCAGCTGTTCTTAAATCTGCTAATCCGTTAATTGTAGCATTTACCATGTTTCTTGGGTTGTTTGAACCTAATGACTTAGCTCTAACATCCTTTAATCCTGCTAATTCAAGAACTGTTCTAGCTGGACCTCCAGCGATAACTCCAGTACCTTCCTTAGCTGGCATTATAAGAACCTTACCAGTTCCAAAAGTTCCGTATATTTCATGAGGAACAGTTGTTCCAACAATCGCAACTTCTACCATGTTTTTCTTGGCATCTTCTATTCCTTTTTTAATTGCTACTGGTATTTCTATAGATTTTCCCATTCCAACACCAACGTGTCCGTTTTCGTCACCTACAACAACAAGTGCGCTGAATCTGAAATTTCTACCACCCTTAACAACCTTAGTAACTCTGTTTATGAAAACAACCTTTTCTTTAAGGTCTTCTAGTTTACTAGGATCGACTCTCATTTATTTCCCTCCTTATTTATTAGAACTTTAATCCTGCTTCTCTAGCTGATTCTGCTAATTGTTGTACTCTTCCGTGATATACATATCCACCTCTGTCAAATACAACTTCAGTTATGCCTTTTTCTAAAGCATTTTTAGCGATTAATTCTCCTACAAGTTTAGCTCCTTCTTTATTTCCACCTTTAGCTATTGACTTATCTAAGCTTGATGCAGAAGTTAAAGTTACAGCATTTATATCATCAATTATTTGTGCATATATATTCTTTTCACTTCTATATACTGAAAGTCTTGGTCTTTCAGGAGTACCGAAAACTTTCTTACGAACTCTAAGGTGACGTCTTTCTCTTTTAACTTTTTTGTCAGCCTTCTTGAACATAGCCCTCACTCCTTTCTATTATTTCTTACCAGTCTTACCTTCTTTACGTCTTATGAATTCACCTTCGAACTTAATTCCTTTACCCTTATATGGTTCAGGTTTTCTCCAAGCTCTTATATCCGCTGCTTGTGCTCCAACAACTTCTTTATCAATTCCTTTGATTACAACCTTTGTTGGTGCTGGAGTTTCAAAAGTTATTCCTTCTAATGGTTCTACTTCAACTGGATGTGAAAATCCAAGATTCATTACAAGCTTCTTTCCTTGTAATTGAGCTCTGTAACCAACTCCAACTAGTTCTAAAGTCTTTTGGTATCCTTCACTAACTCCAATTACCATATTGTTGATTAGTGCTCTTGTTAATCCATGAAGAGCTCTGTGCTCTTTATCATCACTTGGTCTAGTAACAAGTATTTCATTGTTTTCAACTGCTATATTCATGTCTTTGTTCATAGCTTTAACCAATTCACCCTTAGGTCCTTTAACTGTAACAACATTTTCTTCAGATACAGCTACAGTTACTCCAGCTGGTATAGCTATAGGTAATCTACCTACTCTAGACATATTTGCACCTCCCGTATTCTTATCGATACTTAAATTATATTTTAAAACTTATTAATTACGTATTACCAAACGTAACAAACTACTTCTCCACCTAATCCTAACTTTCTAGCTTCTCTATCAACCATAAGTCCTTTAGAAGTTGATATTAAAGCAATTCCTAGTCCATTAAGAACCTTTGGAGTTTCATCCTTCTTACAATAAACTCTTAAACCTGGCTTAGATATTCTCTTTATACCAGTTATAACTCTTTCTTTTCCTGCACCATACTTAAGAGTTATTCTTAACATTGGTACAACACCATCGTTATATTCTTCTATTTCTTTGATGTATCCTTCTTGTAATAATATATTTACAATATCCTTCTTAACATTTGAAGAAGGTACCTCTACTACTTCGTGTCTCACAGCATTTGCATTTCTTATACGAGTTAGCAAATCTGCTATAGGATCTGTCATAACCATTTAATGTGCCTCCTTTCGATATACGATAATTACCAGCTTGCTTTCTTACAACCAGGTATTTGACCCTTATAAGCAAGTTCTCTAAAGCAAATACGGCAAATACCATATTTCTTTAATACTGCATGTGGTCTTCCACATATTCTACATCTTGTATAAGCTCTTGTTTTATATTTAGGTGTTTTATTCCACTTTTCAATAATAGCTTTACGTGCCACAGTTTTCCCTCCTTATTATTGAGCGAATGGCATTCCAAGGAATCTTAATAATTCTCTTGCTTCTTCGTCAGTCTTTGCAGTTGTAACGAAGATTATATCCATTCCTCTTACTTTGTCGACTTTGTCGTATTCAATTTCTGGGAATATTAATTGTTCTTTAATTCCTAGAGAATAATTTCCTCTTCCATCAAAAGCTTTGCTTGAAACGCCTCTGAAGTCTCTAACTCTTGGTAGAGCTATTGTCATTAACTTATCTGCAAATTCATACATTTTAGCTTTTCTTAATGTAACCTTACATCCTAAAGGCATGTTTTCTCTAATCTTAAAGTTAGCAACAGATTTCTTTGCTCTAGTTAAGATTGGTTTTTGACCAGATATTAAAGTTAAATCATTAACTGCTGATTCTAAAACCTTTTGATTTTCTTTAGCTTCACCAACACCCATGTTGATTACTATCTTTTCAAGTCTTGGAACTTCCATTATGTTCTTATATCCGAACTTTTCCATCATTGCTGATATAATTTCTTTTTCATACTTCTCTTGAAGTCTTGTCATGTTGTGTTACCCTCCTTTCAGATTCTAGAATGTTTCTCCGCACTTCTTACAAACTCTAACCTTAGAACCATCTTCTAATAACTTATTGCTGATTCTTGTTGGTTGTTTGCATTTTGTACAGTATAACATAACCTTTGAACTGTTTATAGCAGCTTCTCTTTCTATAATTGCACTTTCAGCTTGTGTTCTATTAGCTTTTTGGTGCTTCTTTACTATATTAACTCCTTGAACAAGAACTTTTCCTGTCTTTGGATATACCTTTAAAACTTCTCCAGTTTTACCCTTATCTTTTCCTGATATAACTAAAACTGTATCATTCTTTCTTACATGTACCTTCAAGTCTGGCCACCTCCTCTATTATAGAACTTCTGGTGCTAGTGATAATATCTTATTGAATTCCTTATCTCTTAGCTCTCTTGCAACTGGCCCGAAGATACGAGTTCCTCTTGGTTGCTTATCATCTTTTATTATAACTGCAGCATTTTCGTCAAACTTTATGTATGAACCATCTGCTCTTCTTAATCCTCTTACTGATCTAACTATAACAGCCTTTACAACGTCTCCCTTTTTAACAACTCCGCCTGGTGTTGCACTTTTAACGCTAGCAACTATTACATCTCCAATGTTACCGAACTTTCTTTTAGATCCACCTAAAACTCTGATACACATAATTTCTTTAGCACCTGAGTTATCTCCTACTTTAAGTAAGGTTTGTTGTTGTATCATCGAATTATCCTCCTTTCAGTTTTCAAGCTATTTTGCTTTTTCAACTATTTCAACAAGTCTCCATCTCTTATCTTTAGATAATGGTCTAGTTTCCATTATTAATACTCTATCATTTATTTTTGCTTCATTGTTTTCATCATGAGCTTTAAACTTTGTAGTTCTGTTAACTGTCTTTCCATATAATGGATGTCTAACCTTAGTTTCAACAGCGACTACGATAGTCTTATCCATTTTATCAGAAACAACTCTACCGATTTTCTTTTTTCTTAGTCCTCTTTCCATTAGGGAATACCTCCTTCCAGATTTACTGTTGAACCCTTAACTCTTCTTCTCTTAAGATGGTTTTTATTTGGGCTATAGATTTCTTTACTTCTCTTATTCTTATTGGATTTTCTAATTGTCCTGTAGCTAATTGGAATCTTAAGTTGAATAATTCAGCTTTAAGATCTCCTAACTTTGCATTTAAATCTTGAGGATTAGCACCTCTTAACTCTTTTAACTCTCTAGCCTTCATTATTCTTCACCACCCATTTCCTCAAAATCTTTTCTTGTAACAAACTTTGTCTTTATAGGAAGTTTGTGTGATGCAAGTCTCATTGCTTCTCTTGCAGTTTCTTCGCTAACTCCTGATAATTCAAATAATACTCTACCTGGCTTTACTACTGCTACCCAGTATTCTGGTGAACCTTTACCAGAACCCATTCTTGTTCCAGCTGGCTTTTCTGTTACTGGTTTATCTGGGAAAATCTTTATCCAAAGTTTTCCTCCTCTTTTAATATATCTATTTATAGCAATTCTTGAGGCTTCTATTTGATTACTTGTAATCCAACCACAAGTAGTAGCTTGAATACCAAAATCTCCATATGCTAAGAAATTTCCTCTTAAAGCCTTACCCTTCATTCTGCCACGTTGTACCTTACGATGCTTTACTCTTTTAGGCATTAACATGATCTTTTTCCTCCTTTCTTATGCTTCAATCTTTTCTTCACTTTCAACTTTCTTAGTTGGAAGTACTTCTCCATTATAAACCCAAACCTTAACTCCGATTTTTCCATATGTTGTATCTGCTTCAGCAAATCCATAATCTATATCAGCTCTTAATGTTTGTAGTGGAATTGTTCCTTCATGATATTGTTCTGTTCTAGCTATTTCAGCTCCACCTAATCTTCCAGAACATGCTGTCTTAACACCTTTTACTCCGTGTTTCATTGCTCTTTGTATACTTTGTTTCATTGCTCTTCTAAAAGATACTCTCTTTTCTAATTGTTCAGCAATGTTTTCTGCCATTAATTGAGCATCTGATTCAGCATTTTTTACTTCAACTATGTTTATTAAAACATTCTTACCATTTACAAGCTTCATTACTTTAGCTTTTAGTGCTTCAATTCCTGAACCACCTTTTCCTATAACTACACCTGGTTTTGCAGTATAAATATTTAATTTAACTCTCTTTGCTGCTCTTTCTATTTCAATCTTTGAAATACCAGCTGAGTAAAGTTCTTTTTTAACAAATTCTCTTATCTTGTTATCTTCAACTAGATTATCAGCGAAATCTTTTTTGTTAGCAAACCATTTTGCATCCCATTCTTTAATAACGCCGACTCTAAGTCCATGAGGATGTACTTTTTGACCCACTTATATTTCCCTCCTTCTATTCTCTTTCTTTAACAACCACTGTTATGTGACTTGTTTTCTTAAGAATTTTAAATGCTTTTCCGTGGTCCATTGGTCTGAATCTCTTTAATGTTGGACCTTGACCAACATAAGCTTCAGATACATATAATTTATCAGTATCAAGAGCAAAGTTATTTTCTGCATTTGCAACAGCTGAATTTAAAACCTTATTAATTACTACTGCTGCTTCTCTTGGAGTATATTGTAAAATAGCAGAAGCTTCTTTAACACTTTTTCCTTTTATTAAATTAAGAACTACTCCAACTTTTATAGGAGACATTCTTATATACTTAGCTATAGCTCTAGCTTCCATTTATGTTCCTCCTTCCTTGACTAACTACTTCTTTAATTTTTTATCTACGATATGTCCTCTGTAAGTTCTTGTTAACGCAAACTCTCCAAGTTTGTGTCCAACCATATCTTCTGATATATAAACTGGAACGTGCTTTCTTCCATCATGAACAGCTATAGTATGACCTATCATTTGTGGGAAAATTGTTGAACTTCTTGACCAAGTTTTAACAACCTTCTTTTCTCCAGCTGCATTCATTTCTTCTATTTTCTTTAAAAGTCCTTTGTGGACGAAAGGTCCCTTTTTAATTGATCTACTCACTAATATTGCCTCCCTTCTTAAACATTAGGCTGATAAGCCTTGAAGAGAATAAGTATTCCCTTCATTCTACTTATCATTTCTTCTCTTAATAATGAATCTATCTGAATATTTCTTATTCTTTCTAGTTTTGTATCCAAGAGCTGGTTTACCCCATGGAGTAACTGGACTTGGTCTACCTACTGGTGACTTACCTTCACCACCACCATGAGGGTGATCGTTAGGGTTCATTACAGAACCTCTTACAGTTGGTCTCCATCCCATATGTCTCTTTCTACCAGCTTTACCTAAATTGATGATATCGTTAGTAGCATTTGAAACTGTTCCTACTGTAGCTCTACATTCGATTCTTACATATCTCATTTCTCCAGAAGGTAATCTTAATGTTGCATAGTTTCCTTCTTTAGCCATTAATTGAGCTGATGAACCAGCACTTCTAACTAATTGGCCACCTTTTCCAACTTGTAATTCAACATTATGAACAACTGTACCTATTGGTATGTTCTTTAATGGAAGAGCATTTCCTGGTTTTATATCTGCATTTGCTCCAGATTCAACCTTATCTCCTACCTTTAATCCAGCTGGAGCTAATATATATCTCTTTTCTCCATCAGCATAAACAACAAGTGCAATATATGCTGTTCTGTTTGGATCGTATTCTATTGTAGCAACTGTTCCTACAACTCCATCCTTATTTCTCTTAAAATCGATAACTCTATATTTTCTCTTAGCTCCACCGCCACGATGTCTTACAGTTATCTTACCTTGTGCATTTCTACCCGCATTCTTGCTTAAAGAAACAAGAAGTGATTTTTCTGGAACATTAGTAGTTATTTCTTCAAATGTTGCCATAGTCATTTCTCTTCTTGAAGGGGTAGTTGGTCTAAACTTCTTAACTGCCATTTTACTTTTCCTCCTTCTTACAGCTTATCTGGTATTAACTTACCAATAACTCACCTTTTATATTATTGTAGTCCTTCAAAGAACTCTATTGCTTTACTATCTTCAGCTAAAGTAATTATAGCCTTTTTATAGTCTGCTCTTTTTCCTACATGTACGCCCATTCTCTTAGTTTTTCCCATAGTTCTTAATGTTTGAACATTAGCAACTTTAACTCCGAAAACTTCTTCAACAGCTCTCTTTATTTGAGATTTGTTTGAATTGATATCAACTATGAAAGTGTATTTGTTTTGAGCCATGTCATTCATAGTTTTTTCAGTAATAACAGGCTTTCTTATTATATCATAGCTTGTCATTTTCATTATGCGTACACCTCCTCAATTTTTGATACAGCATCTTTAGTTATGATCACTTTTCCACTCTTTAATAAATCATAAACATTGATGTTGTTTGCAGGAATTACATTAACTCCTTCTATATTTCTAGCTGATTTATAAACTATTTCATTAGATTCAGCTGTTATTATTAATGCTTTTTTAGCTTCAAATGCATTAACCATTGTTGCTACTTGCTTAGTCTTTATAGCTTCGAAATCTAAGTTATCAACAACTATAAATTCTCCAGCTTGAACTTTGCTTGTTAAAGCAGACTTCATAGCAACTCTCTTCATGCTCTTTGGTATAGACATTCTGTAATCTCTTGGCTTTGGTGCAAAAACTATACCACCCTTTATCCATTGAGGTGCTCTGATTGAACCTTGTCTTGCTCTACCAGTTCCCTTTTGTCTCCAAGGCTTTATTCCGCCTCCTCTAACTTCAGCTCTTGTCTTAGCTGATTGAGTTCCTTGTCTTTTATTTGCTAATAATGCAACAACTACTTGATGCATAGCACTTTCATTTACTTCAACAGCGAAGATATTTTCATTTAATTCGATATCTCCAACCTTGTTTGCTTCTTTATTAAATAAACCTACTGTAGGCATCCTGCTTCCTCCTTTCTTACAATGATTAAGCCTTAACTGTATTTCTTATTACTACTGTACCCTTGTTAGGTCCTGGGATTCCACCCTTTATTAGTATTAAGTTCTTTTCAGCTATAACTTTAACAACTTCTAAGTTTAAAACTGTCTTATTAACAGCTCCCATATGTCCTGGCATATGTTTATTCTTAAATGTTCTTGATGGATCTGAAGATGCTCCCATAGAACCTGGTGCTCTGTGGAACTTAGAACCGTGTGACATTGGTCCTCTTTGAGCATTCCATCTCTTAATTACACCTTGGTATCCCTTACCCTTAGAAACACCTGATACATCTACTTTATCTCCTACTGCAAATACGTCAGCCTTTATTTCTTGACCTACTTCGTATGCACTTACATCTTCTAATCTAAATTCCTTAAGAGTTCTTCTTAATGAAACTCCTGCCTTAGCAAAATGTCCCTTTGCTGGCTTGTTAAGTAACTTTTCTCTTACTTCTCCAAAACCAACTTGTATAGCATCATAACCTTCTTTTTCAACTGTTTTCTTTTGAGTAACAACGCAAGGTCCTGCTTCTACTACTGTTACAGGAACTATTTTACCATTTTCATCAAATATTTGAGTCATTCCTATCTTCTTACCTATGATAGCTTTTTTCATTTTACTTACACCTCCCAAACTAATTAGCGGATTGTTAAACAATCATAATAGTTCATGTCTTTTCTTTATATTGATATTAAAGTTTAATTTCAATATCTACTCCAGCTGGTAGATTTAATCTCATTAATGCATCAACAGTTTTTGGTGATGGATTAACTATATCGATTAATCTCTTATGAGTTCTTATTTCGAACTGTTCTCTAGAATCTTTATACTTATGAACTGCTCTTAATATTGTAACAACATCTTTCTCTGTTGGTAGTGGTACTGGACCTGCCACCTTAGCTCCTGTTGTTTTAGCAGTTTCTACGATTTTTTCAGCAGATTGATCTAATATAGTGTGATCAAAAGCCTTTAATCTGATTCTTATTTTTTGTTTTGACATCTTAAATTTCCCTCCTTTTCATGTACGCTTTACTTCTAACGCACAACAGCCAATATTCTATAAACCGTGCCTGGCGTTTCTTTCCCATTAACATAATTATAGAACACCTGTCGTTGGGTTCTAGACCCTAACATACTCATTAAGAATAACCCGGAAGTCCGGCAACCTCTTAATTCATCGCTGTTTGCTCTGCAACTATTTTAGTATACTATTCTTTTTTATTATTTTCAAGTTTTTTTTCATCATAATAAAAATTTTTTTATACCTAATAACATAATAAAGTTTTCGCTTTTCTTATTTTATATGCTATTAATATTTTTTTCAACTATTTTTTATAATTTTTCTAAAAAAAAAGAAGTTCTCTTCTTTTTTAAGAAAAGAACTTCTAAAAATAAATTATTCTATTATCTTAGTAACAACACCTGAACCTACTGTTCTTCCGCCTTCTCTTATAGCGAATCTTAATCCTTCATCCATAGCTACTTCTGTTATTAATTCAACATTCATATCTATGTGGTCTCCAGGCATAACCATTTCCATTCCTTCTGGTAATTTGATTGTTCCTGTAACGTCTGTTGTTCTGAAGTAGAATTGTGGTCTGTATCCATCAAAGAATGGAGTGTGTCTTCCTCCTTCTTCTTTCTTAAGTACGTATACTTGACCTACGAACTTCTTGTGTGGATGTACTGATCCTGGTTTTGCTATTACTTGACCTCTTTCGATGTCTGTTCTTTGGATACCTCTTAATAAAGCTCCTATGTTATCTCCTGCTTGTGCTTCATCTAGTAACTTTCTGAACATTTCTATTCCTGTTACTACTGTCTTCTTCTTTTCTTCACTTAATCCTACAATTTCTACTTCGTCTCCTACGTGAAGTACTCCTCTTTCAACTCTTCCTGTTGCAACTGTTCCTCTACCTGTTATTGTGAATACATCTTCTACTGGCATTAAGAAATCTTTATCTGTTGCTCTTTCTGGTGTTGGAATGTAGCTATCTACTGCATCCATTAAGTCTAAGATACATTTTGTTGCTTCTGGATCTGTTGGGTTTTCTAATGCTTTTAATGCTGATCCTACTATTACTGGAACGTCATCTCCTGGGAAGTTATATTCATTTAATAATTCTCTAACTTCCATTTCTACTAATTCTAATAATTCTGGATCGTCTACCATATCTGCCTTATTTAAGAATACTACTATATAGTCAACTCCTACTCTTGATGCAAGTAAGATATGTTCTCTTGTTTGTGGCATTGGACCATCTGCTGCTGATACAACTAAGATTGCTCCATCCATTTGTGCTGCTCCTGTTATCATGTTCTTAACATAGTCAGCGTGTCCTGGACAGTCAACGTGTGCATAGTGTCTGTTGTCTGTTTCATATTCAACGTGAGATGTGTTGATTGTGATTCCTCTTTCTTTTTCTTCTGGTGCCTTATCTATTGATGCATAGTCAAAAGCTTGAGCATATCCCTTGTTTGCTAATACTGTTGTTATTGCTGCTGTTAATGTTGTCTTACCGTGGTCTACGTGTCCTATTGTTCCAATGTTTACGTGTGGCTTATTTCTTTCAAATTTTTCCTTTGCCATTGTTAAATCCTCCTTTAATAGTAAATAATTCAAAGAATTGTTCTTCAATATTATAACCTATAAATTCTTTAATATCTACTTTTATTAACTTATTTTTTATAAGATATATAATACATACAATAGAAATTCTATTGTATGTATTAATTTATTTAAATTTACTTAGCTCTTTCACCAGCTATTTTTTCTTGTATGCTCTTTGGAACTTCTTCATAGTGATCAAATTCCATTGAGTAAACTCCTCTACCTTGAGTTCTTGATCTTAATGAAGTAGCATATCCAAACATTTCTGCAAGTGGAACGAATGCTCTTATGATTTGTGCACCATTAACAGCTTCCATACCTTCCATTCTACCTCTTCTTGAGTTAACATCTCCAATAACATCTCCCATGTATTCTTCAGGAACTGTTATTTCAACTTTCATCATAGGTTCAAGTAATACTGGATCTGCCTTTGCCATAGCATTCTTAAATGCCATAGAACCAGCAATCTTAAATGCCATTTCAGAAGAATCGACTTCATGGTAAGAACCATGTACTAACTTAACTTTGAAGTTAATAACATTGTATCCAGCGATTATACCTGAAAGTGCTGCTTCTTGGATACCTGCATCTATTGCTGGTATGTATTCCTTAGGAATAGCTCCTCCAACGATTGCATTTTCAAATGTATATTCTCCATCTGTTGGTTCCATTTCGATTACTGCGTGACCATATTGTCCCTTACCACCTGATTGCTTAGCATACTTAGCTTCTGCTTTAACAGGCTTTCTTATTGTTTCTTTGTAAGAAACTTGAGGTGCACCAACATTACATTCAACCTTAAATTCTCTTTGAAGTCTATCAACGATAATTTCTAGGTGAAGTTCTCCCATACCTGCAATTATTGTTTGACCAGTTTCTTGATTAGTATATGTCTTAAATGTTGGGTCTTCTTCTGCAAGTTTAGCTAATGCTAAGCCCATCTTTTCTTGACCAGCTTTTGTCTTTGGCTCAATAGCAACATTTATAACTGGTTCTGGGAATTCCATTGATTCAAGTACTATTGGAGCTTCTTCAGCACATAAAGTATCACCAGTTGTAGTGTTCTTTAATCCAATGATTGCTCCTAATTCACCAGCTTCTAGAGATTCAACTTCTTCTCTGTGGTTTGCATGCATCTTAACAAGTCTTCCGATTCTTTCCTTCTTACCCTTAGTTGAGTTAAGAACATAAGAACCACTTTGCATAACACCTGAATATATTCTAGTGAAAGCAAGTCTTCCAACGAATGGGTCAGTAGCAATCTTGAATGCTAATGCTGACATTGGTTCTGAATCTGATGCTTTTCTTTCAGCTTCTTCTCCATCTAATGTAGTTCCCTTAACTGGTGGAATATCTAATGGTGATGGTAAATATTCAACAACAGCATCAAGCATTTGTTGAACACCCTTATTCTTATAAGATGATCCACAGAAACATGGATAAATTTCATTAGCTATAGTTGCTTTTCTTAATGCTTTGTGTAATTCTTCTTCAGTGATTTCTTCACCTTCAAGATACTTCATCATTAATTCTTCATCAGTTTCAGCTATAGCTTCTATCATAGCTCCTCTGTATTCTTCTGCCATATCTTTTAAGTCAGCTGGTATTTCTTCTTCTCTCATATCAACACCAAGGTCATCATAATACATTATTGCAACATTCTTGATTAAATCAATCATACCCTTAAATGTATCTTCTGCTCCTATTGGAAGTTGTATTGGAACTGCATTAGCCTTTAATCTATCTCTTACTGTGTTTACACATCTAAGGAAATCAGCACCTGTAGCATCCATTTTGTTTACATATATCATTCTTGGTACATTGTACTTGTCTGCCTGTCTCCAAACTGTTTCAGTTTGAGGTTCAACACCGCTCTTAGCATCTAATACAGTAACAGCTCCATCAAGAACTCTTAGTGATCTTTCAACTTCTACTGTGAAGTCTACGTGACCTGGAGTGTCAATAATATTTAATTCATGGTCTTTCCATGCACAAGCAGTAGCTGCTGAAGTAATTGTTATACCTCTTTCCTTTTCTTGTGCCATCCAGTCCATTTGTGATTCACCTGTGTGAGTTTCACCTATTTTATGTGTTTTACCAGCATAGAATAGTATACGCTCAGTAGTAGTAGTTTTTCCTGCGTCTATGTGCGCCATTATTCCGAAGTTACGGAATTTCTCTAATGGAAATTTTCTTGCCATTTGTCTTCCTCCTCTCAATTAATTGTATATTCGACAAAACTGCTTTGGCATAGAGCCAAAACAGTTTCATAATTAGTATCTGTAGTGAGCGAAAGCCTTGTTTGCCTCTGCCATCTTGTGAGTATCTTCTCTCTTCTTAACAGCAGCACCAGTGTTGTTAGCTGCATCTAATAATTCTCCAGCTAATCTTTCACACATAAGCTTTTCTCCTCTTTTTCTAGCTGCAGCTAGTATCCATCTGATACCTAAAGTCTGTCTTCTTTCAGCTCTAACTTCTATTGGAACTTGGTAAGTAGCTCCACCTATTCTTCTAGCTTTAACTTCTAGTAAAGGCATTACATTGTTCATTGCTTCTTCAAAAACTTCTAATGCATCTCTACCAGTTTTTTGAGCCATAGTTTCAAATGCATCGTAGCATATTTTTTGTGCTACTCCTTTTTTACCATCAAGCATTACTCCGTTGATAAGCTTTGTTACAACCTTTGAGTTATACATTGGATCTGGTAATACATCTCTCTTTGCTATATGTCCTTTTCTTGGCACTTTTCTTCCCTCCTTAACATGATGATTTAAGTTCATCGGTACTCGGTAATATTTCATACCGCAAAGTGCTAACTCCTTCATCTATATAAACTTACGTTATAAATCTATGTAAATGCTGAAGATAAGCACTACATGAATTTAAGAGACTATTTTTGCTTTGGTCTCTTAGCTCCATACTTTGATCTTCCTTGCATTCTGTTAGCTACACCAGCGCAGTCTAATGCACCTCTTACTATATGGTATCTAACACCAGGAAGGTCCTTAACTCTACCACCTCTTATAAGAACAACACTATGTTCTTGTAAGTTGTGTCCTACACCACCAATGTATGCAGTAACTTCGTATCCATTTGTTAGTCTTACTCTGGCAACTTTTCTTAATGCTGAGTTAGGCTTCTTTGGAGTACTAGTCTTTACAACAGTACAAACTCCTCTCTTTTGTGGACACTCTTTAAGTGCTGGAGCAGTTGACTTTGAAGTAATAACTTTTCTTCCTTTTCTTACTAATTGGCTTATAGTTGGCATTTTTTCACCTCCTGAATTTTTATTTATCTATTTAAAATAAAAAGATAAATCTAAATTAAAATATTTTTTAAACAGAATTCATGAAGATAAGAATTCTCTTACCTTCACAAATTCAAAAATATTTTTATTCAAAATCACACAATTTGTATTGTATCATTTAAAAATATACATGTCAATAAATTTAATCTTATTCTTCTTCATTTGTTTCTTCTGTTTCAACTAAATTATTATCACTATTTAATCTTACAGATCTATATCTCATCATTCCAGTACCCGCTGGTATTAATTTACCAATTATAACATTTTCTTTTAATCCTAATAATGGGTCAACCTTACCTTTTATTGCAGCTTCTGTTAATACTCTTGTTGTTTCTTGGAATGATGCTGCTGATAAGAAACTATCAGTTGCTAGGGCAGCTTTTGTTATACCTAATAAAGCTAAATCACCTTTTGCTTCTTCTCCACCAAGTTTCTTAACTTCTTCATTTGCTTCATAGAAGTCAAACATATCTATCATAGTACCCGGTAAAAGTGAAGTATCTCCTGAATCAGTAACCTTTACCTTTCTAGTCATTTGTCTAACAACAACTTCTAAGTGCTTATCATTAATATCAACACCTTGAAGTCTATAAACCTTTTGAACTTCTGAAAGTAAGTATCTTCTAGCACCATCTACCCCTTTGATATTCATTATATCATGTGGATTTATTGATCCTTCTGTTACTTCATCACCAGCTTCAATTACGTCACCATCTTGAACTTTTAATCTTGATCCAAATGGAATGTCATAGCTATGTTCTTCACCATCTTCATTAGTTACAATAACAGTTCTCTTCTTCTTAGTTTCTTCAACTCTTACTGTACCATCTATTTCACTTACAATTGCAAGTCCCTTTGGCTTTCTTGCTTCAAATAATTCTTCAACTCTAGGAAGACCTTGAGTTATATCTGCTCCAGCAACTCCACCTGTATGGAATGTTCTCATTGTAAGTTGTGTACCTGGTTCACCAATTGATTGTGCTGCTATTATACCAACTGCTTCACCAATATTAATTTGTTTTGCAGTTGCCATGTTCATACCATAACATTTAGCACAAACACCAATTTTACATTTACATGTAAATACTGATCTTATCTTAACTTTCTTTACTCCAGTTGCTACTATCTTTTCTGCTAAATCAGAATCCATATAAGTATCATTTGTAGCTATAACTTCTTGAGTTTTTTCATCAACTATATCTTCAGCTAGATATCTACCAGTTAATCTTTCTTTTAACTCTTCAATTACTTCGTTACCTTCTTTTATTTCTGATACATATATTCCTTCTGTTGTTCCACAATCTTCTTCTCTAACAATAACATCTTGAGAAACATCAACAAGTCTTCTTGTTAAATATCCTGAATCGGCAGTTTTTAATGCAGTATCAGCATTACCTTTTCTTGCACCATGAGTTGATATGAAATACTCTAACACATCAAGACCTTCTTTAAATGATGCTCTGATTGGTAATTCTATGATTTTACCAGATGGATTTGCCATAAGTCCTCTCATACCAGCTAATTGCTTAATTTGTGACTTAGAACCTCTGGCTCCTGAATCTGCCATCATGAATATTGGGTTAAATTTATCCATACTATCCATTAGTGCATCTGCAACATCTTCAGTTGTCTTAGTCCATTTTTCTATAACTCTTTCATATCTTTCATCTTCTGATATGAAACCTCTCTTATACATCTTTTCAATTTTTTCTACTGTTTCATCTGCTTCTTTTAATAGTTCATATTTTCTTTTTGGTACTATCATATCAGCAGCAGCAACAGTTACCGCACCAATTGATGAATAATGATATCCAAGTGCTTTTATATTATCTAGCATTATAGAAGTTTCTGCTGGACCATGTTTTGAATAACATTTATCTATAATTTTACCTAAGTTTTTCTTAGTAACTAAGAAATCTATTTCTAAATTAAATTTTTGTTTTTCATCATTTCTATCAACAAAGCCTAAATCTTGAGGGATTGATTGATTGAATATTATCTTACCAACAGTTGTATTTATTATTCCTGAAGTAACTACTCCGTTTTCTTCTCTAGTCATTCTTACATTAATAGATGCATGAATTCCTATTTCTTTTACTTCATAAGCCATTATAGCTTCATCTTTAGAGTGGAAGTAGCTTCCTGAACCCTTTGTATCATCTCTATCCATTGTTAAGTAATATGATCCTAGTACCATATCTTGTGTTGGTACACATACTGGCTTACCATCAGATGGCTTTAGTATGTTAGTTGCTGCAAGCATTAAGAATCTAGCTTCTGCTTGTGCTTCTACAGATAAAGGTACGTGTACTGCCATTTGGTCTCCATCAAAGTCAGCATTATATGCTGTACATGCTAGTGGATGAAGCTTTATTGCTCTACCTTCTACTAATACAGGTTGGAAAGCTTGAATTCCAAGTCTATGTAAAGTAGGGGCACGGTTAAGTAATACTGGATGATCTGCAATTACTTCTTCAAGAACATCCCAAACTTGAGGCATTACTCTTTCTACCATTCTCTTAGCACTCTTAATGTTATGTGCTACATTATCTTCAACTAACTTTTTCATTACAAAAGGCTTAAATAATTCTAGTGCCATTTCTTTTGGTAATCCACATTGATACATTCTTAATTCAGGTCCTACAACAATAACTGATCTTCCTGAATAGTCAACTCTCTTACCAAGTAAGTTTTGTCTAAATCTACCTTGCTTACCTTTAAGCATATCTGATAATGATTTTAAAGGTCTGTTTCCAGGTCCTGTTACAGCTCTTCCTCTTCTACCATTATCTATAAGAGCATCTACTGCTTCTTGAAGCATTCTCTTTTCATTTCTAACAATTATATCTGGTGCTCCTAAATCTAAAAGCTTCTTAAGTCTGTTATTTCTATTAATAACTCTTCTGTAAAGGTCATTTAAATCAGAAGTAGCAAATCTACCACCATCTAATTGAACCATTGGTCTTAAATCTGGTGGAATTACAGGAATAACATCAATTATCATCCATCTTGGATCATTTCCTGATTGTCTAAATGATTCAATAACTTCTAATCTTCTTATTATTCTTACCTTTTTTTGACCAGTACTTTGCTTAAGTTCTTCTTTTAATTCTATTGATTGTGCTAATAAATCAATTTCACCTAAAAGTTGTTTTATTGCTTCTGCTCCCATACCTGCAACAAAGCTTTCTTCACCATATTTATCAACAGCTTCTCTATATTCTTTTTCACTTAAAAGTTGTTTCTTTAATAAAGGTGTTTCCTTTGGATTTATTACAACATATGATGCAAAATATAAAATCTTTTCTAAAGATCTTGGTGACATGTCAAGTATTAATCCCATTCTTGATGGAATACCTTTGAAATACCAAATGTGAGAGACAGGGGCAGCTAATTCAATATGCCCCATTCTTTCTCTTCTAACCTTTGCTTTAGTAACTTCTACTCCACATCTATCACAAACAATACCTTTGTATCTAACTCTTTTATATTTACCACAGTGACATTCCCAGTCCTTCATTGGTCCAAATATTCTTTCACAAAATAGACCATCTCTTTCTGGTTTTAAAGTTCTATAGTTTATTGTTTCAGGCTTCTTTACTTCGCCTCTTGACCATTGTCTTACTTGCTCTGGAGATGCTAAACCTATTTGTATAGCATCAAAATTATTTAATTCAAACAAGGGTATATCCTCCCTTCAAAATTAATGTTCGTCATTGTATTCATCAAATTGCTCGATTTTTTCCATAAAGTCTTCATCAAAATCAATTGATTCATCATCTGAATCTTCTTCTATAGTATAGCTATCCTCATCATCTTCTACTACAGGTGAAGCTACAAATCCTTCTTCTCCTGCAATATTAACATCTAAGTTTTCCATTACATCATCGTCATCATCATCTGAAAATTCTTTTAATTGAACTTCCTGATTATTTTCATTTAATACTCTTACATCTAAGCAAAGAGCTTGAAGTTCCTTTATAAGTACCTTAAATGATTCTGGAACTCCTGGCTCAGGTATATTCTCACCCTTAACTATAGCTTCATAAGTCTTAACTCTACCAACAACATCATCTGATTTAACAGTTAATATTTCTTGTAATGTATGAGCAGCTCCATAAGCTTCTAAAGCCCAAACTTCCATTTCTCCAAATCTTTGACCACCAAATTGAGCTTTACCTCCTAATGGTTGTTGAGTTACTAGAGAATATGGTCCTGTTGATCTAGCATGTATCTTATCATCTACTAAGTGAGCAAGCTTTAAGATATACATTATACCAACTGTAACTTCATTATCAAAAGCTTCACCAGTTCTACCATCATATAAAACTGTTTTACCATTAGCATTAAATCCAGCATCAACTAAACATTGCTTAATTTCATCTTGAGATGCACCATCAAATACTGGTGTTGCAATATGCCATCCTAGGTGGCTTGCAGCCCATCCTAAGTGAACCTCAAGAACCTGCCCGATATTCATACGTGAAGGAACTCCTAGAGGGTTTAAACATATTTGAAGTGGTCTTCCATCTGGTAAAAATGGCATATCTTCTTCTGGAAGTACTCTAGAAATAACCCCTTTATTACCATGACGTCCTGCCATCTTATCACCAACAGATATCTTTCTCTTTTGAGCTATATAACATCTTACAAGTTCATTAACTCCTGGATTTAAGTCATCTCCATTTTCTCTTGTAAATACTTTTATATCTACAATTATACCAGCTTCACCATGAGGAACTCTTAAAGAAGTATCTCTAACTTCTCTTGCCTTTTCACCAAATATAGCTCTAAGTAATCTTTCTTCAGCTGTTAATTCAGTTTCTCCCTTTGGAGTAACTTTTCCTACTAAGATATCTCCTGATCTAACTTCAGCACCAATTCTTATTATTCCTCTTTCATCAATATTCTTAAGTGTATCTTCACTTACATTTGGAATATCTCTTGTTATTTCTTCTGGTCCAAGCTTAGTATCTCTTGCTTCACATTCATATTCTTCTATATGAATAGAAGTAAATACATCTTCTCTAACTAATTCTTCTGATATAAGCATGGCATCTTCATAGTTGTAACCTTCCCAAGTTATGAATCCCATTCTTATATTTCTACCTAAAGCAATTTCTCCTAAGTCTGTTGAAGGACCATCTGCTAATACTTGGTTTTTAAATACTAATTCACCTTTATCAACTATAGGTCTTTGATTTATACATGTTCCTGGGTTACTTCTCTTAAACTTACGAAGCTTATAGGTATCAGTACCACCATCAATACTTCTCTTAATTCTAATTTCATCAGCACTTACATAAGTAACAGTTCCTTCATTTTTAGCTTTTGGAAGTACCCCTGAATCTACAGCTGCTTTATATTCTATACCAGTACCAACAATAGGTGCTTGAGGTTTTAATAATGGAACAGCTTGACGTTGCATGTTAGCTCCCATAAGTGCTCTTGATGCATCATCATTTTCAAGGAAAGGTATCATAGCTGTAGCTACAGAAACAATTTGTCTTGCAGATACATCCATTAAATCAACATCTTCTGCTGGAACTACTAATACATCTTCCTTATCTCTTACTGTTACTTTTTTAGATATAAAATATCCATTTTCATCTAGTGGTTCTTTTGCTTGTGCAACCACATATTGATCTTCTTCATCTGCAGTGAAGTATCTTATTTCATCAGTTGCCCTTCCGTTATCTACAATTCTGTATGGTGTTTCAATAAATCCATATTCATTAACTCTAGCAAATGTTGCTAAAGAGTTTATTAATCCTATGTTAGGTCCTTCTGGAGTTTCTATAGGACACATTCTTCCATAGTGTGAATGGTGAACGTCTCTTACTTCAAATCCAGCTCTTTCTCTTGAAAGACCACCTGGTCCTAAAGCTGATAATCTTCTCTTGTGAGTTAATTCTGATAATGGATTTGTTTGATCCATGAATTGTGATAATTGTGAACTACCAAAGAATTCTTTAATAGCTGCAGCAACTGGTCTTATATTGATTAACATTTGAGGAGTAATAGCTTCTTGGTCTTGAATAGTCATTCTTTCTTTAACTACTCTTTCCATTCTTGATAAACCAATTCTAAATTGATTTTGTAGAAGTTCTCCTACTGATCTTAATCTTCTATTTCCTAGATGGTCTATATCATCTACATAACCTATGTCATAAGGTAATCCTAATTCATAGCTTATTGTTGCAAATATATCATCTTTAACTATATGCTTTGGTATTAATTTAGTTATATTTTTCTTTATTTCTTCTTTAACAGCTTTTTCATCATCGAAATTATCAAGAATTTCTTTTAATGTTGGATAGTGTACTAATTCTTTAATATTTAAATCTGAAATATCAAAAGGAACAACTTTATGTATATCTACAAAATGATTTCCTATTACCTTTAGAACTTTATCCTCTATTAAAATCTCTACAGAATTAATACCTGCATTTTGAATATCTTCAGCCATTAATCTGCTTATCTTTTGACCTTTTTCCACCATTACTTCACCAGTAGATGGATTAACTATATCTTGTGCTGCTACTTGATTTGCAATTCTTAAGTTTAATGCAAGCTTTTTATTGAACTTGTATCTTCCAACTTTTGATAAATCATATCTTTTCGCATCAAAAAATAGCGAATCAATCAATGATACAGCACTATCAACTGTTGGTGGTTCACCTGGTCTTAATCTTTTATAAATTTCTAATAAAGCTTCTTCTTTTGTCTTGGTATTATCTTTTTCTATTGAGGCTTTAAGTCTTTCATCCTCTCCAAAATAATCAAGTAACTCCTGATCTGTTCCAAATCCCATAGCTCTAGCAAGTATAGTTATTGGTAACTTTCTTGTTTTATCAATTCTAACATATATAACATCATTAGAATCTGTTTCATATTCTAGCCATGCTCCCCTGTTAGGAATGACTGTAGATGCAAATAATTTCTTACCACTCTTATCTCTAGTATAATTGTAATAAACACCTGGTGATCTTACTAATTGGCTAACTATTACTCTTTCAGCTCCATTTATTATAAAAGTACCTTGTTCTGTCATTAATGGGAAATCTCCCATAAAGACTTCTTGTTCTTTCATTTCACCAGTTTCTTTGTTTTGTAGTCTTACAGAAACCTTCAATGGTGCAGCATAAGTAGCATCTCTTTCCCTACACTCTTCCACTGAATACTTGATATTATCTCTATCAAGTTTGTAATCAACAAATTCAAGTACAAGATTCCCTGTAAAATTAGTTATAGGATTGACATCATCAAAAACTTCGTGAAGCCCTTCTCTTAAAAACCATTGATACGAATCTAACTGTACTTCTATTAGGTTTGGTATTTCAGTTGTATCTGCAACTCTACCAAAACTCATTCTTGTTCTTTTTCCAACTTGGACAGGATGTACCATGAATTTTCACCCCTTGTATAAACTAAAATAACCAAAAACACAATTTTATAAAAATTATACTTTTGGAGAATATCATTATTTTATTATAACCATTTTTCACATGATTATACGTTTTTTCCCATTACCATATAATTATCCATAGTGAATGGTACATTGAATTATGATATCACATAGATAATTCAATGTCAATATTATTTTCTATAAAATATTTGCTATTATTTTAAAAATAATTACTTAGGCAAACGTCACTTTCTTTTTCAAGAAAAAAAAGGTGCTAAAAAGCACCTTTATATATTTTAAAGTTAAAACTACTTAACTTCTACTTCAGCTCCAACTTCAGCTAATTTAGCCTTAATGTCTTCAGCTTCTTCCTTGCTTACAGCTTCCTTTAATGTCTTAGGAGCTCCGTCAACTATTTCTTTAGCTTCCTTTAATCCTAATCCAGTAATTTCTCTAACTACCTTTATAACTTTTATCTTGCTAGCACCAGCATTAGCTAATACTACGTCGAATTCAGTCTTTTCAGCAGCAGCTTCTCCACCAGCTACAGCACCAGCTACAGCTACAGGAGCAGCAGCACTTACTCCAAATTCTTCTTCACATGCTTTTACTAATTCGTTTAAATCTAAAACGCTCATTTCTTTTATAGCTTGAATTATATCTTCTCTTGTCATTTTAAAATGCACCTCCAAAATTTTTCCCTTTAATAATTTTTATTATTCTGCTGATTCAGCAGCTTCTTTTTGATCCTTTATTGCACTTAATAAGTATGCAAGGTTTGATAATGGAGCCTTGATACTTCCAAGAAGTTTTGCAATAAGAACTTCTTTTGATGGTATTGTTGCAAGTTTTTTAACTTCTGCTGTGTCAAATAACTTACCTTCTACTATACCAGCTTTTAATTCTAATTTGTTATGATCCTTTGCAAAATCATTTAAGATTCTTGCTGGAGCAGTAGCATCATCATATCCAAATGCTATTGAAACTGGACCTTCTAAGTATTGTTCTATACCTGCATCCATTCCTAATTCTCTTGCTGCTAAAGTTACTAAAGTATTTTTGTATACTCTGTATTCTATTCCAGCTTCTCTTAAAGTCTTTCTTAATTGAGTATCCTCTTCAACAGTAAGACCTTGATAGCTAGATAATATAACAGCTTGTGATTTTTCTAACTTTTCTTTGATTTCAGCAACTTTTTGTTCTTTAATCTTTCTATTATTATTCATTGCTTCTGTCCACCTCCTCACAGTTTTTAACTGCTTATACATTAAAAGGGTCTCCCACAGACAAAGGAAGACCTACAAAATTCATCGTACAATCCTCGGTAGGTTGGTTTACGTTATGCTTAAGCACCTACTGTCTGTGGAATTCTTATTTTCTTTTCACAACAAGAAGTATTATACTATTAACTCTTTATGCTGTCAATACTATTCTAAAACTTTTGTTGGGTTTATTTTAGCTCCAGGTCCCATAGTACTTGAAACTGTTACTGATTTAATATATTGTCCCTTAGCAGCAGCTGGCTTAGCCTTAACTAAAGCTTCCATTAATGTGTGGAAGTTTTGTTGTAATTTTTCTGCTCCAAAAGATTTCTTTCCGATTGGACAGTGAACTATAGCAGTCTTATCAACTCTATATTCAACTTTACCAGCTTTGATTTCAGCTATTGCTTTAGCAACGTCGAATGTTACTGTTCCAGACTTTGGATTTGGCATTAATCCCTTAGGTCCTAATACTCTACCAATTCTACCAACAACACCCATCATATCTGGAGTTGCTACAACTACATCATAATCAAACCAGTTTTCACTTTGAATTTTTTGAACTAATTCTTCTGCTCCAACAAAATCTGCTCCTGCTGCTTCAGCTTCCTTAGCCTTATCACCCTTAGCGAATACTAAAACTTTTACGCTCTTACCAGTTCCGTTAGGTAAAACTATTGCTCCTCTAACTTGTTGGTCTGCATGTCTTGGATCTACTCCAAGTCTTACATGTAATTCTATAGTTTCATCAAAATTAGCCTTAGCAGTCTTTACTGTTAATTCTAAAGCTTCTGCTGGACCGTATAAAGCACTTTTATCTATTAACTTAGTGCTTTCAATGTATTTTTTTCCCATAATAAGCCTCCTTTGTGGTAATAGCGGTATTGACCTCCCACTTATTTATCAATTACTCTTCAACAGTTACGCCCATGCTTCTTGCTGTTCCTGCTATCATACTCATAGCAGCTTCAACTGTAGCAGCATTTAAATCTGGCATCTTTAATTCTGCAATCTTTCTAACTTGTTCCTTTGTTAACTTACCAACCTTAGTTCTGTTTGGTACTCCTGAACCGCTTTCTAATCCTAATTCTTTCTTTATTAGAACTGCAGCTGGAGGTGTCTTTAAGATAAAGCTGAAAGATCTATCTTGGTAAACTGTAATTACTACTGGTATTATTAAACCAGCTTGGTTTGCAGTCTTAGCATTGAACTCCTTACAAAATCCCATTATATTTACACCATGTTGACCTAATGCTGGACCAACTGGTGGAGCTGGTGTAGCCTTACCTGCTGCAAGTTGTAATTTTATCATTCCAGTTACTTTCTTAGCCATTTGATATTCCTCCTATAATGTGGTGATTACGAACTTTTAGTTCTCCCACTTAATTAAAACATTAGCTCTATAATTTATTTAAACTATTAAACTAATTTCTCAACTTGATTAAAATCTAATTCGGCAAGAGTTTCTCTTCCGAACATATCAACAGATCCTTTAATTTTACGTTTCTCAAGAACTATTTCTTGAATAACAGCAACAAAATCTTTTAAAGGTCCTGATATTATTTTTACGCTTTCTCCTACTTCTAAATCAATTTCTTGAGGCATTTCAATTATACCCATAGATTCAATTTCTTCTTCAGTAAGTGGAACTGGCTTAGATCCAGGTCCTACAAAGCCTGTAACTCCTCTTGTATTTCTAACAACATACCAAGATTCGTCTGACATAAACATTTTTATGAATACATACCCTGGAAATTTCTTTTTCAAAGTTACTTTTTGTTTACCATCTTTTTCTTCAATCACTTCTTCCATAGGCACTTGTATGTCAACTAATAAGTTTTGAAGATTTCTATTTTCAACAGTTTTTTCTATAGTAGCTTTTACTTTATTTTCATACCCTGAATATGTATGCACTACATACCATTTTGCTCTTTCACTCATATTAATCTAGTGATATACTCACTTAAACCTCCCTTACTTAAGTTTCAAAATCACTTCAAAGAGGTTTTGAAAAATATAATCAAATCCGCCCACTAAAACAATATAAATAAGGACGAATATAGCAACTGCCATAAATGTTTTCTTAACTTCATTCTTCTTAGGCCAAGTTATTCTTTTAACTTCACCTTTAATGTCTTTGAAAAATTTAATTATGCCGCCATTTTTCTTTGCTGCACTCTTAGCTTTTGCATTGTTCTTAGTCATCATTCTCACATCCTTAAAATTAGTAAGTCTGTGTGCCTTTACTTAACAGCTAATTACTTAGTTTCTCTATGAAGAGTGTGCTTTTTACAGAATCTGCAGTACTTACGCATTTCTATTCTGTCTGGGTTGTTCTTCTTATTCTTCATTGAGTCATAGTTTCTTTGTTTGCATTCTGTGCATGCTAAAGTTATCTTTACTCTCACTTTCTGCACCTCCAGTTATTCATATATATTTTAAGAGAAAATCTCTTATTCTACATTAAGTGATTTTAAACACTACGTATAATATTTCATAGAAATTATTATAAATCTTGTGTTACCTTCATACATTATCACACAAAACTTGTAATGTCAACAATTTATTGCTTTTGTAAAGGACTAGGTATTACACCCAGTCCTTATTTATTTTTTACTTTTAAATTATTCTACTATCTTAGTAACAACACCTGAACCTACTGTTCTTCCGCCTTCTCTTATAGCGAAT
>UQBY01000018.1 GCA_900539375.1 uncultured Clostridium sp. | reverse complement strand
GTAATTTTTTCAAAAGTATAAATAATTATGCATAACAATCGCTCCTTTCAAGGGGGAAATATTTATTTATAATTTTATTGTAAATCCTGATAGGAGTGGTTGTCTATATAATATTAACTTAACAAAATCCATTTTTAAAAAAAGGAGAAAACTTATGAAAAAACTTTCTATTAAATTTTTATTTATTTTTTTACTTCTTTCTATTAGCGTTGTTTCCATTAGCTATTTTTCAAATAACTTAAATAGCAATAAAGATATAAAAGCTAAAGACTATAAAAAAGTTACAGCTGTAAGTACTGGCTACGAAAAAACTGGAGAAAAACAAGTAACTGAAACTGTAAAAACTTCAAAGAAATCAAACTACTCAAATAAAAAAAGAAGAACTAAAACTAAGACTATAACTAAAACTGTTCCAATTTATAAAACTTCATTAGAATATAATGTAGATGGAAAAAACTATACAGTTTCTATTTCTAACCTAAAATTAGAAGTTGGGGATAAAAGAACCATTTATTATAATACTAAAAATCCTAATGATTTTGTTACAGAGCTAAACACTCCAATTTCTTATAAAGGTACTTTTTCATCTATTTTTTCATTATTTTTCAAACTATTTTCTAAACTAATTTTAATATTTATTATTTTTATAGTCTTAAAAAAATCAAAACCACTTATACAAAATATAAAAAATCTATCAGGAAGATAAAAAAATAAAAAAACTACCACACCTTTTTATCAGTGTGATAGTTTTTTTTATGCTAAGTTTGTATATCCCATTAATTTTTTATCTACTTCTTTTGCAACTTCTCTTCCTTCTTTAATTGCCCATACAACTAAAGATTGACCTCTGTGCATATCTCCAGTAACAAATACATTTTCCACTGAAGTTTCATATTTTCCTGGTTCTGTTAATACATTTGTACGTTCATTAACATCTACATTAAAAGCTTTTGTAACATAGCTTTGACTTCCTAAAAATCCTGCTGCTATAAGTACTAAATCTGCTTCTATTTCATATTCAGAGCCTTCAACTTCTGCCATGTACATTCTTCCTGTTTCTTCATTTTTCTTACTTTGAAGTTTTACAAGTTTTAGCTTTACTAATTCTCCAGCTTCATTTGCTATAAATTCTTTTACTGTTGTCTGATATATTCTTGGGTCATGTCCAAAAACAGCTATAGCTTCTTCTTGACCATAATCTGTTTTGCAGACTCTTGGCCATTGTGGCCATGGATTATTTTCTGTACGAGAATCTGGAAGTTTTGGCATCATTTCTAGTTGAGTAACTGATAAAGCTCCATGTCTTATTGATGTTCCAACACAGTCATTACCAGTATCTCCTCCACCTATTATAACAACCTTTTTATCCTTTGCAGATATAAAGTTTCCATCTTGTAAATTTGAATTTAAAAGACTTTTTGTTGTAGCCTTTAAAAAGTCTACTGCAAAATAAATTCCCTTAGCTTCTCTTCCTGGAACATTTATATCTCTTGGATTAGAAGCTCCACAAGCTAATATTACACTATCATATTCTTTCATAAGCTTTGAAGCTTTATAGTTTGTTCCTATATTTGCGTTAGTTACAAACTTAACTCCCTCTTCTTTCATTAAATTGATTTTTCTATCAATAATATGTTTTTCAAGCTTCATATTTGGAATACCATACATTAAAAGTCCACCTACACGGTCTTCTCTTTCATATACAGTTACTTCGTGTCCTCTTTTATTTAATTGGTCAGCTGCTGCAAGTCCTGAAGGACCAGAGCCTACTATAGCAATTTTTTTACCAGTTCTAACCTTTGGAGGTTGTGGCTTTATTAATCCATTTGCATAAGCATTTTCTATAATTCCCCTTTCATTTTCTCTTATAGAAACAGCCTTTCCATTAAGACCACATGTACATGCTGCTTCACAAAGAGCAGGACATACTCTTGATGTAAATTCTGGGAAATTACTTGTCTTTAAAAGACGATTTAATGCTTGCTTATCATTTCCTGTATATACCAAATCATTCCATTCTGGTATTAGGTTATGAAGAGGGCAGCCTGTACCTGCCCCATTTAATATCATACCTGATTGACAAAAAGGTACTCCACAATCCATACAACGAGCTCCTTGAACTCTTCTTTTTTCATCAGGCATTAGTTCATGAAACTCATTAAAGTTTTTAATTCTTTCTAATGGTTCCACTGCTGGACTATTTTCACGTTCATATTCTAAAAAACCTGTTGGTTTTCCCATTTTTTCCTACCTCCTACTACTACTTTCTTGTGTTAGCATAGAATGCTTCAATTTGTGCTTGTTCTGAGCTTAAGCCCTTTTCTTCCATTTGAACAATAGCATTAAGCATACGCTTATAATCATGTGGTATTATTTTCTTAAACTTAGGTAGGTAATCTCCAAAGTTATCTAGTATTTCTTTACCCTTTGTTGAATTTGTACGTTGAACATGTTCTTGTATTAAATTTTTAAGTTCTAAAACATCATACTTTGATGTTACAGCTTCTAAAGAAACAAGGTTTTTATTTAATCTTGTATATAAATCTCTATCTTCATCAAGAACATAAGCTATACCACCACTCATACCTGCAGCAAAGTTTTTACCAGTCTTACCTAGTATTACAACTCTTCCTCCTGTCATGTATTCGCAGCCATGTTCTCCAACACCTTCAACAACAGCAGTTGCACCAGAATTTCTAACACAGAATCTTTCACCTGCAACTCCATTTATAAATGCCTTACCACTTGTAGCACCATATAAAGCAACATTACCTATTATAATATTTTCATCTTGTTTAAACTTAACATTAGCTTGAGGATATACTACTAAATTACCACCTGACAATCCTTTACCAAAATAGTCATTACTATCTCCTACAAGTTCTAAAGTTAATCCCTTAGGAATAAAAGCACCAAAGCTTTGTCCTCCACTACCATGACATTTAACAGTAAATAAATCATCATCTAAAGTATTATAATATTTCTTAGTTATTTCAGAACCTAATATAGTTCCTAAAGTTCTATCAATATTTGTAACGTCTATTTCAACTTTTCTCTTTTGCTTATTTTGTATTGCAGATTTTAATTTTTTAAGAAGTATTCTTTCATCTACAGTTTTTTCAAGTTCAAAATCATAAACTTGCTTATCGTTGTAGTGAATACTATAGTCTTCCCCTGCAAATGGATTATTTAATATCTTTGATAAGTTTACTTTACTAGCATTACCTTTAATATCTGTCCTTTGTCTTAATAAATCAGTTCTTCCTACTAATTCATCAACAGTTCTAACTCCAAGTTTTGCCATATATTCTCTTAATTCTTCTGCAATAAATCTCATAAAGTTTATTACATATTCTGGCTTACCTTTAAATCTCTTTCTAAGTTCTGGATTTTGAGTAGCTATACCAACTGGACATGTATCTAAGTTACAAACTCTCATCATTACACAACCTAAAGTAACAAGTGGTGCTGTAGCAAATCCAAATTCTTCTGCTCCTAAAAGTGCAGCAATAGCAACATCACGTCCACTCATAAGCTTACCATCAGTTTCTATAATAACCTTATTTCTTAATCCATTCATTATTAATGTTTGATGAGTTTCTGCTAATCCAAGTTCCCATGGAAGTCCTGCATTATAAATAGAGTTTCTTGGAGCTGCTCCTGTTCCTCCATCATAACCTGATACTAAAATTACTTGAGCTCCAGCTTTTGCAACACCAGCAGCTACTGTACCAACACCAGCTTCTGAAACTAATTTTACTGATATTCTTGCATCTTTATTTGCATTTTTACAATCATAAATTAATTGAGCTAAGTCTTCTATTGAATAAATATCATGATGTGGTGGTGGTGATATTAAACCTACTCCAGGAGTTGAATGTCTAGTTTTAGCTATCCATGGATATACCTTTCCTGCTGGAAGTTGTCCACCTTCACCTGGTTTTGCTCCTTGTGCCATTTTAATTTGAATTTCTTTTGCACTTGTAAGGTATTTTGAAGTAACTCCAAATCTTCCTGATGCAACTTGTTTAATTGCAGAACATCTATTAAGTCCATCTGGTCCAACAGTTAATCTATCTAAATCTTCTCCACCTTCACCACTATTTGATTTACCATGAATAGTGTTCATAGCAATAGCTAAAGTTTCATGAGCTTCCTTTGAAATAGAACCATAACTCATAGCACCAGTTTTAAATCTTTTTACAATAGAATCAACACTTTCTACTTGTTCTATTGGAATTCCTTCCTCTGGATAATTAAATTCTAATAATCCTCTTAAGTTCATAGGAGTTGTTTCTCTATTAATTAACTCTGTATACTCTTTAAATAATTCATAATTTCCAGTTCTTGTGGCTTGTTGTAAAAGGTGAATTGTCTTTGGATTATATAAATGTTCCTCTTTTCCACTTCTTAATTTATGGCTTCCAACACTATCTAATGTTAAATCAACTTTAAGTTCTAGTGGGTCAAAAGCTGATGAATGTAAATAATCAACATCATTTTCTATATCCTTTAAGCTTATTCCTTCTATTCTACTTACTGTATTTGTGAAGTATTTATTTATTACATCTGAATTTATACCAATTGCTTCAAATATTTGAGAGCCTTGATAACTTTGAATTGTAGATATACCCATTTTAGAAGCTATCTTTACAATTCCATGAAGTACTGCATCATTATAATCATTTACTGCAGCATAGTAATCTTTATCTAACATATTACTATCTATTAATTGCTTAATGCTATCTTGTGCTAAATAAGGGTTAATTGCACAGGCACCATAACCTAAAAGTGTTGCAAAATGATGAACTTCTCTTGGTTCTCCACTTTCAAGTATCATAGCAACTGCAGTTCTTTTTTTAGTTTTAACTAAATGTTGTTGAAGAGCTGATACTGCTAATAATGAAGGTATTGCAACGTGGTTTTCATCTACTCCACGGTCTGATAAAATTAATATATTAGCTCCATCTCTATAAGCTCTATCTGCTTCTACAAATAAATGTTCAATTGCCTTTTCTAGGCTTGTATTTTTATAGTAAAGTATTGGAATAACTCTTACTTTAAATCCTTCAACATTCATAGTCTTAATTTTTAATAAATCTGTACTAGTAAGTATAGGATTATTAATCTTTAATACTCTACAGTTTTCAGGACATTCTTCTAATAAGTTTCCATCTTCCCCAATATATACAGAAGTTGAAGTAACTATCTCTTCTCTTATTGCATCTATTGGTGGGTTTGTTACTTGAGCAAATAATTGCTTAAAGTAATTAAATAATGGTTGATGCATTTTTGAAAGTACTGGTATTGGGCTATCTACACCCATTGCAGCAACTGATTCTGCTCCATTTTGAGCCATTGGAAGTATAGAAGTTTTAAAATCTTCATAAGTATATCCAAATGCCTTTTGAAGCATTGCTCTTTCTTCTTTAGAATATTCTTGTACCTTTTTATTAGGTATTTTTAAATCCTTAAGTTTTAAAAGATTATTATCTAACCATTCACCATAAGGTTGTCTTGCTGCATAACGTTCTTTTAATACATCATCATCTATAAGTTCACCCTTAACAGTATCTACAAGAAGCATTTTTCCTGGTCTTAATCTATCTTTTAAAACTATTTTAGCTGGGTCTATATCTAAAACACCAACTTCTGATGAAAGAATTAAATAATCATCATCTGTTATATAGTAACGAGAAGGTCTAAGTCCATTTCTATCAAGAACTGCTCCCATTATATCTCCATCACTAAATAGTATTGAAGCTGGTCCATCCCAAGGTTCCATCATAGTTGCATAGTATTGATAGAAGTCTTTTTTAGTTTGACTTACATTATTTTCTCCACTCCAAGGTTCTGGAATTGTAATCATAACTGCAAGAGGTAATTCCATTCCACTCATTACTAAGAACTCTAATGTATTATCAAGCATTGCAGAGTCTGAACCTTCTGAATTTATTACTGGTAAAACTTTGTGCATTTGGTCTTTTAAATATACAGATGACATAGTTTCTTCTCTTGCAAGCATCTTATCAGCATTTCCACGAATAGTGTTAATTTCACCATTATGTACCATAAATCTGTTTGGATGTGCCCTTTGCCAACTAGGATTTGTATTAGTTGAGAAACGTGAATGAACCATTGCTATAGCTGATTCATAATCAGGACTTTGTAAATCCTTAAAGAATAAACGTAATTGTCCAACTAAAAACATTCCTTTATATACTATTGTACGGCTTGATAAAGAAACAACATAAGTATTATCATTACTTTGTTCAAAAACTCTACGTGCTATATAAAGTTTTCTATCAAAATCTAAACCTTGCTTAACATTTTTAGGTCTTTTTATAAATCCTTGCATAATGCATGGCATACAATCAATTGCCTTGCTTCCTAAAACTGAAGGGTCTGTTGGAACTTCTCTCCAACCTAAAAATTCTAAACCTTCTTTTTCAACTATTATTTCAAACATTTTCTTTGCTTGATTTCTTTTTAATTCATCTTGTGGAAAGAAAAACATTCCTATTCCATAATCTCTTTCATTACCTAAAAAAATGCCGAGGGATTCAACTGCCTTAACGAAGAATTTATGTGATATCTGTAATAGAATACCTACTCCGTCTCCAGTCTTTCCCTCGGCATCTTTGCCGGCTCTATGTTCTAAATTTTCAACAATCTTTAATGCATTTGCTACAGTCTGGTGGGTTTTAATCCCCTTTATATTGACTATTGCTCCTATACCACAATTATCATGCTCAAACTGTGGACTATACATTCCTAAAGCGCCATTGCTTTCTAAATTTTTATTCTGATCCATAAGCATTTAGTCCTTTCAATATTTTTTTGTTTTTTAATTTTAACTTATTTAAAATATACATTATTTTTTCTAATATGTAAATAGTTTTTTTAAATAATTTAAGTTTTTTTTTAGAAAACTTTATTTTTTTAAGAAATTTTTTCTAAAACCTTTTTATTTAAATAAATATCCTTTACACCTTAATATATTATTTAAAAAGCCTACTAGCTTTAGTATTTTATTTCCTTTTTATCTATATATTAGTGATTTTTCCATGAGATTTTATAAAAAAACTACTCCCTCTCCTTGATTTGGCATTAATTTTGTAGTATCCTTTTACTTGTAAGAGAGTGTAACATCACTTAATTTAAATAAGAAGGGAGGAAGGTCAAGACAAGACCCAAATATTAATGAAGAAAAAATTTATATCTATGGTTATTATAGGAGTTATGACCATATCATCATTATTACCAATAGTATCTGTAAGTGCAGCACCACAAGAAGTTGAGGATGCTAGAAATAAATATGCTGCTATTGAAGCTAATATTGCAGAAATAAATGAAAAGATTCAAACATTAGATAGCGAAATGGCAAAGTTAACTAATGAAATGGAAAACAATGAAAAAGAAATTGAAAATCTTAATGATCAGATAGAGCTTACTGAAAAAGAAATAGATAAGGTTAAACAAGATATTGCAGATAAAGAAGATATTCTAGGAGAAAGGCTTAGAGAAATCTATAAATCTGGTGGAACAACTGATTACATAACCTTAATATTTAGTGCTCAAAGCTTTGGAGATTTAATATCTAAAATAAATGCTGCTAATAAAGTAGTTCAATTAGATCAAGAAATGATTGAAGATGTAAAAAATACAAAGAAATCACTAGATGAAAAGGTAGCATCTTTAGATGAAAAAGTTTCTGAAACTGAAGCTCTTAATGAAGAAGTTAAAAAGCAATCTAAAGAAGTTGAAGAAAATAAGGCAGAGCAAGAAAATCTTGTAGCTAAAGCTAAAGAGGAGCAAGAAAAATTTGATGCTGAATATTTATCTGTTTTAGAATTAGAGTTAGTACAAGCTCAAATAGATGTTTGTTATAACTCAGACAGTTCTTATACAGATTTAGATAATGCAATAACTAATTTAAGACTAGTTAGAGATAATCAAATTAAAAGCCCTACTGTAGAAGAAAAAATTAATGATGCTATTGAATATGCAAAGCCTGTAAGAGAAGAAAAGAAGGCTGAAGAAGAAAGAAAGAAAGCTGAAGAAGCTGAAAGACAAGCTCAATTACAAAGAGAAGAAGAAGAAAGACAAGCTCAAGTTAATAGAGGTAATAGTAGTTCTTCAAGTTCAAACTCTTCTTCATCTAACTCAAATTCAAATTCATCAAATTCTTCAAGTTCATCAGATTCTTCAAGCCCATCTGGTGTTACAACTAGTGGAAGTGCTCAAGCAATAGTAAATGAAGCTTATAAACATTTAGGAAAAGCTTATGTTTGGGGTGCAAAAGGACCTGATAACTTTGATTGTTCAGGATTTACATCTTATGTTTATCAAGCAGTTACAGGAATATGGATAGGTGGAGATACTTATTCTCAAATATATTCAGGTCGTGAGGTATCTTATTCTGAATTACAACCTGGAGATTTAGTATTCCCTCACTCTGGACATGTTGGAATCTATATAGGTAATGGTCAAATGATTCATGCTCCACAAACCGGAGACGTAGTAAAGGTTGCTCCAGTTTATAAATTCTGGAGAGCAAGAAGAATTTTAAATTAATTCAAAATAAAAAAGGTTGCCGTATTTAAATACGACAACTTTTTTTATTTAAAAATTATTTTGTTACAACGCTTTTTCCTCTCCAAGTTCCTTTTTTCCATCTTATAAATACTACAATTCCTCTTATCCATTCATCCATAGCCATTGCTATCCATATTCCAACAAGACCTAAGCCTAATTTTATACCTAATATATAACTAAATAATACTGAAACACCCCACATAGATGCCATTCCTAAATAAGTTGGGAATTTTATATCCCCTGCTGCTCTCATACTATTTATTACTACTAAATTTGTTGAACGTCCAAATTCTAATATAATTCCAATAAACATAACCTTAGAACCTAAACTTAAAATTTCTTCATTTCTTGTAAAAATTCTAAGAGCATATGGACTTATAAAATACATTAATGTTGCCATCCCTACAGAAATAACTATAGCAGATTTTAATGTTTTTAAAACTCTTCTATAAGCACCCTCTTCATTTCCTGCTCCAACACAATGTCCTACAATAATTTGAGTAGCTTGAGCTACTGCTGTTGAGTAAAGATAGCAAAAATTACTTAAAAGTGATGAATATACCTTTGCATTTACTGCAACTAATCCTAAAACATTAACAAAAGACATAATAAATAATTGAGATATACTATATGAAATACTCTCTCCTGCTGTTGGTATACCTATTCTTAAAAGTTTCTTTAAAGTTTTTATTGGAAAAGGCTTTAAGTATTTTAAAGAAATAGTACCATCAATATGTTTAATAAAGAAATAAATTGCTATAATAACAGCTATAAATCTACTAAATACACTTGAAATAGCTACCCCTGTTACTCCTAAATCTAAAAAGCTTAAAGGTCCATATAAGAATATATAGTTTCCTACAATGTTTAGTATATTTACTGCAAGAGAAATATACATACCTACTTTAGTTAAACCATTACTTCTAAAAATTTGAGTAAATACATTAAAAAGTGCTTGTAAAAATATAAAACCACCTAATATTTTCATATAACTTGTTGCATCTGGTAAAAGCTCTGCTGGAACTTTCATAATTTTAAATATTAAAGAGCTAAATAAAAATATTATTAAACTTATAACTCCACTTATAACTAAGTTAAAGAAAATTGAAACTGTATATATTTCACTAATTTTATCTTTTAATTTTGCTCCTAAATACTGTGCTACAACCACTCCTGATGCACTTGCTATTATACTAAATGCTAATGTAAGAAAGTTTAATATTTGATTTGCATTTCCTATTCCACCAACAGCAGTTTCTGAATAATTACTAAGCATAAGGGAGTCAACATTTCCTATAAGCATAGCAAGAAGAGACTCAATAAATATTGGCCAAGTTAAGTGAAATAAAGATGTTTTTTCGTTTATTTTTAGTTCATTCCCCTTCATAAAATTAATCCTCCATTCTAATGTTTTTTAAATTTTTTCTATATTCTTTTGGTGTTAAATTAAATTTCTTTTTAAATATTCTATTAAAGTAAGAAACATTACTAATTCCTACTTTGTTTGCTATTTCCATTACTTGAATATCTGTAGTTTCTAATAAGTTAGTTGCTATATTAAGCCTATAGTCATTAATATAATCAATACAAGTTATTCCCATATACTTTTTAAAAAACTTCATAAAATAATGTTCACTAAAATTAATAACACTTGCTAAATCTTTAATAGTTATGTTTTTTTCATAATTTAATTTTATATACTCTAAAACAGTTTTTATATTATCTGTTGTATCATCTTTAATTTTTGTTGAATACTTATGTATTTCAAAACATTCTTCAAAAAATATATAAAAAAGTTCAAATAAATAACTTTTTAACTTAAGCTCAAAAAATTGATTTTTTTCTTCATAACATAAAAATAATTTATCAATAGATTCTCTTATACTTTCATATCCTTTATTATCAGGTTTTATTATGCTAGGATAAGAAACCTTATTATCTATAAAGGGCGTAAAATATTTTATTGAACAAGCATCTGTAACATTATTATTTAACATACTTAAATCAAACATCATTGTTTTAGATATCATCTTTTCATCATTATATTGTTTAAAAGAATGTAATGTACATGGTTTTAAAATTACTATATCTCCCTCTTCTATAACATACTCTTTAAGATTAATGTTAACTATAAATTTTCCTTTAACAATTTTAATAATTTCCATTTCATCATGCCAATGCATTGGAAATATAGAAAAACAATTGGGGATAAATGTGTTATACACTATAAATGGCAGTAGAAAATCTCCATGTTTTTTATTTTCTTTTAAATTCATAAACTCATTTTCTCTCATATTCTTATCCTCTTTGCTAAGTACCTAAAAGTTATTATTGTATTATTTATATTTTAAAAAATATTATAATAATTGCTCTAAGTGTATTATAATATTATTTTATATTTTTATCAATAATACAAAAATATCTATTTTTAACACAAAAATAACCATAGCTTTTTATAAAGAGCTATGGCTTTTTGTTTTTTTCATTTCAATTAATTTATCATACTGCTTGTACATATACTGTACTCCATTTTCTAATATATAATAATGTCTTATGTAAGGAACTAACAATATTAAAAAAAGTCCTGTTAAAATTATTATCATTAAGCTTGTATAAGTTAAAGCATATAAAAATATAATTAAAGTCATAATTGCAAAAATTCCTGTTACAATTAAGTGAATTAACCTTTCATGTTGAAAAAATGAAATTTGAATTAAATGTTTTTTTATTTCTTCCTCATAATCAATATTTTCTTTTTTAAGAATTTCATCCATATACTTTATGTAATCTTTTAATCGTTTTTTCATTTTCATTCCCCTTTCTAATTTAATACTACTAACATTTTACTATTCTTTAGTAAAATTTTATATATTTTTATATAATTACTTTCGCATATTAATCTGTTATAATAATATTATATTTTTAAAATGAGGTGATATTATGACTTTAACTAAAGCTGAATTTGAAAATTACCCTACAGTTGATTATGTTTTAAGTGAATACTTATATAAATATAAAATTCATTTAGATAAGTGTGTAGAAAAATATAATTATGATTCTTATAAAGTGCTCTATTATAATATTCATCTATTTGATAAATTTCTATATTTAAAATATAAAGATAGCGATTTTGAAATTAAAGACCTTACAGAAAAAGATATTGAAGAATTTTTAGAGTTTTGTAAAATAGTAATTAAAAACAAACCTATAACAGTTAATTCAAAGCTTGTTTCTATAAGACTTTTAATGAAGTATATTTGTAAGTATCATAAAGGAATTTTTAAATATAATATTTCCCTTCAAGTTCCTAAAATAAAAATGGAACAAACTCCCCCAGAATATATTAAATATAGTGATATTAATCTTATTTTAAGTAAACTTAGAGAAAATAATTATGGAGTACGTGAAGTTTGTATATGTAAAATCATAATGACTTGTGGAATTAAAGTAACAGAAGTTTTTAAATTAAAACTTAATAACATTGATATGGAAAATAAATTTTTAAATATTTTAATAAGTAATGAAAAAGCTGTCTTTCCAATTGTTGATACTTTATATACAGATTTAAAAGATTATTTATCTTTAAGAAGTACAATTAAAACTAACTCTGAATATTTATTTTTAAATAACTTTGGTACTCCAAAAACTATACGTTCTTTTCAAATGGCCTTTAGAAAAGCTGTTATAGACTGCAATTTACCTAAAGCCTACACAGCTCAAAACCTTCGTGGAAGTTTTATGTATGCTATGGGAGATGTTCTTGAAGATGAAATTGAACTTCAAGATATTACAGGACAAAAAAATGTAAAACAATATCTTAAAATTAAAGAAAATCCTCTTAATAATATAAAATAAAAAAAAAGGATTATTACAAAACTTCACTTTTGTAATAATCCTTTAATTTTTATTTTATTAATAATAACATACAACTGGCATAGCCTTTTCTATTTTATCAAATATCATTGCTGCTTTTTCTGGTGGAAGATTTACACAACCATGAGAACCATTTGTTAAATATATACTTCCTCCAAATTGTCCATTTCTCCAACTTGCATCATGAAGACCAATATTTCCATTAAAAGGCATCCAATAATTTACAGGGGAACTATATCCCTCCCCAACTAATGTTGCATTTCTTTCTTTATATGTTATTTGATATACTCCAGCTGGTGTACCATAATTTAAACACATATTTCCACTTACACAATCAGAGTCAGCTACCATATTTCCATCATTATAAACCCATACATGTTGTTTTGTTAAATCAATTTCTATATAAGAATTTCCTATATCATTAACATCACGAGACTTAGCTGTTTGAGAGTAAATAGGTTCTCTACTTTCATTAACTCCTGATTTAATATCTTCTAATATTTTTTGTATTTCTTGAGTTTTATCAATTACCCAACCATAGTCTCCCCCACTTACTTTAATTGTAGTTCCAGAAGATGTTTTAAAATCTCTTGTACTTCCAAAAGTATTATAAGAAGATGCTAAACTTGTAACATAATCTTGAACCATAGTTTCATTTATACTTATATCTAAATTTTCATCTAATGAAATCCAGTTATTAATTATATCTCCATTTAATATTTCTTCCTTATTTCCAAATTCATAAGTTATTTTTGTTGAAACATATTTATCTAAAGTTTCTTTTATTTTAGTAAGTTCTTCAGATTCTAAAGTGTATTTAGGTTTTTCATAACAATCTTCTTTTTCAAGATTAATAGTATATTCCCCTTTTTTTATACTTTCTTTTAAAGCACTTAATAATTGTTCTTTTTTTACCTTTGTTCCTCCTTCTTCTTTAACTATTTTATATTCTCCATTTTCATATTGAAGATATGCACTCTTTGGTTCAGTTATATTTTCTTCTTTAAAACAATTAAGATTATTTACTTTATCTTCTAATAAGTCTTCATTACATGATAATGATATATGCATATTAGAATCCTTTTTAGAAAAAAATGAAAAAATCCATCCAAAAGCACTTTGATTATCTTTTAAACTTTTAATTTTATCATCTAGTGTATATTTTAAATCAATATCTTTACCACTTATTTTTTCTTCTACTCCATTTCTTTCTTCTAATTTTAATGAAGTTTCATTTATATTAGCTGCTAATAAATTATTTGCCTTATCAACAGTCATTTTTGAAACATCAATACCATTAATAGTAGAATTAAAATTAAAATGGCTTATAAAAAATATAGAAATTCCTATATATACAAGAAGTAAAATAGCAAAAGTTATTAAAATGCTTTTTATTATAATAGATTTATTATTTTTCACATTTCTTGAAATATCTCCTTTTGTTTTTACTTTTTCCATAAATATTTCCCCCTTAAATTATGTCTTATAATCTATAGCTTTTATAACTTTATTGTACCATATTGCTTCATATTTTTTACAATTATTTTTCACTTGTAACTATTATTTAATAATTATTAATTTTTTCATATATTAAGATTATCACTTTGTAGTTTATTTTTAAATAGTTTTTTATAAATATAAGAAAAAAAGTAGAACTTTTTATGAGAATTACTATACCCTTAAATTAAAAAGTTAAATAACTTACTTTTACTTTAATTAGCTTTATTATAAAATATAATTAATCTTTAAAAGTAGGTGATTTATAAAAATGCAAAAACTTCTTAGTAAATTAAGGCAAGCTATAAATGATTTTAATCTTATTGAAGAAGGAGATAAAATAGTTATAGGCTTATCTGGAGGAAAAGATAGTATAACTTTACTTCATCTTTTAAATTCCTATAAAAATTTTGCTCCTTATAAATTTGATATAGTTGCAATAACCATTAATCCTGGTGGAGTTGATAATTCTCCTATTGAAAAGTTATGTAAAGATATTAATGTACCTTTTCATGAAGTTCAAAGTAATATAAAGGAAATAGTATTTCATTTAAGAAAAGAAAAAAATCCCTGTTCTCTTTGTGCAAACCTTAGACGTGGTGCTTTAAATGACACTGCAGAAAAGCTTGGATGTAATAAAATTGCTTTAGGTCATCATAAAGATGATGCTTTAGAAACTCTTATGCTCTCTATTTGTTATGAAGGACGTATAAATTGTTTTTCTCCAAAAAGCTTTATGGAACAAAATAAAGTTACTCTTATACGACCTATGGTTTATATTGAGGAAGAATCAATTAAAAGTATAGCTAAAAAATATAACTTTCCAATAATAAAAAATCCTTGTCCTGCTGATGGTAAAACAAAAAGAGAGGATATGAAAACTTTAATTAAAGATTTAAATAAAAAAATACCAGGCTTTAAGAAAAATCTTTTTGGATGCCTTAATAATTCTAAACAACTTTTTATTTGGGATAAAGAAAAAATATATTAATAATATAAAAAAAGGAGTGTTATCTATACACTCCTTCACCTTTTGGATAAATTTCTTCTATTTCATTTGAATCTACAGGAGATACATATATTGTTAAATCTCCATCTGTTGTTATGTATATTACAAAACTTTTATTTTTATTAAGCTTTGTATATTTAGAATAATAATTTAAGCTTTCTTTTAATATATTCTTTACTTTATAAATATATTTTATGTCTATTTTATTTTCATCTTCTTCATTTATAGGATTATCTGATAAATCTATATAAATATTTTCTTTAGGTGTTTCAAGTTCATCTAATATTAAGGTTTCTGACATAGTATTATATATATTTCTAGCATTAGCTATATCAGCTATTTTTTTAGCTGAGTTTATTATACCTTCTATTTTGGGATATAAGGCATATATAACACCTGCTAATATTAAAATTATAGCTATTCTTTTTATCCATTTTAAACCCTTACTATTTTGTGATGAGCTTTCCATATGTATATTCCCCTAAATATTTATTTATATTTTTAATTTAACTTTATTATATCACAAATCTAAAGGTTTTCTATTCCTAATTTTGAAATAATATATCTTCTTCCTTATTAAGTTTAAAATTAATTATTTCTTTTGAATCTAAATCTTCTTTAAATAAGCTTACTGCATTTATACGTCTATTATCATAAGTTGTATAATAATATGTTCCACTTTCTTGGCACATAGCTGATTTATATGAAGTATAATTCATATGACCATTTTTTTCTCTTTCAGAACCTTTTGGTATATTTACTGTAGATAAAATTTTAAAAAATGCTGTTACTCCACTTTTTTCATCCTCTGCACAAGCTATATTATTTTTAAAGAATACTGTTCTTACAAATCTAGCTGCTGGTGAATAATCTCCTGGCATTCCACACATTCCTAAACCATGACCATAAGGAGATATATTTAAATCTACTATTTTCTTTTTAGATGGTTCTTCTGCACTTAAAGGTACATATTGATTTAAATTAGTAATTTGCCAAGGAAAGGTAGGGTCATTTGTAAGAACTCCTACTAAATTATCATATACATGCATTCCATCTTCTGTATTTTCTACAACTATACTTTTCCCAGTTAAGTCAGTAAATATCCAATGTAGTCCTTGAACTGAAATCTTTTCATTTATTCCTTTATTTACTAAATTTAAATTTTCTAAAGCTGTTTTAAGTTCTTCTAAATTAGAAAAATTACCTAAAGCCCATAATAAAAAATCTGATGCTGATATATTATTTTTACCTTCAATTGCTTCCTCACTAAATTTTGCAAAGGATAAAAAGTTTAGTCCAGCCCCTGCTAAGCCTTTTTCATTTGTTCCATCAAAAAATAAAGGATGATTATTAACAACTATACTCATACCAATAATAGCATATTTTGTTTTATAACTTTTATTATCAACTACATTTAACCACTTAAAGTTTCTTGGTACTATATTAATTGATTCTGTATAGTTACATATAACATCTAAACTTCTTCCAAAAATATGTTCTCCATTTTCCGTAACTAAATTTAATCCTGTGCACATAAAAAATTCCTCCTAAATTTTAAAAAATTTCATTTTTTATTATACCAAAATTTCTGCTTTTTATTAATAAATTTTAAAAATAAAAAGTAGACAAGAACTTTTTATATTCCTGCCTACTTTTCTTATTTTATTATAATGCTTTTTTGTATATTTCTTCAATTTCTTCTTTAGTAAATATAACTGGATTATTTTTTATACTAGCTTCTGATACTTTCATACAATTTTCTGCCATCCATTTAATATCTTCTTCCTTTATTCCAAGGTTAGATAGTTTTAAATCAAGGTCTAATTTTTTAAGTAATGTACGAATTTTAACTGAACAATCCTCTGCTGTAAGTCCTCCAAATATTCTTGCAATCTTTCCAAATTTATCCCTATTTCCTTTATAAGAAGCTTCTATTACTACAGGCGTTAAGGCTGCAAGACCTTGTCCATGAACAATATTTTTTAATCCACTTGCAGGATGTTCCATACCATGGGCTAATGTAACTCCTGCTGTATTTATAACCATTCCTCCAATAGTACTTGCAAGGGCTATCTTTTCCCAAGCTTCCTTTCCACCTTTTCCATTATAAACATTAACTAAATTATAAGCTATAAGTGAAATTCCATAAAGGCTTAAAGCATCTGTAAATGGTTGTGATATTTTAGAAGTATAAGCTTCAATGTTATGGCATAATGCATCAAATCCTACAGAGGCTAAAACATTCTTTGGCATTGTCATCATACATTCTGGGTCTACAATAGACACTTTAGCAACAATAGCATTGCAACGTAAAGACTTTTTATCTCCATTTTCTGGATTTGTAAGTACTGCAAAACCATTTCCTTCTGAACCTGTTCCACAAGTAGTTGGAATTAAAACTAATGGAAGTGCCTTATCACTATGGATTTTATTAAATATATAATCATTAATATTACCACTATTAACTGAAAGGAATGCTATGGCTTTTGCGCAATCCATTATACTTCCTCCACCAATTGCAACTACTACATCACATCCATTTTCTTTTGCAAATTTAGCTCCCTCTTCTGCTGTTGTTGTTAATGGGTTTGGAGTTACTTTATCAAATAATACAGTATCAATTCCAACCTTTTTTAAACTTTCATTTACTTTATCATAAATACCAGACTTTTTAGCACTACTCCTTCCTGTAACAATTAAAGCTTTTTTACCATAAGCCTTTGTTAAATTTCCAACTTCCTTTACTTTTCCACATCCAAATACTACATTAATTGGTAGGAAAAATGAGAAGTTTATTGGAGGATTTTCATATTTTTCTGCTTCTTTAACTTTTACAGTATTAATAGCTTCTTTAACTCTTACATTAATATCATCAGCTTCTTTAACTTCATTTTCTAATTCTGATTCATCAATAGCAACATCAATATGAGAACCAAACTTTTCTTTATATTTTAATTTACATCCTATACAAAAAACTAGTCCAAGTACACACCAGCCTCCTGCCATAACTACTTCTTGCCATACAAGAGTTGAACCAGTGTTAGGAATTATATACATTAAAACCATTAATCCAGACATTAAAACTGCAATTGTTCCTACTATTTTATAATGTTTTACCTTATATGGTCTTGCCATATCTGGTTCTTTCTTTCTTAAAATTATAAATGAAATTGCAACCATACAATATGCAAGACAACATCCAAAGTTACCAGCATCTACAATCCAAACAAGCATTTTACGTCCACAAAATGGAGCAAGTACTGATAAAGCACCAATTAGGTAAAGAGCATTAACAGGAGTTTTATATTTTTTATGTAATTTTACAAAGAAACGTGGAATCATATAAGATTCTGCCATTGAATACATTGCACGGCTTCCACCTATTAAAAATGAATTCCAGCTTGTAACAATACCACACATACCACCAACTATTAAAACCTTTGACATTATACTACTATTAAAAGCCTTTGCCATTGCATCTGCTGTAACCATACCAGAACCTGATTCAGATGCTAAAATATCTTGTGGGCTCATAATATATCCAACACCTAAAATAATTAAAGCATAAAATACAACTGCTAAAACAATTGATAAAATTAATATTTTTCCTATTTTCTTAAGAGGAACATTAATTTCTTCTGCTGCCTGTGGGATAACATCAAATCCTATAAAGAAAAATGGGGTTACAACTGCAACACTTATAATTGCCTTTAATATACTTCCTGTAGAATCTCCTACAAATAATTGTCCTTGAAGATTAGAAACATCTCCTGTAATTGCTGAAGAAACAATTAATAATATACCAACACCACCTATTATTGCTGTAAGTATTGTTTGAAGTATTGCTGCTGTTTTTGCTCCCTTTATATTTATATAAGTTATAAATATTGATAATATTACAGCAACTGCAAGCCAGGAAGCATAAATATCAAAACCTGCTACTGTATATAAATATCCTTTTAAAAATCCTGGATAAATATATTGAATTATTGTAGGAAATGCACACGCTTCAAAACATACAACACTAACATATCCTAAAATAATTGCCCAAGTACATATAAATGAACCAATTGGTCCCATTGCTTTATAACTAAATACATGCTCTCCTCCACATTGTGGCATTGCTGAAGTAAGTTCTGCATATGTAAGACCAACAAAGAATATCATAAGACCACCAATTGCAAAACCAATTATAGCACCAATTACTCCTCCTCTACCTATCCAATCACCAGTTGATACAACCCATCCCCAACCAATCATTGCACCAAAGGCTATTACAAGAATATCCCATGCACTAAAAACTTTATCAAATTCTGATTTTTTCTTTTCCATATTTATCTCAACTCCATTTTTTTAAATTATAAAAGGCGCTAAAAACAGAGTATAATTTTTATACTTACCTTCTGTTTTTAACGCCTTTGTTAAAACTTTTATTTTTCTTATACATTTGAGAATTTTAATTCAATTAATTGCAAAATATATTTTGCTGTTTTATCCCATCCAAGAAGACTACTATCAATCATCATATGACGATTACGACGGTCTCCTCTATATGTTCCTGTCATATATTTATAACGAGTATGTAACATTTCATCATTATATTTCATCATTTCCTCTGCTTCTTTTGAAGAAACATTATTTTTTTCCATAATAGATTGAATTCTTACCTTTTCTGGGGCATATATAAATATATTTAAACAATCATCTCTATCTTTTAATATATAATCACTACATCTACCTATAATAACGCAGGAACTTTTTTCTGCAAATTTTTGAATTACTTCAAATTGATTATATATTACACGATTTGTAAGATTTGCATATCTTGGTCCAAACTTTGTATCAAATTCATATTTTACATTATTTTCAGTATCTGCCTTTTCTACTAGCTTACGGTCTACTCCTATCTGTTCTACAACTTTATCAACTAAATCACGGTCATAATATTCAATACCAAGATAATCTGCAATAGCTTTTCCTATCTCTGGTCCACCACTTCCATATTCACAACCAATTGTTATAACCATGTGTTTCATTTACAATCTCTCCTTCCTAAACTAAAATATATAAAAATTCTTTTTAAAATATGGCCACATATATTAAAAAAAGGCAAAGTTACTTACAAATTTAATTGTTAGCACCTTTGCCTTAAATATTTACTTTCTAAAGTATATTAATACAATATCACATATAATTTAAACTGTCAACACTCTAAAAAAAATAGCTAAAACTAAGTGATTAAGCTATTTTGTCTAATCTTTTTATATTTTTTCGTACACTATATTGTACAATATTTTATTTTTTATTTCTTTAAAAGAACCGGTTAATGGCTTTGTTAAGCCACTTCTTTTTACTTTAATATATTTATGTTATAATAAAATTAACTTAAAAAAAGGGGAGGTTTTTAAATGAGTATTAATTTAGAAAAAGGTTCAAAAATTGATTTAACAAAAATTGATAAAACATTAAAACAACTTAATTTATGCCTAGGTTGGGATACTCGCATGGATTTAGATGCTTTTGCAATACTTTTAGATGAAAATAATAAAATTATAAGTACTGTTTGTTATGCTAACAAATCCTTTAATGGAGTTAAATTAAGTGGAGATAACTTAACAGGTGAAGGTGATGGAGATGATGAAATAATCTACATAGACTTAAACAAATTACCTAAAAGTGTAAAAAAAATAAGACTTTTTGCTAATATATTTATGGCTATATTTAAAACTTTCCAAGATGTTAATGGTGCCTTTGTTAGATTAGTTGATGGAAAAAACAATAAAGAATTAGCTAGATATGATTTAAATGATAAAGAAAGAAAATATACAGCCTTTCATTTTGCAGATATTTCAGTAAAAGAAAACGAATTAACCTTTGAAATAATAGGACAAGGCTTAAATGGAAGTATAAGTAAAATTGAAAAATATATAAGAAATGGAACTCTTCCTTATAAAAATTAAACTTTTAAGGAACTACTCACAAAAGTAGTTCCTTAAATAAATCTATTATATCTTTAATTTTTATTCTGGTAATTTATCATATTCCTCATCTGTAACTTTTTCACACCATTCATTTTTTGTGTCTTCTCCTGGTACTTCCACAGCAATATGACTAAACCATGAATTAGCTGTTGCGCCATGCCAATGTTTTACATTTGCTGGTATTACTATAACATCTCCTGGTTTTAATCTTTGTGCTTCTTTTCCTTCTTCTTGATACCATCCTTCTCCATCAACACAAACTAATATTTGACCACCATTTTTACTAGCATGATGAATATGCCAATTATTTCTGCATCTTGGTTCAAAGGTAACATTTGCCATAAATACACTTGATTCTTTTGGATTTGTTAAAGGCTTTAAGTATGAATTTCCAACAAAATATTGTGCATAATCTACATTTGGCTGACCTTGTCCAAAAATTCCTCCATGTTCAGTTTCTTTATTTTCATCTCCATAAACTTCTTTTATTAATGCAAAAGCACTCCATGCTTTTGGCCATCCACTATAAAAAGCTAATTGTGTTACAATTTCTATTGCTTCTTCTTTTGTAATTCCATGTTTCTTTCCTATTACAAAATGTGATTTTAATTGAGGAAATAAGCCTTGTGCCATTAAAGCTGATATTGTTATCATACTTCTATCTCTAAGGGACATTTTATCTTCTCTTGACCATACTTCTCCAAATAATACATCATCATTTAATTCTGCAAATTTTGGTGCTAATTCTCCTAAAATTTCTCTACCTGCTGTTTGTTTTTCCATAAATAACACTCCTTCAAAGAAAATAATATTTTTCCTTAAATTTGTTATATCACTTTGAGTTAACTCCAAGTCAATAGTTTTTACTTAAATTTTAACTTGCTCTTTTTCTTCTTTATACTCTATAGTTAAACTTAAATTTTTTTCTTCAACTCTAACCATTAAAAATGCTACAAATAATGGAATAAAGCATACCCAAGCTCCCTTTACTCCAAAGGCTTTATGACCTATATATGAAATAATAACTCCTATATGATAAAATACAATAACTCCTATATAAAATTTTCCTCTTTGAAAATGAATTTTATCTCTTTCTGTTAAAAACTCTGTAATTGAAATAGCTGTTTGCCTTAAATTATTTGTTGAAAATATTGTTGAACTTACCCAACCATTAAAGCCTTTAAAAACATTCCATTGTACAGCCATAACAAAAAATATAGGATATAATGCTACTACATAATTCATGTCCTTTGGGAAAAATCCAATAACAGCTACTGCTATTATATCTAAAATTACACTCATTCTTTTTGCATTTACATTTTTATAATATTTAGCTACAACTACAGTAAGGCTAATTGCTCCCATATATATAAAAACTGCTATTATTCTAAATAACACTTCTTTTTTATTTTTTCCTAAAATATTCATAATTAAATATATCATATTAGATGTTTGTGATGAACCAAAGGTTTCACATCTATTTAAAAGTGCATAAGCCCCTAAAAATCCACCAACAAGAGACATTATGTAATGTATGTTTTTCTCTAATTCCCTATTCTCTTCTTCCATTTTTATTCCCCCATTATAAAGAAAATACATATAATATTTCATTATAATACTTTTTTGAAAAAATTTCATAATAATATAAAAAATCTTAGGTTCATTATTTTAAGTGCTAAATTAATGCTTCATAAAATAATGAACCTAAGTATTTTTTTTACTTTTAAAATAATATTTATTAATTAAAATTACAAGAAGATACTTCATTAAAGTTTTCTAATGAATATACCTTTATCCAACTTTTGCTACATAAATATAAGAAATTATTAATATAAATTCCTCTAATATTATCTTCATAAATATAATTATCATCATCTTCAGTTTCAAAAGTTATTTTTCCCTTTTCAGTAAATCCCTTTTCCTTAGAATACTCAAAAATAACATAATCATTTATAGCTGGAAAAGAAATTAAATTTTTATTAGAATCTACTGTTATTGATTTATGGTTATAAAAACTATAGCTATATTTATAATCTTCAATAACAAGTTTATTAATTTCACTTATATTTCCTTTATCAGAAGTATCAAACATAGAAATCTTTAATCCTGTTGTTTCACCATTTTCTGTAGCTTCTTTTCCAAGTCCTAATAATAAGTTTTCTTTAAAAGGATGCATATATTCAGAAAAACCTGGTATTTTTAAACTTCCTAAAATAGTAGGATTTGATGGATTTGATAAATCTACAGAAAATAAAGGGTCTACTTCTTTAAATGTAACAAAATATCCTATATCACCATCAAACCTTACAGAATATATTGTTTCATTTTCTGCAATATCCTCAATAGCTCCTACAGCCTTTAAATCTGAATCTAATATATATAAATTATTAGAAGTAGGAAGATATTCATAAGATGTATATTCCTCTTCAGTTGTTAATTTTCCCTTGTTTAATGTAGTTGCTACTCTTAAATAATCATCTTTCTCATCCATTGAAAATTGATTTAATAAAGAACCATTTATACTCTCTGATGCCTTAAACTCAAGAGAGCCATTATTTAGTTTAAATTTAGTTATATTTGTTTTATCATATCCATAGCCATCTTTTTCTTCATAGCCATAAGAAGTAACATATAAATTTTCAAGGCTCATATAAATATTATCACTAGCACCTAAAACTGCCTTTTCACTTTGAAATTCATAAGGATTTTCTATATCAAGTGAAGTAGCTAAAATATAATTAGTTGTATCTATCTCTTGTTCTATATAAATATCCTTAGCTTCAATACATTTTGTTTCTTTTCCATTATAAGTAGTTGGAATAAAAGTTTCTGGCTTATTTTTTTCTATATCATTTGAATTTAAATTATAATTAGAAATTAAGTATAATTTATTTTTTATCATTCTTGAAGAAGAATAACTTCCATTTTGATTTAAACTATTTATTAATTTAGGATTTTCTTTATCTGAAATATCATAAATATTTATATAAGTATTAGCATCTCTATAATACATATCTAATACAGCTTTTTCTGAAGTGTTTGAAGATGTATTATCACTATATTTTTCATATAATACAACTAATTTATTACCTTCTACATATATCTCTAAAGGATTATAATTTTCATCACTACTTAAATTTATTTTTGAAGAAAGATTAATATTCCCATTTTCTGCTTTTGAAATATATAAATTATTATTACTTAAAGAATAAATATAATTTCCATCAGTTTTTACAATATCCCCTTCACTAACTCCTGAAACTTGAACATTTGTGTCAGTATAATCATTATTAAGACTATCTTCAGAAGATTCTACACTTTCTTTTACTGTACTATAACTATCAACAGAATTTGTTAAATATTTTTCATTTGAGTTTTTACTTATAAGCTTATCTATTTTTTTGTATATAGCACTATAGCTATCTTTATTTACTACATTAGATTCAACCTTAGCACTTTTTAAAGGATTATTTTCTTGATTATTAATATAAATATTTTTAAATAAAAATCCACCTAATACTAATATTAAAAATGAGGCAAAAGCTGCAAAAACAGGCTTTTTATAAAAGTATTTTTTCTTATCTTCATAACTTGAAAATCTAATTTTTTCTTCAATTTCATTAAGCTTTTTAGAATCAGGTTTTATAAATTCATTGTCCTTTTTATATTTATCTTTAAACATTTAAAATTCCTCCTCCTTTAAAATTTCCTTTAACTTATTTCTTGCCCTATTAAGTTGGGATTTTATTGTAGACTCTTTAACATTAAGAAGACTTGAAATTTCTGCTATAGACATGTCTTCATAATAAAATAAATGAATTACTGTCCTATACTTTTTTGAAAGTTTTAAAGTGGCATAATATACTTCACTCTTTTCCTTAAGCTCTTCAACAATATTATCCTCTAAAGAAGTTGTTTTTCTAAACCAAGCAGAAGTTAAAAGAGTTTTACTACAATTTATTGTTGTCTTTATAAGCCAAGCTTTTTTATGTTCTTCATCTTTAAATTCTTTTTTATTTTTCATATATCTTAAAAAGACTTCCTGCATAATATCATTAGCATCATGGTTATTCTTTGTCCTTGCAAAAGCAAGCCTAAAAACCATATTAGAATATTTATTTAAAGAAATAATAACTTCATTTTTATAATCCATGGATTTATCATTCATAAAAATTTTCCCCCTTTCACTAATAACACTAATTAAAACACAAAAAGGTTGCATAGAAATTAAAAATATTTAAAACATAAAAAATTGCCAGTAAAAAATACTGACAATTTTTAATACTCCTCCATAAGAAGAAATTCAGCTAAATTTTTATGTTTTACTCCTTCTATGTTATCACTCCAAAAATCATCCATAGATACTACATATTTATGATAATGGTCATGTATTTCTAACAAAGGATTAAATTCTCTATCAATTGTACTTTGAGAATTTCCAAGAAGATATGTAACTTGAATATAAATTTTATCTTCTTTTTTCTCTGCAATAAAATCAACCTCTTTATTTCCAAGCTTTCCTACATATACCTTATACCCTCTTTTTAATAGTTCATTAAGTACTATATTTTCTAAAATTCCACTTATCATTCTATCTTTATAGCCCATAACTCCATATATTAATGAATGGTCTCCTACAAAGTATTTTTCATTTGTCTGTAAAATTTCTTTTCCTTTTATATCATATCTTTGAATTTTTTGAATAATATAAGCACTTTCTAAAGCATTTAAATAATTATATATTGTATTTAAATCTACTTTTCTTTGCTGACTTTTAAAATAATCAGCAACATTTTTTGCAGAGAATATATTACCTATATTATCAAATACAAATTTAACAACACGCTCTAATAACTCTACATTACGAATATTATATCTTTGAACAGTATCTCTAAGTATTGCAGAAGAATATATGTCTTTTATAAGCTCATAAGCTTCATCATGTTCATAATTTCCTATATTAATAGCTGGGAAACCTCCCATGCGTATAAATTCTTTTAATTCTTTTTTTATGTCACAATTATCTTTATTAAGTCCTTTAAATTCTAAATATTCTCTAAAGGATAATGTATAAATTTTTATTTCTATATAACGACCTGCAATGTATGTTGCAAGTTCTGATGATAATAATTTTGAATTTGAACCAGTAATATAAATATCCGAATTTGTACTAGCCATTAAAGAGTTTATTGCCCTCTCCCAGCCTTTAACTTCTTGAATTTCATCTAATAATAAATAATATCTATCTTTATCTAAAATCTTAGATTTTACATATTGGTCTAATTTTTTAGCATCATCAATATCACTATAATCTAGGTTTTCAAAATTAATATATATTATATGGTCTTCTAAAATCCCTTTTTCTAAAAATTCTTTTTTCAAAAGCTTTAAAATTACTGATTTACCACTTCTACGTATCCCTGTTAATACTTTTATAAAAGGCTTATCTATATATGGTCTGATTTTTTTTATATAAACTTCTCTTTTAAACATATAATCACCTCATATATATTATATTAATATAATATATAAATATTCAATACTTTTTAGGGTTATAACCATAAAACTTTAAATAAATATACCAAATTATATGCAAATTTTATTAAAGCATCTTACATTTATAGATTTTAATGTTTTTATTCATTATATGATATATAACTTTCTAATTTTATATAATAAACTAAATAAGCAACAATTCCTTTTAAAGCACTTGATATAGCAATACTTAACCAAACTCCACTTATTCCATATGGTTTTATTAATATTAAAGATAATGGAATTCTAAGGCTAGTAAATACAATGCTTATTATAGATGGAATTTTAGGCTTTCCTATGCCTGTAAATAAACCATTTGATATCATTTCTATTGCACTAAATATTTCAGAATAAGCTACTGCTTTTAAATATGAAGATGCTATATGTATTGTTTCTTCTTCTTTTATAAAAAGCATAATTATAGGTCTATTTAAAAATATAAATAAAATAGCAGTAAAAAGTGAATATATTATTCCTATTTTTAATGAAGAAGTATATCCTTCTTTTATTCTTTCATATTTTTTTGCTCCAAAGTTTTGTCCTGTAAAACTTGCAACAGCTCCATTAAAACCTCCAATTATCATATAAGTTATAGATTCTATTTGTACCCCTATCTTTTGTGCTGCTATTGCATTTGCTCCAAAAATTGCTATTATTTTTGCAAGAAGGATATTTATTATGGTAAATAAAACTCTTTGAAAAGCCATTGGAAAACCAAGCTTTATAATTTCTATTATTTTATTTTTATCTATATTTACATTTCTTTTATAATTTAATGTTCCATTAGATTTTATCCTTAACAAAATAAAAATTAAAATATTTGCAAAAAGGGTACTAAGAGCTGCTCCTAAAACACCTAAATTTAAAATATAAATAGCTATTGGATCAAGGATTATATTAACTATTACTCCTACTGCATTAATTTTAAAAGCTAATTTATTGTTTCCAAAACTTCCTAATATTCTTGTATATAATAGATTAAAAAAATTAAAAAATAAAATTGGTGCACTTATAGCCAAATATAAATAAGCATCCTTTTCAACCCTATAGCTTTTAAGGTTTAAAAATCCTATAAGAACTTTGCCAAAAAAAATTAATATAAGTGCAAATACTATTCCTATTATTGTATTAATTATTATTCCTGAATTTATATATTCATCTACTTCATTATTGTTTCTTTTTCCAATTGCATGAGATACCTTTATTCCAGTTCCTATAACAACTAAGGCATTTATAGCATATCCTATATTTACAAATAAACTTGATGAACCTATACTTGCTACAGCATCACTTCCAAGCCTTCCAACCCAAATCATATCAATCAAATTATATGTAAATTGAAGAAAGGAACTTCCCATTATAGGTAATGCAAGAGAGGCTATAACCTTTATAACTTTCCCTTTTGTTAAATCTGTTTCTTTCATTGTTTTCTCCATTTTTATATTATTTAAATTCATCTTTTGTTTTATTATATATTATTATCATATTTATGAAAACTAATCACTAACTAAAAAATAAGAAGCACCTTATTTTTAAGTGCTCCTTTACATTTTAATATTCTGGATTTTTATATAAAATTTTTTGATTTTTCATTATTTCTTTATCATATACATCCTTCATCCAGTTTTCTTTTTCTATTTCTTCAATTGCAACTGAAATACTTCCAAAAGAGAGAAGTACCATACCACTTCTGAAACTACTTTTGCAATTTTATTTATCTAATTCTTCTCTAAGTCCTTCTACAAACTTAAAGGCTTCTTTTCTATCTTCATGAAGTCTTCTTACAACTGCACTACCTACAATTACTCCATCACAGTATCCTTTTAACTTTTCAACTGCTTCTCTTGAAGATATTCCAAATCCTATACATATTGGAACTTCTGTATTAGATTTTACTGTATTTAAATATTCAGTTAAATCTGCTCTAAAGCTTGTTCTTTCTCCTGTTGTACCTGTTGAAGATACACAATAAACAAATCCTTTAGTTCCTGTTACTATTTTCTTTATTCTATCATGAGAAGTTGGAGCTACTAATGGTATTAGGTATAATCCATTCATCTCTGTTTTTTCTTTTAATTCTGCTCTTTCTTCAAGAGGAATATCTGGAACTATAAGTCCATCAAAACCAGCTTCTTTTGCATCTTTTAAGAAATTATCAACTCCATAGTTAAATATTAAATTATAATATACCATTATAACTAATGGAATTTCACTTTCTTCTCTTACCTTTTTTCCTACCTTAAAAACATCTTTAACTTTAACTCCACCCTTTAAAGCTCTTATATAACTTTCTTGAATTACAGGTCCATCAGCTAATGGGTCTGAAAATGGTATTCCAATTTCTACAATATTTGCTCCTTTTTTTTCAAGCTTTAAAATTGTTTTTACTGTTTTTTCTAAAGTAGGATCTCCATTTGCTATAAATGGAATTAATGCTTTTTTATTTTCTTCTTTTAATTTATTAAAAACTTTATCTATTCTATTCATTTTATTTATGCTCCTCTATGTATTTTAATATAGTGTCCATATCCTTATCTCCTCTTCCTGAGATATTTATAATAACAATATCATCTTTTGAAAGAGTTTTTGCATATTTTCTAGCATAAGCTACTGCATGGGCAGATTCTATTGCTGGTATTATTCCTTCCATTCTTGTTAAATAAAGAAGGGCATCCATAGCTTCATCATCTGTTATTGCTACATATTGTGCTCTTTTTGTTTCACAAAGATAGGCATGTTCTGGCCCTACTGATGGATAATCAAGACCTGCTGATATTGAATAGGCTTCTTTAATTTGTCCATCATCATCTTTTAAAACATAGCTCATCATTCCATGAAGAACACCTGGAGTTTTTGTTTGAAGAGCAGCTCCATGCATTCCTGTTTCTATTCCAAGACCAGCTGCTTCAACACCTATAAGTTTTACATCCTTTTCTTCTATAAATGGAGCAAATATTCCTATTGCATTACTTCCACCACCAACTGGTGCTATTACTGCTGTAGGAAGTTTTCCTTCCTTTTCTAAACATTGAGCCTTTGCTTCATCTCCAATAACTCTTTGGAATTCTTTAACCATTACTGGATATGGATGTGGCCCTGCTGCTGTACCCATTACATAATATGTATCTTCAACATTAGTTACCCAATATCTTATAACTTCATTTACTGCATCCTTTAATGTTTTATTACCACTCATTACTGGAACTACTTCAGCTCCTAAAAGTTCCATCTTCTTAACATTTAAAGCTTGTCTTTTAACATCTTCTTCACCCATAAATATTTTACATTCCATATTAAACTTTGCAGCTACTGTTGCTGTTGCAACACCATGTTGACCTGCTCCTGTTTCTGCTACTATTTTCTTTTTACCCATTCTTTTTGCTAAAAGAATTTGACCTATAGCATTGTTTATTTTATGAGCTCCTGTATGATTTAAATCTTCTCTCTTTAAATATATTTTAGCTCCACCTAAATCCTTTGTTATATTTTCTGCATAATCTAAAGTACTTGGTCTTCCAACATATTCCTTTAAATAATATCTATATTCTTCCATAAAGCTTTCATCATTTATAGCCTTTTCATATTCATCCTCTAATTCTTGTAATGCATTCATTAATGTTTCTGGAACATATTGTCCTCCAAATTGATTAAATCTTCCCTTCATTTAGTAGTCCCTCACTTTTTTTATTAATCTTTTTATTTTTTCTTTATCTTTTCTTCTTATTCCATTTTCTATAGTTTCAACACCTGAAGAAGTATCAACACCATATGGATTTACATTTTCCATAGCTTCTAATACATTTTCTTCATTTATTCCTCCAGCTATAAAAAATCTTTTATTAACATCTATTTCTTTTAAATATTCCCAAGGAAATAATTCTCCACTTCCTGGGTTACTTCCATCTAAAAGAAGAGTTTCCACATTAAAGTCCTTTGCTTTAATTAAATCTTCTTTATTTTTAATTCCTACTGCTTTCCATATTTCACAGTTTGTATTATCCTTTAAATAATTTATAAAATCATTATCTTCATCTCCATGAAGCTGAATTATATCTAATGGAATATTTTTTATAACCTCTATTATATACTCTTTTGTGTTATTTCTAAATACTCCCACAGATTTTACATCCTTATCTAAAGCTTTTAAAAGTTCTTTTCCATTTTCTATATTAACTTTTCTTTTACTTTCTGCAAAAACAAATCCTGTGTAATCAGGCTTTAATTCATTAATATAATCTATCTCTTCAAGAGTTGTTATACCACATATTTTTATAAGCATATTACTCACCCTTAAATTTTTTAAATTCTTCTTTAAATTCTTCATTTTTAATGTTTCTCATAAACATTTCTCCAACTAATACAGCATCTGCACCCATAGCCTTTATCTTTCTTAAATCATCTACAGTATGCATTCCACTTTCAGATACAATAACCTTATCTTTAGGAACATATTCTATTAAATCCTTTGTAATATCTAAAGTTGTTACAAAAGTTTTTAAATTTCTATTATTTATTCCTATTATTTCTCCTCCAGCTTCTAAAGCTATATCTAACTCTTCCTTATTATGAACTTCTATTAAAGGTTCAAGCTTAAACTTTACACATTCATCATAAAATTCTTTAAGCTTTTCCTTAAGCTCTGCAACTATAAGAAGTATTCCAGAAGCCCCTAAAACCTTAGCTTCATAAATTTGATAAAAATCAATTATAAAATCCTTCCTAAGAATTGGAGTATCACTTAAAGCCTTTACCTTTTTTAAATTCTCATCACTTCCTTGGAAAAAATCCTCCTCTGTCAAAACTGAAAAAGCATCAATTCCAAGCTCTCTATAAAGCTTCTCAATCTCTTCTACATTAAAATCAGGAAGAATTAACCCCTTAGAAGGAGAAGCCTTCTTATACTCCCCAATAACAGAAAGCCCAGGCTTTTTCAAAGCATTCTTAAACCTATTCTCCTCAGTTCCTTCAATAAGAGCCTGAGCTTGTCTTTTTATTTCCTCTAAAGAAACTACTCTCTTCCTTTCCTCAACCCTCTTCCTCTTCTCAGCTACAATCTTATCAAGTATCAACTCTTTCTCCCCTTTATTCTTCACCTATTTTTTATTTACTCAAAAATGATTTTTCTATTTTGCCAAGACACCACTTGGAGCCTTTCTTTAAAAAAAGCTTCTTTGCACTTAAACATACAAACTTTTTTAATTCACTTGCTTAATAAAATATTAGTTCTCTTATTTTATGAGGTAGTGACTTGGAGCCTGTCCATAGTGAACTTGCCCAATAGCCTTCCTTTTAATAATAAGAAACTTGATATTTTTTATTTATTCAAAGATGATTTTCCTATTTTGCGAAGACGCGACTTGGAGCCTGTCGATAAGTGAAAATCAAAATTTTATATTTTGTTATTTGAACTTACCCAGCGACCAAAGGGAGTCGGGCTTCATTTGAAAATAACATAAGAAAACTAATATTTTTGAACCAAGTTTACCTAGAAAATTATGCTTCTTTCAATTCATTGTACTTAGCTAATGCAGTACCCTCATCTAGTAGCTTATTTGCTAAAGCTATTCCTTCTTCTATAGAGTCTGTAATTTTTCCTGCAAAGAATCCTGCTCCTGCATTTAATACTACAATGTCTCTTTCAGGTCCTTTCTTTCCATTTAAAATATCTATTATTATCCTAGCATTTTCTTTAGCTTCTCCTCCTGCAATATCTTTTATATTTGCATAAGGAATTCCATAATATTTAGGGTCTAAAGTAAACTTTCTAAGTTTTCCATCTTTAAGTTCACAAACTGTTGAAGTTGTTGTTGTTGTTAGTTCATCTAATCCATCATTTCCATGAACAACTAAAGCTCTATCAAGTCCAAGTTCTAATAAAACCTTTCCTACAGCATCAATTAATGTTTCATCATAAACACCCATAAGTTGTCCTGTAAGTGGTGCTGGATTTAAAAGAGGTCCTAGCATATTAAATATTGTTCTTGTTCCAAGCTCTCTTCTTTCTTTTCCTACATTTTTCATTCCCCCATTATAAGCTGGGGCAAGTAAAAATACCATTCCTTTTTCTTCTAGTATCTTTTCACTTTCTTCCTTTGTATAATCAGTTTTTATACCTAAAGCTTCAAGTACATCAAGGCTTCCACTTTTACTTGAAACTGCTCTATTTCCATGTTTTGCAACCTTTACTCCACCTGAGGCTAAAACTATTGCTACTGCTGTTGAAATATTAAAAGTTTTTGCTCCATCTCCTCCTGTTCCACAGCAATCTATTAAATGTTCTTTATCTTTAATATCTATTTTTAAAGTATGACTTCTTAAAGCCTTTGCAGCTCCTAAAAGTTCTTCTGGAGTTTCTCCTTTAGCTTTTAAGCCAACTAAAAATCCACCTTTTTGAGCAGAAGTTGTTGTTCCTCTCATTATTTCATTCATAACATCAGCCATCTCTTGTGCTGTTAAATCTTCTCTTGCTATTACTTTTTTTATTGCTTCTTTAATTTCCATAACATATACCCTCCACAAAATTCTTAATCATTCTTTTTCCCTTTGGTGTAAATACAGATTCAGGATGGAATTGTAATCCATATATTTTTTTAGTCTTATGTTTTAATGCCATTATTACATGGTCTTCTACTGTTTCTCCAATTATCTCAAGTTCCTTTGGAAGGGAGCTTCTTTCAACCACTAATGAATGATATCTCATAACATCAATTTTTCTTGAAACTCCTTCAAAAATATCATTTCCCTTTACTTGAATTACTGAACTTTTACCATGGAATATTTCCTTTGCTCTTACTACATTTCCTCCAAAAGCTACTGCTATTGCTTGGTGTCCTAAACATATTCCAAGAACTGGTATGTCATCTCCAAAACTTTTTATTATATTTATTGATTCTCCTGCATCTTCTGGTCTTTTAGGTCCTGGTGAAATAACTATTCCATTAGGCTTTAACTTTTTTAATTCTTCAACTGTTATTTCATCATTTCTAAATATTTTTACCTCATCAAATTCTCCTATGTATTGATAAAGATTATAAGTAAATGAATCATAGTTATCTATTAAAGCTATCATTATCTTAATGCCTCCTTTAATGCTAGTAATTTATTTTGAATTTCCTCAAATTCCTTCTCTGGAACTGAATCATATACTATTCCTGCTCCTGCTTGAAGATAAGCTGTTTTTCCTTTTATAACAAAAGTTCTAATTGCAATACACATATCCATATCTCCTCCATAAGAGAAGTATCCAACTGTTCCTGAATAAATTCCTCTCTTAACCTCTTCAAGCTCTTCAATAATTTCCATTGCTCTTATCTTTGGAGCTCCTGAAACAGTACCTGCTGGAAGACATGCAGTTAATGCATCAAAGGCATCTTTTCCTTTTTCAATTTCTCCAACAACTTGGCTTGTAATATGCATAACATGTGAAAATCTTTCAACCTTCATAAAATCTTTAACTTCAACTGTTCCTATTTTACTTACCTTACCTATGTCATTACGTCCTAAATCCACAAGCATTACATGTTCTGCTCTTTCTTTTATATCTGCCATAAGTTCAGTTTCAAGGTTTCTATCCTCTTCCTCTGTAGCTCCTCTTTTTCTTGTTCCTGCTATTGGATTTGTTATAACTTCTTTTCCCTTTAAAGATACAAGACTCTCTGGTGAAGAACCAACTACTTGATAATCTTCATAATCAATAAAATACATATATGGAGAAGGATTTTCAGCTCTTAAATTTCTGTAAATTTCAAAAGGTGTTTTTTCTGTTTCACAATACATTCTTTGAGATAAAACTACTTGGAATATATCCCCTGCTTTTATATACTCCTTAGCTTGCTTTACATTTTCTATAAATTTTTCTCTACTTGTTGCAAAGGTAAAGTTTACTGGTTCACCTTTATTTACATTCATAAATACATATGGTTTTTGAAGAAGAGATATAAAATAAATTTTTTGGTCTTCTATTATTTCTTTATATTCTCTTTCATCATCTTTAAAAATATTATCTACTACATAAACCTTATGAGTAAAATGGTCATAACATATATATCTTTTATAAAAATTAAATCTTATAATAGGAGCTTTTATATCATCTTTATTTACAAAGTTTAATCTTTTTTCGTAAAAAGCTGCTGTATCATAGCCCATATAACCAATAGCTCCACCTTTAAAAGGGAAGGGATTACTTTCATATTCAAATTCTATACTTACTTCCTTTTTTACTTCTTTTATATCAAGAAGCTTCTCTCCAACAACTTCTTTATAAGAATTTTCTCCTAAAAATGAATATCTTCCAAAACGATTTTCCTTACTTCCACCTTCTAATATAAATCTGTTTTTTCCTTTAAACCCTTCAAATATTGTTATTGGTGTTAATTCATCTCCTCTAAATTCACTTATTAAGGAAAATCCTTTATTATCTTTCTTTTTATTATTAAATTCCATTTCTGAAATATTTATCATCTATTTTTCCTCCTCTATATAAAACTTATGTGATATTATAGCTTATTAAATCTTAATAAAAAAAGCCACTTTGTCCTTATAATGGGACAAAGTGACTTGTGGTGCCACCCATTTTTATATGTAACAAAAAAATTATAAACTAAAACTTTCTATAAAACAAAAAAACACCTTATCCTATAGGACAAAATGTGAAAATTTCGCTATGCCACCTAAATTACATATCTCTACTAGGTACAATAAATACCCTATCTTTTTAACGGTAGACTCCCGAACACTAATACTTTAATTTCCTAGTGCCATCTCTAAGATCCATTCAATAATAGCTACAATACCTGGTTCGCACTACCCCAGATTCTCTGGAACTAAATTCTATTATTTACTACTTCTTATCATAGACTTTAGTATTTCTTTCATTGATGAAAGTTTATCATATTTAGGGTTAATATGTCAATATATTTTTTAATTTTATAATAAAATCTAAAAAAACTGAATAGTGAATATATATTAACTTAAAAACTTATCTAATTTTCAAAATATGTAATTTTCAAAATAAAAAACTGCTTAAAATTAGAAATTTATTCCTAGTTTTAAGCAGTCTGATTTTTCTTTTAAATTATTGTTCTAATTCAAAAGAATTACAGTCAGTACATTCTGGCATTGTTGGATTCACTTCATGAGTTCCTACCATTATTTTGTTTAATGTACAATAATCTGATGATTTGTCATGATGCTTACATTGTTGTACTGTGCATCCTATACTATTGTTCTTTTCCATTTTTACAGCACCTCCTTGTAACTCTTGGTTACGATATTAGTTTGCTCAAATGAAAAAATTTTATACAATGTAATATATTCTAATTTTTCTATAATTTACTCTTCTATAATTATCTTATAAGTACATTTAAATTCTTTATTTTTTTCTAATTTAATAATTCCTTCTTTATCCTTTATTTCTCCAGTAAAATCTTCATAATCAGCATGTCCAAACCAAGGCTCAATACATACAAAATTAGTTCTTCTGTCAGGTGCCCATATTGCTAAATAAGGAAAGTCTTTAAATTCTAAAGAAACACTTCTATTATGTTTTCTTGACTTTAATGTTATTTTATCTGACTCTAAATTTTTAAATATAAGAGTTCCATCTTTAAAAACTTCTTCACTTAAATTTAATTCATCACAGTTATTAAAATATTGTTTTTCCTTTCCTGTTAAAAAATCCTCTTTATTAATTTCTAAAATTGAAGAATTTTCTATTTTATTAAATTTTAAATAATAATCATTAAGTTCATCCCCTTTTTTATACATAGGACACTTAATAGCAGGATGAACTCCTAAAGAGAAGTATATATTTTTATTATCTAAATTTTTAACCTTATGAGTTATTATTATAGAATTTTTTTCAATTTTATATTCATTTGTAAGGGAAAATTTAAAAGGATATATTTTTTCTGTTTCCTCATTATTTTTCAATTCAAAAGCTAATATATTATCCTTATTTTCTATTAGTTTATATTTAGCCCTACTTGCAAAACCATGTTGAGGCATAAAATAAGTCTTTCCTTCATACCTATACTCAAGATTCTTTACCTTTCCTATTATAGGAAACAATACTGGTGAATAAAGCTTCCACCAAAAAGGTATTCCCTGCCACAAATACTCACTATTACTTTTCTTTCCTTTAATAGACACTAATTCTCCACCATGGGTATTTCCTTTAATTTTTAAAAATTCATTTTCAATTATACAATCCATAATTCTAATTCCTCCACAAATATTATGATAATTTAAAATTTAAAGGTTGGCAATAATTATATAAATATTTATTAAACAAAAAGAGAGCTAAAAATTTGCCCTCTCTTATATTATTTTATTTGCAATTTTTTTCTACTGCAATTGCAGAAATTTCACCACTTACAGTTGTTCCAGCTTGTGCTAAAGTTGCATTAGATATTTCTACTGTATAAGTGCAGCATCCATCACAATGGCCACAGTCACAAAATTGAAACTCAAAACTCTTTCCTGACAAAGTATTTACTGCTGCACTTGAAGTATAAGAGCCTCCCACAAATTGAGAACATCCATTACAACATTTTTTTATTCTAAAGGTTATATTTGGGACTACTCCTATAGGTGCATTAATTAAACCAGTAAAATGAATTAAAACTGTTGGATTTTTTAATTTTTTTGTATCTATTGTTACACTAGCAACTGAATAAGGATTTCTTATACTTGCACCAGCTAAATCTAATATTGGAAGTGGTCCTGCTGAACCACAGCCACAACTTACTATAATTTTTCCAGCTTTTTCTGTTCTACAGCTTCTACTTTCTGATAACATATTATTTTCCCCCTTAAACCCATTCTTTGTGAAGGTTTAACAATTTTTTTCTACTGCTAAAGCTGAAATATTACCACTTATCATTGTTCCTGCTTGTGCTAAGGTTGCATTAGAAATTTCTACTGAATAAGTTGCGCATCCACAACAGCTTTCACAATCACAGAATTGGAATGCAAATGATTCACTGTGTAATGCATCAAAGGCATCACTATAAGTGTAACTTCCACCTATTGTTTGTGAACATCCATTCATACATTTAACTAATCTAAAAGTTATATTTGGTAAAACTCCTATAGGCACATTTATTAATGCTGTAAAGTTTATTAAAACTGTTGGATTTTTTAATCCTCTAGTATCAATTGTTACACTAGCAACTGAATAAGGATTTATTATGCTTGCACCAGCTAAATCTAATATTGGTAATGGTCCTACTGAACCACAGCCACAATTTAAAATTGCTTTTCCTGAATTTGAGCTATAATCTGTATCTATAGAACTACTACTTGTACTTTCAAAACTCCTACTTTCACAATCAGATGTTTCATATCTATTTCTTCTTTCATCTGAACAATCACATACCTCATCTCTAAAACTTCTTCTAGTTCCTCGATTTACACAATTTGTATCCATAACTTTCCTCCATAATATCTATAATTTTTAAAATTTCCTTCTTTTATTTAAGAATATTCTTTACTTTTATAATATGTTTAATATTACAAAGAGTGATATTTATATTTTTATATGAAAGAAAGGAACCTATAATTATAAGCTCCTTTCTTTTATATCATTATTCTCTTTCACAGTTACATCTTCTATTGTTTCTTCTGTTGTTAACTTCTCTATCGCTTCTATCTTCTTTACATCTGTCACTTCTATCTTCATAGAAATCTATATTTCTAATATCATTTCTACATCCATTGTCACTGCTACTTGAATCATCACTGCATCTATTATTATTATTGTTACTATTTCTTTCTCTATTATTAATTCTTCTATCACATCTTCTGTTATTTCTTCTATTTCTTCTGCAATTGCAATTATTACTTGTATCACTTGTATCACTTGTATCGCTACTATCACTATTATCATAATTTCTTCTGCAATCTGATTCTCTAGCTGTATTACGACATTCTACTCCATTAGGGTTTGTAAATACAGCTATTTCTTCAGAAGTTGTATGAATAATATTGTGTGTTACTAAAAATGAGTATCCAACTGTTGCACGAATATAACCTTCTTCATAATCTCCATATCTTTCAGTTGTTTCTACACATTCTACTGAAAGACAATGGTCTAATTTTATATTTCCTTTAACTCTTCTTCCATCATTAGGAACTCCAACTCTTCCATATAAATTTACTGGAGTAAAGTTTAGACCTACATCATCTCCACAGCCTTCCCCATTTCCTAAAGTATCTCTCTTTGTAATTTCTACAGGGTTTACTGAAATTTTTCTATTTTTTTTGCCACATCTATCTATATCCCCATAGCAATTATAGTCTTTAGTAGCAGTAAAAGGTCTTCCACCTATTCTTCCTCTTATTCTTACTTTTAAGTTGTCTACGAAGAATCTTATTCCTTGTTTAAATACTCTTGACCTTGAATTTCTATCTGTTCTTCTTTCAGAATTACATTTAGTTTTTCCTACTGAACCTTCAAATTCATCATATAAAATTACAGTTGATGCCTCTCTTTCACTTCCATCAAAATTATCTGGATTATTATAAACTTCTACACCATTTCCATCTACAGCTGAGAAAATTTTATTTTCCATATCATATTTTACTAAGATATTTCCTTCTCCTAATTCTCTTCCTGAAAAATCATTATCTAAGCTGTCAGCATCTTTAATTCCAATATTATCATAGCATAATGATATATCATCTATACATACAGCATCCCCTACTCTATATCTAGAACAGCTATCTTCAAAATTATCTATAGTAAATACTTCATCTTTATCTGCAAATTGTAAACTTTCTAAATATACACAGTCAAATATTTTTTCTGCTAATATTCCAACACATCTTGCATTAGATATATTAGTATATCTTACTTCTAATTCCTCTGACTCTTCATTTTCACAATTTGATTTAAAATTATCTATTTCACAAGGCTCAAAGCTTTCTTCAAAGTACTCTCTTCTTTCCATTATTAAAGTTCCTCCTGTTATTATCTATTAAGATTCTTTATATTTATACAATTTATTTTATGTTTTTAAACTACAAATGTTCCTCTTCTTTTACAAAAACAGCCATTTTCTTTTTATTCATAAAATAAATATAACTTTCTATTTGAAAAACATAATTAATTAAAGCCCTTATTTTATTATTTCCTTTATATTTTTCTACTGCAATTACCTCTTTTGCAAAAAGACATCCTTCAAGTTTTAATTTAATTTTCATCTTATTTTTTTCTTCTATTTTTAACTTTTCAAATATATTAACAGGAGTAAAATTTAACCCTACCTCTGGATTAATATTTTTTAAAACCTTATAATTATAAGAATTTATATAATTTTCATAATTAGACAAATCTAAAGTATCCTCTTTAGTAATTTCTACAGGATTAATATCTACATAATTATTATTTAAATCTTTATTATATTTTCTATAATCCTTAACTCCTTCAAATTCCCTTTCTCCTATTTTTCCCCTTATCCTTACTTTTAAATTATCTACAAAAAATCTTAATCCATACTTAAATAAACAATTATTTTTTAAAGAAATATTTTTTAAATTTATATTGCCTTGAAATTCTTTATAAAGATAAACTAAATTTGGAGTTTTATTTACTTTTTTATCATCTAAAATATAAGAAGTTTGAATGTATTTTGATTTATAACCTTTATTATTATTTGAAAGTCTTATATCATTATTATTTACCTTTATATTTATTACTCCAAAATTTTTGTTATCATTTGAATTAGGAAGACTTAAAGAATCCTCATCATCTATTACCCCAATAAAATTATAGTCTACTAAAATCCTATCAATAGATACTTTATCTCCTTTTATGTATTTTTCATTTCCACTTATAATAAATTCTTCACTTTTTAATGATTCTTTCACTATATTTTTATAAGTCTTATCATATATTTTATTTGCTAAAATTCCTTGAATTTTCATATTGCTTATATCTTTAATCAAAATTTTTCTCCTAAATAAAATAATTCTTATTTATTTTTATGATATTTCCTTATATAAGTTTACTTCTAAAGAAAAAATTCTTTACATATAAATAGATAAATATAGCTTTAAGGAGCAGAATTAAATTATGTCTTTTAAAAGAAATTTTAATACTTTAATTGTTAAATCTAATAATTTAAAATCTGAATTATCCTATTCTAGTAATGGAATTAAACTACATAATTATGACTTAAATAATAATTTAATATCTAAAGGAAAGGTTTTTAATAGTAATAATTCCTTTTCTAAATCTTTTTTTGATGTTGATTTTTTAGATAATATTTATGGAGTAATTTACACTAAAGAAAACTCTTTATTATATGTTTATATTACTAAAAATTATATTTATAAATCTAAAATAATGGATATAGATAAAAAGTATACTATAGCCTTTCCTTATATAAAAAAAATAGATGAAAAAATTCATATATTTTATTACTTAATAGATAATAAAAATCCTGCTAGTTGTAAATTAATTAATTATTTTTTTGATGGCTTTAAATGGAATGAAAATATTATTTCAGAAATTACTTATTTTATTTTATCTAATTTTGTTGTTATGTGGCATAATAATATTCCTTTTTTATTTTTCTTTAATAAAATCAAGGGCTATGAAGAGCTTTTTTATATAGCCTTTAATAATGAAACTTTAAGTTTTAAAGAAAAAATTCAAATAACAAATTCTCATAAAGATAAGGTTTATTTATCTATTATTGAACCTTTAAAAAATCATTATCATATAACCTTTTCTGAAAATAATAAAGATAAATATTATTGTTCTTATATTTATCTTTATAAAAATAATGAAAAAATATCTATAAAGGAAAACTTAAATATTTCTAAAACTGTTGCTTGTGAATTTCCTACCATATTTATGATAGATGATAATTTATATATTCAATGGCTTGAATTTAATGAGCTTTTTACAAGTTATTCAAAAAATAATGGAAAGACTTGGTCTTCTCCAAAATTTTTTAATAATCCTAAAGATGAAATTATTGTAGGATATAATTATAAAAGCAATTTTTTAAATGATAATATTTATTTATATAATATGTTTTCTTATAATAAAAGCTACTATCCTTTAGGGATTTCAAAAGGGGGTTTTTAATTGAATAATATAAAACTTAATTCTATATCATCTTCTTATTTAGAACTTTTTAAACCATCTTCAAATAATTTAAAAAAAGATAAACTTTTAATTGGTACTTTAAATAATAATTCATCTATTAATAAATTTTATTCAATTATAAATTTTAAGTATGAAAATATAAATATTTCAAAAATTACTTCAGCTTATTTATATATTTATTTAGATGATATAATTTATTCAGATTTTCCCTTTAAAAATATAGTTATATATGAAAATTTAAGTGATTTAAGTTTTAAAGAATTTACCTTTGAAAATCCTCCAATAAAATCAGAAAACCATATAGACTCTTGCCTTCCTCTTAATTTTGCAAAACACTATGTAAGTATAGATATTACTTCTTTATATAAAAATTCTAATAATAAAAATTATTTTAGTATAATTATAGATAGCCCTAAAAATAAAGCTACTTCTGTTTTAAAAATTCATTCTGTAAATTCTCAAAATCCACCTTATATAATTTTAAATTTAAAAGATTTTTATAAAGAAAAAACTATAGAAAAAGATAATTCTATAAAAGATATTAATTTTTTTAATGAATCTAATTCATCAAAAAAACATGATTATGATAAAATCCTTTCTGAATTAGCCTTATTAAATAAAAAATTTAATGAACTTAAAAAAAGATTAGATGAAATTACAATTGAGCCTATTGAATTTAAATAAACTTTAATAAAAAAAATTTTAGGTTCTTTATATTATTTAGCTATTTTGCTATAAGCATTGCTTGATAAAATAATGAACCTAAAATTTAAAATAAAAAATATTAACTATTTACATTTTATAGCATCTTGAACATCCATTAAAGCTTCTCCAAATCTTTGATAATGAACAATTTCTCTTTCTCTTAAAAACTTTAAAGCTTCTTTAATTTCATATTCATCAGTAAGATTAATTAAACTTTCATAGGTTGCTCTAGCCTTTTGCTCAGCAGCCATATCTTCATGTAAATCAGCTATTACATCCCCTTTTGCTTGAATATAGGTTGCTGTCCAAGGATTACCTGTAGCATCTGTATAAAATGTTGCTTTTTTATGGTCTACATAGTGTCCACCAAGACCTGCTTCTTCAAGTTCTTTTATTGAAGCGTTTTCCATAAGCTGATGTGCCATTGTGGCTATTATTTCTACATGTGCCATTTCCTCTGTTCCTATATCAGTTAATAGTCCTTTTGACTTACAAGTAGGCATAGTATATCTTTGATTTAAATATCTAAGGGCAGCACTTAATTCTCCATCTGGTCCTCCATATTGAGAAATAAGATATTTTGCCATTTTTAAGTCTTTACATTTTAAATTTATTGGATATTCTAAAGTTTTTACATAACACCACATTTATTTTTTCCTCCTAATTTAGCAATTTTCCCATGGCCAAGGGGTTTCTGTCCATTTCTTTTGGTTTTCAGAATAAGAAAATCCAAAACTTAAAAGTGGACCATAGGCTTTTTCATAATCTTTTATTAAACAATTTAAATTAGAGGAAATTGTATAATAATCTTCTCTAGCTTCTTTACATTCTGGATGGTTATCTAAATATAAATTAAGCTCTACAGCATAAAACAAATACTTTTGTATCTTATTTAATAATTCTTTTCTATTCATCTCTTTCACCTTTACAACACTTGCTTTTATCATCTTTTTTTACATAAGGTCTATATAAATCCATAAATATAGTTCCTGTTTTTAAAATATCTTTCATTGAAAATAAATTTTCATATTCTTGAGGAACAATATAAGCTGTAGCATATTCTAACTTACATTTTTTCATAGTCTCTGTTTTATAATGTTTTTCCACTAGCTTCTCATCCTTTTTTCTTTTTTCATATGATATGTTATGAAATAAAATAAAAAGGTGTTACAATACTTTTATTTTTTTACTAAATGTTTCTTAAATATTAGTTTTTATGATAAAATAATACACAGTAGTATAGATGACTTAAACGGGAGATGTTATAAAATGCCAATAAAAATACCAAATAACTTACCAGCACAAGAAGTATTAGAAAATGAACATATATTTGTAATGAATGAAAATAGAGCATTAACTCAAGATATAAGACCATTAAAAATAGTCATTCTTAACTTAATGCCAACTAAAGTTGCAACTGAAACTCAAATTTTAAGATGTTTAGCTAATACTCCTTTACAAATTGAAATAGACTTACTTCAAACAACTACTCATAAATCAAAAAATGTTTCAGAGGAGCATATGCTTGCCTTTTATCAAACTTTTGATGATATAAAAGACAATAAATATGATGGAATGATAATAACAGGAGCTCCTGTTGAGGATATGGAATTTGAAGAAGTTGATTATTGGGAAGAATTATGCAAAATAATGGAATGGAGTAAAGATAATGTTCAATCAACTTTTCACATTTGTTGGGGAGCACAAGCTGGTCTTTATTACCATTATGGAATTAAAAAATATAAATTAAAGGAAAAAATGTTTGGTATATATAAACATAGATTAATCACTCCAAAATCAAGACTTTTTAGAGGATTTGATGAAGAATTTTATGCTCCACATTCAAGACATACAACTGTTAGAATAGAAGATATAGAAAAAAATCCAAACTTAAAATTAATGGCTGTATCTGATAAAGCAGGTGCTTATGTAATTGGAGATAAAGAGGGAACTCAATTTTTTGTTATGGGACATTCTGAATATGATGCTGATACTTTAGCAAAGGAATACTTTAGAGATGTAAATAAAGGTTTAGATATAAAAGTTCCTGTAAACTATTTTCCAGATGATGACCCAACTAAAAAGCCAGTTTTAAAATGGCGTGCACATAGTAACTTAATTTATACCAATTGGTTAAATTATTTTGTATACCAAACAACCCCTTACGAATTATCAGCAGGAGTTCATAAAAAGTAAAGATATGAAAAGAATTAGTGAAGATGAATTTATTAATGATATTTTTAATATAATTAATGAAGATAAAACAGAAAAGCCTAAAAATTTAATACAAGAAGATAATTTTGAAAATAAGATTATTGAAAATAATAGACTATTTGTTATTGATACTGAAAATACAAATAACTACTCTTTTATAAATAATTTTAAAGTTAATGAAAATGATAATATTGTTTTATTTTTTAGTAATAATTCAAAAAGCATAACAATACAAACCTTTGATGAAATATTAAAATGTGGTGCAAAAATCTTAACTCAAAATGTTAATGTAGGTGGTAAGAACGCATTAGACTTTCAATTAGTTGCCTTTATAACTGAAAAAACAATTAGAGGAAACTTTTCTGAAATTCATGTTATTTCAAATGATACAGGCTTTAATTATGCTATTGATTATATAAATAACTGTTATGAAGGAAATGTTAATCTTGAAATTATACAAAATATAAATAAAAATACATCTAAAGAGAAAAAAAATAATAAAACAGTTAAAATAAATAAAGAAAGTGAAGAAAAAAAAGCTTTTGAAGAAGTAGCTTCAGAAAAGGAAGAAAATAGTGAAAATAATAATCTTATTTTTATAAATAATACAGAAAAAGAATTATCACAAGAAGATTATGATAAAAATATTGTAGATGAAGCTATTAAAAATATGGTAATTGACATAGATAAAAAGCAGCTTCAATTTATACATAAATCTATGAAACAATGTAAAACCTATAAATCATTTTATAATAGCATAACAAATTCTTTTAGAAAAGATGGAGACAAAATTTATAAAGAACTTATAAAATATAAAAAATTTAATGGTGAAGTAATTTAAAAAAGCTGTTGCATTTTTTTGCAACAGCTTTTTATCTTTTTTATTTTTTTCTCCAGTCTGCTATGGCATCTTTTAGTTGTATTCCACAGTTTTTAACTTCTCTCATAACTCGTTCAGTTCCTTCAGAACTTTCAAACCAATTATCTTTACTTATTCCTTTTATATCTACTGGACATATATAAAATTCTGTATCTGGAAATGCCCAAGTGTAAAGCATTAACGCACGTCTTGCATGAAAAGATTTACAGCATATTATAGCTTTCTTTATATTAAGACCTTTTTTATCTGTAACCTTACGTGAATTAAATGCAACCTCTACAGTAAATTCTGATTCTTCTTCTCTTAAAATAGAATCTTTATCTACTCCATTAGTTATAAGAACATCATTCATAAATTCCCATTCAGTTTTATATATTTTATTATATATATCACTTCTTATTTGTGGTCCTGGGAAAAATCCTCTATTTATACTATACTTTCCTGCTGGGAAAACATATGGTGCATATCCTTCCTTCCATAATTCAGCAGCTTTTTCTGCTGGTTCTGGCCATGAACCCCCTGGTATAAAAATAATGTCTGCTTTTTGTGGCTTGTCCTCTATGAAAATAAATGAAGTTATATCATCTAACATCTTCATTATATTCACCTCCTAAGTTGCTTTCTTTATTACATTATACCCTATGGATATAATAAATTATAACATTTTTCTTATAATTTTTCATTAAATTATTTTCATATTTAGATAATTTAATATTTTATAAATTATATGTATTGAAAATTTTGTATTGTAAACCTTTTACTAATTAAAAGAATCTTACCTTACATTTATTATTTTATTTATTAAATTAGGCTCTTTATAAGATAAAATTTATTTAACTTAATAAAGAGCCTATAAAATTTTTAGTTTTTCTTTTTCATTTCCTTTGCTTTATTTAAAAGTTCACCTAATTCTTCATGAGTAAATATATATTTTCTATTACAAAAATGACATACTACCTCTTCATCTTTATTATCTTCATAAATTTCAGTAAGGTCCTTTTCTCCTATACTTATAAGAGCCTTTTCTACTCTTTCTTTTGAACAATCACAAACATATTCTGGCTCTATTGAATCTAATATTTTTAAATCCATTCCTTCAAATATATATTCTAATATTTCTTCTATAGTTTTACCACTATCTATCATTGTTGTTATTGGTGGAATTTCTTGTAATCTATACATTAATAAATCCGCAAGAAGTGGGTCTGCATCAGGCATCATTTGAATTATAAATCCTCCTGCTGCTTTTATTGATAAATCTTTATCAACTAAAACACCTAAAGAAACTGCTGATGGAGTTTGCTCTGAAACTGTAAAGTAATAAGTAAAATCTTCTGCTATTTCTCCTGAATGTATTGGTACTTGTCCAACATAAGGGTCTTTCATTCCTAAGTCTTTAATTACATATAATATTCCATCTGTACCAACTGCTCCTCCAACATCTAATTTACCTTTAGAATTTAAAGGAAGATTTACATTTGGATTTCCTATAAAGCCTTTTACAGTACAATCTGGGTGAGCTGTAACAGTTATTCCCTTAGCAGGTCCTCCTCCATTTATTTTTAATGTAACTACTTCTTTTTCACTTTTTAAAGTTGCTCCCATAAGAGCTCCCATTGTAAGCATTCTACCAAGAGCTGCTGAAGCAACCGGAGTACAATTATGTACACTTGTTCCATAATTAACAACTTCTGTTGTTATACCACCTATTATTCTTATCATTCCATCTTTTGCTGTACATCTTATAATTTTATCCATTTTTCTCCTCCATATTTTTTCCTGCAACATATAAAATTCTTTCACTTTTAGGCTGTACTAAAGCTTCATTGTAGCCATCATACTTTTCTAAAATTTTAAAACCACACTTTTTAAGAGTATTTTCTATTTCTTCTTCTGTATAAGCTCTTTCAAATTGTTCTTCTTCAAATCTTTCATAAAGGTCTCCTGTTTTTATGAAAAATGTAAGAAACATATTTACTATATTATCTTCTAAGGTGTTTTCCCAAGTATAAAATATCTCTTCTTCATTATAAGTGAAAATATTATTTCCTAAAATATTTGTAAGCTTATAATAAGAATTTATATCAAAAAGAAATAATCCATTATCATTTAAATGATTATATACCTTTTGAAAACATTTTTCTAAATCTTCATTTTCTAATAAATAATTAGTAGAATCTAATACTGAGGTTATTACATCAAATTTATGATTTAAAGATAATTCAGTCATATCTTGACATATTATTTTACATCTTATTCTTTCTTTTTTAAACTTTTCAAAAGCTTCCCTAAGCATATCTTCTGATAAATCTACAGCATAATTTGTTTTAAAATGCTTTGCCATCTTTACAGCTACATTACCAGTTCCACAAGCTAAATCAAGATAATCTATAGATTTATTATTATATTTTTTTATAATACTTATTAATCTTTTAGATATTTTGTCATAGTTTATATCTTCATAAATTAACTCATCATAAACTTTTGCAAATTCTTCGTAAGCCATTTTTTCCTCCAGATTTTTAATATTTACTAAACTTATATTAAAGCTAATCTAGATATTAGTCAATTTATTTTCTTCCTAAAATTTCATCATTACTTGGAATATGAAGTTCTTTTTTTCTTTTGGTCATAATTCCACCTATTCTTCCTGTTTCTTCTGCACTTAATCCTCCCCAACCTAAAGCTTCAACTTTATCTTTTAGTCCTAGCTCTTCTGCTATTTCATATTTTATTTTCTCTCTTAATATTTCATTTTCTGTAAGTTCTTTATTTTGCTTTATTTTAGATTTTATAACTTTTTTTAATGGTGTACTACTCACTTAAAATCACTCCATTTATCTTTATTTGTTTCTTTTAAATTTTTTACTTTGTTTAATAATTATATTTTTATTATTTACTATTTTTATTATTTTATTCATAAAAAAGTATTAATTATTACTTTCTAACTAAAGAAAAAAATATTCTAAATTATAGTGATTTAAGAAAATATACAGATTTTCCTAATGTTAAGACTATATTTTTCTATTTTTTTTGTATATAATATTATAAGTATGTAAGTTTTTAAGCTACCAGCTTTTTATCTTTTGTATATCATATTAGTATAAGATATAATATAAGATTTAAACTAGCAGTATAAAAAAGTTTTCTTATATAATAAAATAAAAAAGATTGGAGGATTTTTTAAATGGCAATATTTGAAGGTTCTGGAGTGGCTCTAATAACTCCTTTTAAGGATAATGGAGTTGACTTTGAAAAATTAAAAGAGCTTTTAGAATGGCATGTTAAAGAAGGTACTGATGCTATTATTATTTGCGGAACCACAGGTGAAGCAACTACAATGACTGAAAAAGAAAAAAAGGATGTAATTAAATTTACTGTTGATACAATAAATAAAAGAATCCCTGTAATTGCAGGTTCTGGCTCTAATAATACTTTAGCTGCAATTGAAATGTCTAAGTATTGTGAAAGTGTTGGAGTTGATGGTCTTTTAGTAATTACTCCTTATTATAATAAAACAAATTCTAAGGGATTATTTAAGCACTTTGAAGCTATTAATAACTGTGTAAATACACCTATTATAGTATATAATGTTCCTGGTAGAACAGGTGTTAATATAACACCTGAAAACTTAGTTAAATTATCAAGTCTTTCTAATGTTGTTGCAATAAAAGAAGCTAGTGGAAATATAAGCCAAGTAGCTAAAATTGCTGCAATGTGTAAAGATATTGATATTTACTCTGGTAATGATGATCAGATAATTCCTATAATGTCTCTTGGAGGAAAAGGTGTTATATCAGTTCTTGCTAATGTAATTCCAAATAAGGTCCATAAGATGACAAGAGATTATCTTAATGGAAATGTAAAGGAAGCTTGTAATATTCAGCTTAACACTTTAGAGCTTACAAACAATTTATTTATTGAAACAAACCCCATTCCTGTTAAGACTGCATTAAATCTTATTGGAAAAAAGGTTGGTCCTCTTAGACTTCCTTTATATGATATGGATGAAAAAAATGAAAATACTTTAAAGGAAACTTTAAAGAAATATAATTTACTTTAAAAAGAGAGGGATGTACTTATGATTAAAGTTATTTTAAATGGATGTTCAGGAAAAATGGGAAGAATGATTTGTGAAACTTCAAAACAATTCCCAAATATTGAAATAGTAGCTGGAATTGATAAATTTCCTTTTGAAAGCTCTTTCAAAATATTTAAAAGTCCTGAAGAAGTAAATGTTGAATATGATGTATTAATTGATTTTTCAAGAGCTGATGCTTTAAAAGGTCTTTTAGACCTAACTGAAAAAACTAAAAAGCCTCTTATAATATGCTCAACTGGTTTTTCTGATGAAGACTTAGCATTAATAGATGAAAAGAGTAAAACTCTTCCTCTATTTAGATCTGGAAACATGTCTCTTGGAATTAATCTAATAAGCTGTTTATTAAAAAAGGTTGCTCCAACCCTTTATGGAAACTATGATATAGAAATAGTTGAAAAACATCATAATCAAAAAGTAGATGCACCAAGTGGTACTGCTTTACTTTTAGCTGATTCTATAAAAAACTCTTTAGATTCAGAAACTGAATATGTTTATGGAAGAAAAGGAAACAAAAAGAGAGAACAAAAAGAAATAGGAATTCATGCTGTAAGAGGTGGTGGAATCATTGGAGACCACGAAGTTATCTTTGCAGGAACTGGCGAAGTTATAGAATTTACCCACAAAGCAATTTCAAGAGAAGTCTTTGCAGTAGGTGCCCTAAAAGCAGCCGAATACATGGCTAAAATAACAAAACCAGGGCTTTATGATATGATAGATGTTATAGGACTAGAATAAATTTTATACTATTAAAATAAACATTATAATATTCATGAAAATTTAAAGTTTTAAACATTTTTTATGTTTATAATATTTAACTTTGTCATGTTTGTTAAATAAATAAAAGGCAGTTTTATTTGCCTTTTATTTTTTATTTATTATAAGAACTTTGTTTATTAAACTATTAACTCTCTTATTTTATGAAGGTGTGACTTGGAGCCTGCCGATAAGTGAGAATCAAAATTTTACATTTTGTTATTCGAACTTACCCAGCGAACAAAGTGAGTCGGGCTTCCTTTTTATAAGAGAAGTAATATTTTTGAAAAAAGTTTATTTTACTAATTAAAATTCTATTCCTTTTCTTGCTTTTATTCCTTTTTCAAAATAGTGTTTTATCATTTTCATTTCTGTAACTAGGTCTGCTTTTTCTATTAGTTCTTTTGGTGCATTTCTTCCTGTCATTATAATTTCTGTATTTTCCATTTTATTAACTATTTCTAAAGCTTCTTCAATGCTTAAAAATTTATAAGATAATACTGCCATAATCTCATCTATTATAAGCATATCACATTCTTTATTTTCTAATGCCTTTAAAATAAAATTATAGCCTTTTTTTATATCTTTTTTTAATTCTTCAATTTCATCTTCTTTTAAATTCCAAACAAAGTCTCTTGGTTTTTCAAATCTAAAAATTGTAAAATTCTCAAGGTTTTTTACTGAATTTAATTCTCCTGTTTTTCCACCTTTTAAAAATTGAACCATATATACTTTAAGTCCACTTCCTACTGCTCTTAATCCTTGTCCTAAAGCTGCTGTGGTTTTGCCTTTTCCATCACCTGTATATATTGCAAACATTTAATTTCACTCCTTTCTTAAATAATTCTTACCCTTACTATATCAAATTCATAAAATGTTTTATAGGTATTTTTAATATTCTTTGCATATTTATATAGTAAAAGTACTTTTAGGAGATAAAACCTATGAAATATAAATTTGAATCCCCAGAAAATATTGCAAAATTTATTAAAGCCTCACCAAAATCAACTCCTGTTAAGGCTTATATAAATGGAGATTTAAAAAAAGCTGATTTTAATAATATTGAATGGTATGGAAATGAAAACTTTTATATATTATTTGGAGAATATGCCATTATAAAAGCCTTTATAAAAAAGTATAAATCACAAATTAAATTTTATAGATTTGAAAATGATAGAAGAAATTCAACTATTCCTCTTCTTAACTTCTTAGAAGAAGATATTAGAATTGAACCTGGTGCTATTATAAGAAGCAATGTAAAAATAGAAAAATATGCTGTTATAATGATGGGAGCTGTTATTAATATAGGTGCTGTTATTAAAGAAGGTGCTTTAATTGATATGAATTCAGTTATTGGAGCTAGAGGAATTGTAGGAAAATATAGTCATATAGGAGCTGGAGCTGTTATTGCTGGAGTTTTAGAACCTCCAAGTCTTATTCCCTGTGAAGTAGGTGATTTTGTTTTAATTGGGGCAAATTCAGTTATTTTAGAGGGTGTTAGTATAGGAAATGGGGCTGTTATTGCAGCTGGCTCTGTAGTTACTCATAATGTTCCCCCTAATACAGTTTATGGTGGAAGTCCTGCAAAATTTATTAAAAATGTAGATGAACAAACTAAAAGAAAAACTGAAATTTTAAAAGATTTAAGATTTTAAATACATAAAAAAAGCAAAGAAAAATTCTTTCTCTTTGCTTTTTTTATATCTCATATTATTTTTATCCTTGTGGTTTGCTCTTACTTAAAATTTTATTATACTGCTCCTTCTTGTCCTTTAGATGCAGTTTCTTCTTTATTTGCCTTTTCCATTCTTGAAATAGAAACCTCATATGCTACCTTTTTAACTACTTCAGTTTCTGAAATTTTCTTTTGATATTCTCTGCTTTGAAGTCTTCCCCATACCTTAATATGATCTCCAACATTTAAACTTTTACAAAACCTTGAATTTCTTCCCCAAGCTATAGTAGGAATATAATCAGACTTATTGTATGCTCTATTTATAGCTAATAATAAATCTGCAATTTCTCTACCAAATGGTGTTGTTCTGTATACAGGTTCTTTACAAATATATCCATCTAAGTATATTTCATTTGGATTTTTACTCTTTTCTATACAAGGTTGAATATTTCTTGCAAAAACAGTTAATATTAATTTGTTAGATCCATCAATAAATTTATTGTAAGATCTTAATTGACCTTCAACAATAACTTCTTTTCCAATAGAAATTTCTACATCATTTAATAATCTTTCAGAAACTGTTATATTTAAATGATCAACAGAATCGCTTAATCTCATGACTTCTAAATTAAAACTGTAAAACCCTTCTCCATACATTTCATGACTAAATTCTAGTTCAGATATTACCTTACCTTCAAGGAATATCTTGTTATTTGTTATTGCATTATCCATAGTAACCCCTCTCTCCTTTGGTTATAAATTAATTCACAAAAAAGAAGACCACAAGTTTGTATTTCCATTATAATACAATTGCAATAGATTTCCAATAGCTTTTTTATTATTTTTTTCTTTGAGTTCCATCTTTTTCTATTGTATAACTTTCATTATATATTAAATCTCCAACTTTTACAAATTTATATTCTTGGTTTTGGTAATCTTTTAACACCTTTTCTAAATTTTCAGGTGTATATTTTGCATTATTATGAAATAACAATATGGAGCCTGGTTTTAAATTCTCCTTTATTCGTGAATATTCAATTTCTGCTCCCTCTTCTTTCCAATCCACAGAATCACAATTCCATTGAATTGATATAAACCCTTCATTTAATACCACTTTATTAACTCTTTCATTATAATCTCCACTTGGGAATCTAAATAATACTGGCTTAACCTTTGTTAATTTTTCTATAATTTCATTTGTTTTTCTTAATTCTTCTTTTATTTGCTCCTCTCCTATTTTGGTAAAATTAGGATGTAAATAACTGTGATTTCCTATTTCATGCCCCCTTTCTACTATTGCTTTTAACTTTTCTACATTCTCATCATTTTGGTTTACCCAAGCCCCCATTATAAAAAAGGTGGCTTTTGTATTATATTTATCTAATATATCTAATATGGTATATAGATTTTCCTCCTTAGCCCAATTTATATCAAAGGTTATAGCTGCTACTTTTTCTTCTATGCTTACTGAATAAATAGGCACCTCATAACCTTTTTCTATTGTCTCTATATATTCTTCTTCTCTTAATATTAATGAGACAGAAATTATAAGGGCAAATAAAATAATGGAAATGATTACTTTAGCCTTAAGCTCTTTCACATCTCTTACTCCTACTCTTACTCTATTATAAATTATATTCACTATTTCTAAATTTATGATATAATAATATTATACTTTCACAAGAGATGGAGGTTTTTTATGTTTGAAAGCAGTACAGAACTTGCTGAAAATAAGTTATTAGTATTATATACTCTTCAAAGATTAAATAGACTAATATCTAACTCTCAGCTTACAGAAATTTTACTTCAAAATAATTTAATTAACTACTTTACCCTTCAACAATGTATAAGTGAACTAGATGATAGCCATTTTATACATTATGATAAGGTAAATGAAAAAAATCTTTTAGAAATAACAAAAGAAGGAGAAAATGTACTATCCTTTTTTAAAGATAGAATTTCTCCAGGGAAAATAGATGTTATTGATAACTATATTAAAGAAAAAATACAATCAATAAAGAAAGAATTAACTATTCAAGGGGACTATATTCCTACTGATAAAGATACCTTTTTAGTAGAGCTTAAAGCATTTGAAGAATCATCTCTTTTAATGAATTTAAAAATTGCAGTACCAAATAAAAAGCAAGCTATTTCCCTTTGTGCAAAATGGAAAAATGACCCTTCAAAAATTTATAACTCTATTATTAATTTGTTATTTGTTGAAGACTCTGAAGAAGAATCATAGCATTAGGTTCCTTACCTACTGCTATGTTTTTTATTTTTTTCTTTTCTAAATCAATTTTTAATATTCTATCATTCCCATAATCTCCAACAAATATATTTTTCTTATATTTTATTATTCCCCTTGGCATTCCTCCAAGGTAAATTCTTTTTACCTCTTTTCCAAGACCTAAATTTATAATACTTATTGTTCCATCCTCAAAATTTGATACATATAAGCTATTATTTTCTTCCCAAATATCTACAGGAGACTTTCCTACCTTTATTTTTAATAAACTTGAAAAATCCTTTTTTGATAAAATATTAACATACCCTTCCCTTTCTTCTCCAAGGTAACTTTCAACAACAAAAATATTTTCTAAATTCTTTGATATTATAACTTTAATAGGATAATTTAATCCTAAAAATTTTTTTAATATAATATTTTTATTACAATCTATTATCTCTAAAGAATTTCCCTGAAGAGAACATAAATATCCAATTCCATTATTATCTATTGCAATTGAATGAGGATTTTCATCTGTATTTATTTGAAAAATAGTATTTTTTTCTTTCATATCAAAAACAATTAATGAATTTATTTCTCCACAAAGTATATATCCCTTATTTTTATATGTTTTTATGTCATTTGGATGAGCTCCTATAAAATAATTTTCTATTTCCTTTTTCTCAGCTAAATCTATAACTGAAATGCTACTATCATAACTATTAGCAGTTAAAATCTTATTTTTATAAATTTCTATTCCATGAGGTCCTTTAGAATTTAAATTAGTTTTTTTATTTAAAGATAAGGGGATATTATAAACAGAGTCATTTTCTAAAGATATTATACTTAGACTATCAGATGCTGTATTGCACACCATTATTGAATCCATAAATTCCACCCCCTAAAATCAATTTGTACTATAATATATGTAACCCTTTGAATTTATGGGACAACTTTCTATTAAAAATTACTTTATTTCTACAAAATCAACATATATAATGTATATGTAATTTGTATTGTTAGGAGGAAAATTTTATGAATTCATACAAAACTAAAGGAACTTGTTCTAGAGAAATTCTTTTTGACATTAAAGATAATGTTATTAAAAATGTTGAATTTATTGGTGGCTGTGCAGGAAACCTTCTTGGTATAGGCTCACTTGTTAAAGGCATGAAGGTTGATGATGCAATTGAAAAATTAAAAGGAATAGATTGTAGAGGAAAAGGAACTTCCTGCCCAGACCAACTTGCACAAGCATTAATTCAATGGAAAGAAAATAACTAAGTTCAAAAATATTAGTTCTCTTATAAAAAGGAAGCCCGACTCACTTTGTTCGCTGGGTAAGTTCGAATAACAAAATGTAAAATTTTGATTCTCACTTATCGACAGGCTCCAAGTCACGCCTTCATAAAATAAGAGAACTAATATTTTAATTAACAAGATTGTAAAATATAAACTATAAGCTAAAAAATTATGAAACTGTTATTTATATTAATAAAAATATTATTATATTTAAATTTTGTTATGTAGTTATATTATTAAGCTTTATATAGAAGTTCTTATTATTTTTCTCATGTCTCCTATCATGTATAAAGAGCCGCTTATAAGTATTAGGTCATCTTTGTTAGCTTCTTTTAGAGCTTCTTTTAGGGCTTTTTTATAGTCTTCATAGGCTTTGCAGTTTGGGTTTATTTTTATTATTTCATTTTTTAAGTCTTCACAAAGTTCTGCTCTATTGCTGTGAGGAGTAAGGGCATATACTTTTTTTGCTATTGGTGTTATTTCTTCTATCATTTCTTTTACTTGCTTATCTGCTAAAATTCCTAATAAAAGATATATATTTTTATATTTAAAATATTTTTCAACATTTTTTCTTAAAGCTTTTATGCCTTGAATATTGTGAGCTCCATCTATTACAATCATAGGTTCTTTTTTCATTACTTCAAGACGACCTATCCATTTTACCTTAGATAAAGAATTTTTTATTTCTTCTAAATTTATTTCATAATTTTCTTTTTTACCTATTACTTGAAAGGCTTTTAAGGCTACAAGCATATTGCCTATTTGATGTTCTCCAAGTAAAGGAAGTTTAACTTTAAATTTTTCTTCATTTAAATTTACTTCTACTTCTTGATATATTCTATCTTTATTTAAAACTCCTAAATATTTTCCATCATTTAAATTTACTTCATATAAAGGAGCTTCCATTTCCTTAGCCTTTTTCTTTATTACTTCATAAGCTTCCTTTTCTTGAGGATATATAACAACAGGAATATTTTTCTTTATTATTCCAGCTTTTTCTCCTGCAATTTCTCCTAAGGTATTGCCTAAAAGATTTGTATGGTCAAAGCTTATTGAAGCTATTATGCTTATTATAGGAGTTATTACATTAGTTGAGTCAAGTCTTCCACCAAGTCCTACTTCTACTACTCCATAATCTACCCCTTCCTCTTTAAAATATAAAAGCATAAGGCAAGTTATTATTTCAAATTCTGTAGGATGATTATATCCTTCTTCTATAACCTTATCTACTACAACCTTTATTTTTGTTATAAGTTTTGCTAAAGCTTCCTTTGGTATATTTTCTCCATTTATTTGAATCCTTTCTTCAAATTCCTCTAAAAAAGGAGAAGTATACATTCCAACCTTAAAGCCCTTTCCTTTAAGAAGTTCTGTAATCATAGCTGTTGTAGAACCCTTTCCATTAGTTCCTGCAACATGAATAAGTTTTAATTTTTTATGTGGATTTCCAAGTAACTCTAAAATTCTATAAGTTCTTTCAAGACCATAATTAGAGCCAAAATTTCCAACTTCATGTATGTAATTCATTGCTTCATTATAATTCATAATAATTATCTTTCCTTTATTTTCTATATTTAATAACCTTAAAAGCCAAAATTTATTAACTATTTAATGGTTATATAACAATACTAACATTATATTTCCTTTATATTTTTTATTCAAGTAAATAATTTTACAAGAAAAATTTTAAATTAAAAGACAACATAAAATAAATGCTGTCTTTTAAAAAAATATTAACTTCTAAATATAAGCTCTTCTCTTGAAAATAATACTTTTGCAATTATTAATGCTAAAACTACATAAAATATATGCCAAGCTAGTACTATTAATATATGAGTTGTATTATAAATTCCTATCATAACTTCTTTCATAACACATATAGAATTTATTATTGGTATATTTAAAAACAACATACTTATATTTTTAACATCCATATACATTGGTATAAAAGCTAAAATCATAATAGGTACTATAAGTCCTGAAAGATAGGTATTAGCTTCCTTTGTTGACCTTGCAGAAATACTTATTACAACTTGTAGGGTACTTATAAAAATTATAATAAAAATGCAAAATAAAATTATAAATAAAATAGTTATTATATCTATATTAAGATTTATACTTTCTCCTAACCCTTCAGTTGCTGAATTTACAAAGCCTTTAAAGGATACAAATAAAGATACCATACTTAATAATAAAGCAATAACTGATATAATTGAAATTGTTGTAATTTTTCCCCAAAGTATTGAATTTCTATTAACTGAAGTTGAAAGAAGGGGTTCAAAAGTTCCTCTTTCCTTTTCTCCTGCACCTAAATCTGCTGCAAGACCCATAGTTGGAGATAAAAGCATTATAACAATTAAAGCTGGAAGCATTCCTAAAATCTTATTTGCATCTGAATTATCTGTTCCACTTTCATTTATTCCTGATTTTGTTTCTATATTTATAGGATTTAAAATTTCTGAATTTACATTTAACTTTGAAAGCCTATTTTCTACTATAGAATTACTATAACTATTAACTATACTTTCAACCATACTTTCTGCTATAGTAGATTTTTCTGATTGGTCATCTATAAGAATTTCTAAGTTTATGCTATTTCCCTTTTCTATTTCTTCATCTACATTATCTGGAATATTTATTATAAGCTGAAGTTTTCCATCCTTTAAAGCTTTTTTAGGCTCATCATAATTTTGCTCTTTTATATTTTCCTGTGAAGTTAAAACCTTTCCTAATTCTGAATCTTTGTCTCCATTAATAACTACATTAATTTCCTTTTTTGCATCCTCTTGACTAGATTGCATTGTAACAGACATTATTTGAAATAATATAGGATAAATAAGAATTGGAAGAAGTATTGTAAAAGCTAATGTTTTTCTATCTCTTATTATATCTATTAGTTCCTTTTTTAATATTGTAAAGAAATTACTCATAATCCTCTTCCCCTCCTATAAGATTTACAAAAACCTCTTCTAAATCATTACTATTATGTTTTTCTTTTAATTCTTCAATTGTACAGTTTTCAAGAAGCTTTCCTTTATTTATTATAACTACTCTATCACAAAGCTTTTCAACTTCAGACATAGAATGGCTAGAAAATAAAATAGTTTTCCCTTGTCCTTGACATTTTCTTATAAACCTTTGAACTGTTCTTGCAGCTCTTACATCAAGACCAGTACAAGGCTCATCAAAAAGCATAATTGATGGATTATGAACTATTGAACGGGCTATTGAAATCTTTTGTTTCATTCCTCTTGAAAATTTATTTACTGGTTTATCAATATAATCTTCCATTCCAAAATCTTTAGCTAATATATCTATTCTTTTATGAGCTTGTCTATCTGTCATTCCATAAAGATTTGCAAAATATTTAATATTTTCTCTTCCAGTTAATCTATCATAAAGACCAACATCTCCACCAAAAAGAATTCCTATCTCCTTTCTTACTTTTTCAGGCTCCTTTTTAACACTAAAGCCATTTACTATTATGTCTCCTTCACTTACCTTAAGCATTGTAGAAATCATTCTTAGTGTAGTTGTTTTACCTGCTCCATTTTCCCCAAGAAGACCTACTATTTCTCCATCCTCAACATTAAAAGATAAATCCTTTACTACTTCCGCCTTCTTAAATCTTTTTGTTATATTTTTTATTTCTAACAAATTCTTCCCTCCTTAATATTAAAAAATCTTCTTTCTTATTATACACATATTATACAATAAATACAAATAGCCCTAAACAAACTAAGACTGCTATATAAAACATTTATACAGCAGTCTTATTTTTTACTTTAATAAATATTTCCATGTATTATACCCAACAACTCCATCTGGCTTAAGCTCATGAATTGTTTGAAATTTTATAACAGCCTTTTTAGTTTCCTCTCCTAAAATTCCATCTATGTTTTTTATATAAAAACCTTTAAAACTTAATATTTCTTGAAGTATTTTTACAAAATCTCCTTCTTCTTTATACTCTAATTTAGGACAAGCACTTAATGTTTCATTATTTACTATTCCTGTTACCTCTAAATTTATCTTATTTTCAATAATTTCTACCCATTTATTTTTTTCTTCTTTAAAATCCTTTTTAATAAATTCTTCCTCTCCACAAATTCCCTCTGCAATTGTCTTTCCTACTATACTAGCTCCTAAAAAATTATATAAATCTACATCTAAAATTGCCTCTACAAAACAAATATTAATAATCATAGCCTTCATTTTTGTATATTTTAATTCATATGTATTCTGCCTTATTTTTAATCCCCTATTTTTAAAACCTAAATTACCTAAAGAATTCACAACACTTTCCGCCTCTTTAAAAACATTATAAACCCATACTTCACAACCAATTTCTCCATTATAAAATTTAACCTGATTATTAAAATGTATTGAAATAAAAATATCTGCATTCCACTCATTTGCACTATTTACTCCATAAGCTAAATCAGATTCTACTGTATTATAACAATCACTAGAAGTAACATCTAAAACTTCATAATCTAATGCATCTAAATACTTTATAACCTCATCCTTTATCCTTCTATTTTCACAAGTTTCATCAATAAAGCCAAAAACTCCAGGTACACTAAAATTATGCCCAGCCCTTATAGCAATTTTCATGAAACACCTTCTTTTAAAATACTAATTATTTTATACTATGAAAACCAAAACCCATATGGAACAACATTATAAAATAAAAAAAGCTATTGCACAAAAAAGTTCAATAACACTTTCCTATGCAACAGCTAAATTATCTTTAATTTAATGCTGCTATTCTTTCTTCTACTGCTTTTAGCATTTCAGCATATTTTTCTCTCTTTGCTTTTTCTCCATTAACAACAGCTTCAGGTGCCTTAGCTACAAAGCCTTCATTGCTTAATTTTTTGTCTATTCTTTCTATTTCACCATTAAGCTTTTTAACTTCTTTATTTAATCTTTCAAGTTCTTTTTCTCTATCTACTAAGTCTAAAAGTGGCATAAATAATTCTCCACCTTTAACTACTACAGATACAGCATTTTCTGGAACTTCCTTCTTTGAAGAAATAAATTCAACTTCTGATGCTGAGGCAAGTTTTTCTATATATAAAACTCCATTTTCAAAAGCTTCCTTAGCTTCATCTCCAATTATACATATAACCTTTGCTTTTCTTGAAGGTGGAACATTCATTTCAGCTCTTACATTTCTTAAGTTCTTTATAGCTTCTATTACATAGTCCATATCTTTTTCAGCTTTTTCATTATATAAAGCTTCATCATATTTTGGCCATGCTGCATTTACTATTGTCTCTTCTAAAGTTAAAGTTGTATAAATTTCCTCTGTAATAAATGGCATTACAGGATGTAATAATTTTAATCCATTTGTTAATACAGTATATAAAACATTATAAACTCTTCCCTTAGCCTTATTATCTTCCCCGTATAATACAGGCTTAACAAGTTCTATATACCAGTCACAGAATTCAGTCCACATAAAGTCATAAACCTTTTGAACAGCTATTCCAAGTTCATATTTATCTAAATTATCTGTAACTTCTTTAACTAAAGTATTCATCTTAGATAAAATATACTTATCTGCTAATGAATAATCTTTATTATCCTTTTCCTTATCCATTAAATCTCTATTAAGGTTCATCATAACAAATCTTGATGCATTCCATATTTTATTTGCAAAGTTTCTTGAAGCTTCAACTCTTTCAGGGTAATATCTTATATCATTTCCTGGAGCATTTCCTGTTATAAGCATAAATCTTAAAGCATCTGCACCATATTCATCTATTACTTCAAGAGGGTCAACACCATTTCCTAAAGACTTACTCATTTTTCTTCCTTGAGAATCTCTTATAATTCCATGTATAAGAACAGTATCAAATGGAGTTTCATTCATATTGTGAAGTCCTGAGAATATCATTCTTGCAACCCAGAAGAATATAATATCATAACCTGTTACTAATACATTTGTTGGATAGAAATATTCTAAGTCTTCTGTTTTTTCTGGCCAACCTAATGTTGAGAAAGGCCATAATGCAGATGAGAACCAAGTATCTAATACATCCTTATCTTGTTCTAAGTGCTTAGAACCACACTTTGGACAAACCTCTGAAGCATCTTCTCTTACAATTACTTCTCCACAATCTTGGCAATACCATACTGGAATTCTGTGTCCCCACCATAATTGTCTTGAAATACACCAATCTTGAATGTTTTCCATCCAGTTATAATATATTTTTTCAAATCTTTCTGGTACAAACTTAGTTTTCTTTTCCTTAACAACTTCTATTGCAGGTTTTGCTAAAGATTCCATCTTTACATACCATTGTTTTGATATTATTGGTTCAATAGTAGTTCCACATCTATCGTGAGTTCCAACATTATGAGTATGAGGTTGAACCTTAACTAAAAGTCCTGCTTCTTCAAGGTCTTTTACTATAGCTTTTCTAGCTTCATATCTATCTAAACCTTGATATTTTCCACCATTTGAATTTATTACTCCCTTATCATCCATAACTCTTATTTGAGGAAGGTTATGTCTTAATCCAACTTGGAAGTCATTAGGGTCATGAGCTGGAGTTATTTTAACTGCTCCAGTTCCAAATTCCATATCAACATAGTCATCTCCAACTATTGGGATTTCTTTATTTACTAAAGGTAAGATTAGTTTCTTTCCTATAAGATTCTTAAATCTTTCATCATTTGGATTTACTGCAACTGCTGTATCTCCAAGTAATGTTTCTGGTCTTGTGGTAGCTATTTCTAAATAACCTGTACCATCTGCTAATGGATAGTTTATATGCCAGAAAAATCCATCTTGTTCTTCATAAACAATTTCTGCATCAGATAAAGCTGTTTGACACTTTGTACACCAGTTAGTTATTCTATTTCCTTGATATATAAGTCCTTCATTATAAAGCTTAACAAATACATGTCTTACTGCCTTATTTAAATTTTCATCCATTGTAAAAGCTTCTCTTGTAAAGTCTGCAGAAACACCAAGCTTTTTAAGCTGAGTTCTTATTCTTCCTCTATATTCATCAGACCATTTCCAAACCTCACTTAAAAAGGCTTCTCTTCCCATTTCCTTTTTATCTAAACCTTCCTTAGCTAATTCATTTGCCACCTTAACTTCTGTTGCTATTGAAGCATGGTCTTGTCCTGGCACCCATAAAGTACAATATCCTTGCATTCTTTTATACCTTATAAGCATATCTTGCATTGTATTATCTAAAGCATGACCTAAATGAAGCTTTCCAGTTATATTTGGTGGTGGCATAACTATTGAATAAGGCTTTTTAGTTTTATCAATCTTAGGTGTAAAATATTTTTTTTCTTCCCACTTTTTATAAATTCTGTCTTCAAATTCTTTTGGGGAATATGTAGTTGCTAATTCTTTTTTATTTTCCATTTTTCTCCTCCTGCTTTTCAACTTACTTTTTCTATTAAAATTAACTTAGCAAGTTATTTGCAATTTTTTTATAAAATAAAAAGAGCCTTCGTCTATAAAAGGACGAAAACTCGCGGTACCACCTTTATTCCTGCTCTACTTTAAAAAAAGCTTTTACAGGCTCTTATTTTATTAACGATTTATGAAAAACCGTCTTTAGCTACTATTGTTTCACTAAAGAAGCTCAAAAGCTACCTTCAAAGCCTTTAACATAAGGGCTTCCACCTTTCCCCTCTCTCTTAAATGCTTAGGACTTTTACTCCTCTTTCTCATTGCTTTTAAATATTAATTTATTTTATAATAAATTATTAAATTATTTTTGTCAATAATTCTTTTTAAAATTATTTTTTAACTTACTTTATCTTATCCATAAGCTCTTGAACGTCTTTATCTCCTCTTCCTGAAAGACATACAATTATGTAATCATCTTTATCATACTCTTTAGCTGCATTTAAAGCATATGCTATAGCATGAGAGCTCTCAATAGCTGGAATTATTCCTTCTAATCTTGATAAAACTTTAAATCCATTTAAGGCTTCTTCATCAGTACATGGGACATATTTTGCTCTCTTAATTTCACAAAGATAAGCATGCTCTGGTCCTACTCCTGGATAATCAAGTCCTGCTGAAATTGAATAAACTTCCTTAGCTTCTCCATTTTCATCAACTATACATTTTGTTTTCATTCCATGAACTATAGCAACTTCACCTTTAGCCATTGATGCAGCATGCATATTTGTGTCTATTCCTTTTCCCGCAGCTTCAACACCAATAAGCTCCACATCCTTCTCATCTATAAAGTCTGCAAACATTCCTATAGCATTACTACCTCCACCAATACAAGCTATAACTGCTTTTGGAAGCTTTCCTTCTGCTTCTAAACCTTGCTTTTTAGCTTCCATGCTTATGATTTTTTGGAATTCTTTAACTATTGCTGGATAAGGATGTGGTCCTACTGCTGAACCTAAAACATAAAAAGAATTATCTATATCCTTTACCCATTCTTCTAAAGCTAAATCTACTGCTTCTTTAAGAGTTCTTGTTCCTCTCATTGCAGGAACAACTTTTGCTCCTAAAAGTTCCATTCTAAATACATTTAGTGATTGTCTTCTCATATCCTCTTCACCCATGTATATAGTACATTCCATTCCCATTAAAGCTGCCACAGTAGCAGTAGCAACTCCATGTTGTCCTGCTCCAGTTTCTGCTATAACTTTTTTCTTTCCCATTCTTTTAGCTAAAAGAATTTGTCCTAGAGCATTGTTTATTTTATGTGCTCCTGTATGATTTAAGTCTTCTCTCTTTAAATATATTTTGCATCCTTTAGTATAATTAGTTAATCTTTCTGCAAAATATAATGGATTTTCCCTTCCTACATATTGTTTTAAATAATAATTATATTCTTTTTTAAATTCTTCATCATCTTTATACTTTAAAAAAGCCTCTTCTAATTGATTTAATGCCTCTAATACTGCTGGTGGAACAAATTGTCCTCCAAACTCCCCATAAAACTTTTCCACGTTTTCATCCTCCAATAAAAATCTCTATTAAATTATATTTTTTTTACATTTATTTGTCAACGATTTCTATCTTTGAATATTTTTTATAAAACTTACTAACCTGACTTTCTATATTCTTTTTTTCTTTTTGTTATTCCCTACTGCTGTTCTATTGTTTAGAAATACTAATGAAATATATTAATATCTTCATTTTTTACTTTAAAATAAAAGTTGTTTCATGAAGAATATTCCTCATTGAAACAGCTTTATAAAATTTTTTACTTGTAAGCTTTTAAATACATTTCTTTTATTTCATTCATTAATGGATATCTTGGATTTGCAGCTGTACATTGGTCATCAAAAGCTTGCTCTACCATTTCATCTAAAGTTTCATTAAATTTATCTTCAGTTACTCCATAATCAGAAATGTAATCTAATATTCCAATCTTTTTCTTAAGCTTATCTATTTCTTTAATTAAAAGCTCAACCTTTTCCTCTTCACTATTTCCACCTAAATTTAAATAATCAGCAATTCTTGCATATCTCCAAGCTGCATTTGGATATTTGTATTGTGGAAAAGCAGCTTGCTTTCTTGGAGCATCTGTTGCATTATATCTTATTACTTCATCAATTAAAAGTGCATTTGCTATTCCATGTGGAAGATGATGAAAAGCTCCTAATTTATGAGCCATAGAATGACATATTCCTAAAAAAGCATTTGCAAAGGCCATTCCTGCCATAGAAGAAGCATGTGCCATTTTTTCTCTTGCTTTAACATTTGTTGTTCCTTCTTCATAAGCTTGTGGAAGATATTTAAATATAAGCCTTATAGCTTCAAGGGCTAAACCATTTGTATACTCTGAGGCCATAACTGATACATAAGCTTCTATTGCATGAACAAGGGCATCAATTCCAGAAGCTGCTGTAAGACCCTTTGGCATACTCATCATAAGTTCAGCATCTACAATAGCCATATCTGGAGTTAATTCATAATCTGCTAAAGGATATTTTATTCCTGTTTCCTCATCAGTTATTACTGAAAATGGAGTAACCTCAGAACCTGTTCCTGCTGAAGTTGGAATTGCAACCATTATAGCTTTTTGCCCAAGTTCAGGGAACTTATAAACTCTTTTTCTTATATCCATAAATCTCATAGCTAAATCTTCAAATTTAACTTCTGGATGCTCATACATAACCCACATAATTTTAGCAGCATCCATAGGAGAACCTCCTCCAATTGCAATTATTACATCAGGTTCAAAACTCATCATAGCTTTTTTTCCACTTCTTGCTGTTTTTAAAGTTGGGTCTGGTGCAACATCAAAGAATATTTTAAAATCTATGTTACATTCTTTTAAAATATCAGTTATTTTATGAGTATAACCTAAATCAAATAAAACTTTATCTGTAACTATAAAAGCTTTTTTCTTGTTCATATCCTTTAATTCTTTTAAAGCTACTGGAAGGCATCCATATTTAAAATAAGTTTTTTCAGGAACTCTAAACCAAAGCATATTTTCCCTCCTTTCTGCTACTGTTTTTATATTTAATAAATGTTTTGGACCTACATTTTCTGAAATAGAATTTCCACCCCAAGAACCACAACCTAAAGTTAAAGATGGTGCAAGTTTAAAATTATAAATATCCCCTATAGCCCCTTGAGAAGCTGGCATATTTATTAATGTTCTTGCAGTTTTCATAGTTTCTCCAAACTTAGCTATTCTATCTTTAGATTTTATTTGGTCTGTATATAAAATTGATGTATGACCAAATCCTCCAAGTTCAATTAGTCTGCTAGCTTTTTCTAAAGCTTCATCAAAACTCCTAACTTTATACATAGCAAGTATTGGAGATAATTTTTCATGGGCAAAAGCTTCTTCTAGTTCTACAGATTCTACTTCTCCAATTAAAACCTTTGAAGTTTCTGGCACATTAATTCCTGCAAGCTTTCCAATATTATAAGCTGATTGCCCTACAATTTCAGAATTTAAAGCTCCACTTTCAGTTAAGATAGTTTTTCTAAGCTTATCTTTTTCTTGTTTATTTAAAATGTAGCCTCCTCTTTCAAGGATTTCTCTTCTTACTTTATCATATATAGAATCCATAACTATTATACTTTGCTCAGAAGCACATACAACTCCATTATCAAAGGTTTTTGAAAGAAGAATAGAGTTTACTGCCATTTTTATATGAGCAGTTTCATCTATTATAGCTGGAGTGTTTCCTGCTCCAACTCCTATGGCTGGCTTTCCTGAAGAGTAAGCTGCTTTAACCATTCCAGGCCCTCCAGTTGCTAAAATAAGGTCACTTTCTTCCATTACTCTTTTAGATAATTCTACTGAAGGTTCATCAATCCAACCTATTATTCCTTCTGGTGCTCCTGCTTTAACGGCTGCATCTAAAACTATTTTAGCAGCTGCTATTGTAGAATTCTTTGCCCTTGGATGAGGACTTATAATAATTGCATTTCTTGTTTTTAATGCTATTAATGTTTTAAAAATAGCAGTTGATGTTGGATTAGTTGTTGGAACTATTGCTGCAATAACTCCTATAGGCTCTGCAACTTTACTTATTCCAAAGGTTTCATCTCTATCTATAACCCCACAGGTTTTCATATCTTTGTATTGATTGTATATATATTCTGCTGAAAAATGATTTTTTATAACCTTATCTTCAACAATTCCCATTTTAGTTTCTTCTACTGCCATCTTTGCTAATTTTATTCTTGAATCATTAGCTGCCATAGTAGCTGCTCTAAATATTTCATCAACCTTTTCTTGAGTATATCCTGAAAATATCCTTTGTGCATCTCTTAAGTTATTTATCCTATGTAACAAACTTTCTACATTAGTAACTTTCATAATAAAATCGACCTCCTACCTATATAAATTAATTATAACCTAATAAGTAAATTTTATTCTTATTTATTAGGATATTTTTTAATTTGAACTATTTGAAGCTGCACTAGTATCTGCAATAATAAGGTCTACAGCTAACAAAATACATATGCAAAGAATAGTATATTTTTCATCTTTTATATTTATCTCATAACTATCTCCCCATGTAAACCATCCCTTTTTTACAGTCATAATTTCTCTTTCATCTTTTTTAAGAGTGAAATTATGAGATGTAAAATCTCCTTCAAGAACAAGCCCCATTTCTTCAACAGTTAACTTCATAGTAAATAAAGTAAACTTTTTCTTTATGGTTATAATTCCAAAACTAAAAATATCTGCATAATAAGTTGGAAGTAAAGAAAGTAATTCTTTTTTTATAAAAGCTATTTCATGTTTATTTTTATCATAAACATGAACTTTATTTTTTAAACTTAAAAACTCCCCTTCAGCATAAAAAGCTAAATTTCCAATATCATCAAATACACTATACTTTTCACCTAAGGAAAATACCTTTTGCTTCATATGATAAATCACATTATCACCTCTTCTTATACCCTAAAAATTAAAGCCATTCCAGCCCCAATTACTTACTTCTTCATATTTTACATATATCTTGTCTTTAGGTATTTTTAATTCCTCTTCATAAATTTTACATATTTCTACTGTTAATTTTTCATAAGCTTCACTACTTGCCTTTCCAAAAAGTTTAACCTGAATAAAAGCACCCTTTTCAAGCTTTTCCCCTGCAAAATATAATTTATAATTATCCTCAAAGCCTACCATTAAATACTCTTCACTTTTACCTAAAAGCTCTATTGCTTTTCCTAGTTTTTCTTTTATTATTTTTTCCTTTTCCTCTGATATTTTTACTGTTACTTTATTTCCTATAAATGGCATAAGTTTCATTTCTCCTTTCATATCTTTATGCTATAATTTTAACATAAATAGATATAAGGAGTATATACATGAGTAAAAATATAGTTTTTTTTGATATTGATGGAACTTTAATTAATGAACATACCCATATAATACCTGAAAGCACTAAAATTGCACTTAAAAAGCTTAAAGAAAAAGGAAATCTTTCTTTTATAAACACAGGAAGACCACTTTCTGAAATTACCCCTTTAATAAGAAGCTTAGACTTTGATGGATATTTATGTGGTTGTGGTACTTATATTGAATTTAACAATGAAGTTCTTTTTTATAAATCCCTTGGGAAAAAACTTTCAAGAGAAATAGCAGATGATGTGGACAAGTTCAAGTTAGAAGGAATTTTAGAAGGAAGAGACACTGTATATTTTGATAATTTTGAAAATATAAAACACAAAGATGTTTTAAGAATAATGAACCAACACAAAAGCGAAGGATTCTTTTATGGCTCAACATGGCATGAAGAAAATATTGAAATTGATAAATTTGTTGTTTTCATAAATGAAAATAGTGACTTTAATAGCTTTTATGAAAAATACAAAGATAGATTTGAATTTATAAAAAGAGCTGAAGATTTTTACGAAGTTATTCCACTTGGCTATTCAAAAGCTTCAGGAATAAAATACATATCAAACTATCTAGATATTCCACTAGAAAATACATATGCAATTGGAGACAGCACAAATGACTTAGCTATGCTAGAATATGCCCATACCTCAATTGCCATGGGAAATAGTACCCCTTCATTATTTGACAAAGTATCCTTTGTTACTAAAGATATTTATGAAGATGGAATATATTATGCTTTAAAACATTATAACCTTATTTAATTAAATTTTTTCTTTCTCTATATAAAAAATTTAATTTTTTTGTGTAAAACTTAGGCTCACAAGCAAATAAATTATATGATACTATTTTTACATTGAGAAAGGATGATTATTATGGCAACAAAAGTTCCTAATGAATTTATAAATAAGATTTTAGAATCAAAAAAGTACTTCTCTATAGATACTTTACTTGGATTATGCTTTATATCTTGTGAATCTCTTGATAAAAAATCTTATATTATAAAAACTGAAGATTTTTCTATTACTTCCCTTGCAGAAAAACTTCAAGGAAAATATATTAAAGCATCTTTAAGAACTATTGTTTCTAATATAAAAGACCTTATTTCTCTTAAAATATTAAATAAAAACATAAATAACAATGAGTGGACTCTTGCAAAAATGGAAGAAATGAATAAGAAAGGAAGTCAAGGTTTCACACGTATTTCTAAATGGTTTTTTAGCAAGGAGTTTTCATGCCTTAATTTAGTTGAAAAACGTATAGCTTTAGTTTTAGCAATGCTTAAAGGAAGTCGTGCAAGTAAATTTTATAAAGAAGATGGATTTATAATAAATCTTCTTAACCTAAAAAATAGTATTTGGAGCAAAGCCCTTGGAAGTGATAATAAATACTATGGAAGAAAAATCATAAAGAAATTTATAGAAAATAATTTTATTGAAAAAATCCAAGAAAGTTCTATTTATGATACTGCACCTAAAAAAATTAAAAAATTCTGCATTTCCTTTAAATGTAGCCTTTTTGTTAAGGTACAAAGAAAAATAACAGAAAATGAAGATGCTGATTTTATAATAGTTTTAAATAAAGAAGAACATAACCTTTTAAAAGACATTATAGATTTTTATAAAAATTCAGGAAAAGAAATTTTTCTTAGCAATACTGAGCTTATGCATATAATACAAGCTATTTCTCCATTAAACTGGAACTTAAAATATACTGTAGCAAAAGAAATAATAGCTAAATTTGTATCCATAAGATACTACAAGGACTCCCAAGAAATTAACTCACTTCCTAACTATTTAAAAGGAATTATAAACAATATAATAGAAAGAGAAAAACAAGCTTATCAATAAAATAAAAAATATATTTCCTAATATTTTAATAAATCATATAAAGCTTAATATAAAATAAAAAAGCCAGACTTTAAATTTAAAAAATTTAAGGTCTGGTTTTTCTGCTTTTCTTAAATAAACAAAGATACCCTCTACACACAAAAAGAAAAATTAATTCTATTTTTATAAAAATATACAACCAACCCTACTCATAACCTCTACTTCAATACAAAGTTATTTAAAAATTTTGTAAAGTTATTTAAAATTATTGATAAGCTTTATAAAAACTAAACAAAGCTATTTTAAACTAAAACTCTTAAAAAACTTACAATCAATACATTGACAGCTTTTTTCTAAATACATAAATTGTAAGTATATTTATAAAGAGAATGTTAACTTATTAATTACATGGATAAAGATATACTAATTTACACTCTTAATCAATTAATAATATATTATAAATAGAAAAATTTTTCTTACTTACATAATATAACCTATCATTTCAATTAAATACTTTTAACTTAAATCACTATATGAGCATTTTCTACATACTACTCTTTATCAATATCTTTAACTTCTTTAAATTCTTAATCAGACTACTTACTCATTTCCACTTTAGCAATTATTCTTAATTATATTGTATCTTTTAAAAAAAATTTACATTTTAAACTTATATTTATTTTAACATCAATTAATGTTCAATTAGTCTTATTTAAAAGTACCTTCTATTTAAATACATCTCATGTTAATGTTCAATCTTACAAGCATTTAAAACTTTGGAAGGCTCTACCTAATTTAAATACATCTCATGTTAATGTTCAATGTTAAATCTATGCAAATAGGAGACAAGCCCGTTAAATTTAAATACATCTCATGTTAATGTTCAATATATGTTAAGACCTGACCTACGGACAGTTATTATGAATATTATTGAATATATTCTATAATAATCTATATTTTAAATTGTTGTGGAATTGATTTTAAAATTAATTTCATTTTTATTGAATTTAAGTATAAAAAAGTAAGCATAAATTTCTATTGTTACTATAGATAACTTGTCAATGTAAAAATATGTATCAGTTCGAGTATAATGTAAAGCAGGTTTTTAAATAATATTTCTTTCTACAAGAATAATAACATCTTTTGAACCACTTCATCCCAGTAGTAAATAGACTATAAATTCTAACCTTATTGCCATTAATATTTTTAACTGAACCTAATAGCTTGTTCTTTTTATCCTTGCTACAAGAAATACCAAGAGAAATTATATAAGTATAGGCTATGCAAACACAAAAATATAGCATTTTAGCATAGTGAATATTATTGCTCCAAGTATCTTCTAAGTTAAAACCTGTACTTTTAAAATCTTTAAACATTTCTTCAATATCAAATCTCTTTTTATATTCCCTTATTGCATAAGGTTCGGAAAGATTATTAGCAATAAACCATGTATCTTCAGCATCTAG
>UQBY01000017.1 GCA_900539375.1 uncultured Clostridium sp. | reverse complement strand
CCATTAGATAAGGAGCCTATAACACTACTACTTGTACTTGCTCCACTTCTTACATTTAAACTGCTATGTACATTTACTACTTGTCCACTTTTTCCACTTCTTGTCTCTTGTGAACTACTTTCTGAAGAATTACTTGCTCCCCCTGAAACTTGTACATACTCTTTACTTACATATACACTTTTTCCATTATAATTTATATTGTACCAGTCACCATTTTCACCTAATATATTAACACTACATCCATTGGTTAAATATCCTACTACTTCAGAATTTAAACTAGCTTCACTTCTTACTCTTAAAACAGAATGTACATTTACTACTGTTCCTTTTTGAGATACAGACACTGCACTGCTAGACAAAGCAAAAGTGCTTATTTCATATTCTCCTACTGATACACTTTTTGCTGACTCTTGAGCATTATCTTCTATTTTTTCTGCTTCTTGTACATCTGTTGTTTCTATTTCATCCTTTTCTGCTTCTTGCACATCTGTTGTTTCTGTTTCATTCTTTACTTCTTCTTGCACATCTGCTATTTCTATTTCATTCTTTACTACTTCTTCTTGTACATCTGTTGTTTCTGTTTCATTCTTTACTTCTTCTTGTACATCTGCTGTTTCTATCTCATTCTTTACTGCTTCTTGTACACCTGCTGTTTCTGTTTCATTTTTTATTACTTCTTGTACATCTTCTTCAGAAATTTCTATATAATCTTTATTTACATAACCTTTACTTTCTTTGTATTTTATTTCATACCAATCTCCATTTATACCTGTTATTGATACTTCATCTCCATTTAATAGTAACCCTATTATTTCACTATCTAAATTTGCACCTTTTCTAATAGCAAGATTAGAGTTAACATTTATAACTATACCCTTTATTTCTTTTTCAGCTGCTTTAATTTCCGCACTTTGTACAAATGTAACACTTGCAATGGTAGATGCCATAACTACTAAACCTAAAATTTTCTTATTTTGCACATAACTCACTCCAATTTATAATTTTTCTTCCTTCTAAAATTTATACTCTTTTTTAATTATACTTGTTTTTCCATTAAAATTAAATATATTTATATATTTTTCTTATATTTTTCAATAAAAAAATATAATTATTATTTATTTATTAATAAACTAATTAAAATAATCTTATTTTTCTATTAATCTTAAAGTTTTTTACAATTTATAAACAAAAAAGTTGTAGTAATACTTTTTAGTTTTACTACAACTTTTAAAAATTCTTAATTAACTATTAGCCATTTCTTTTTTATTAAATGCAATTTCATTTTTAAATAATGAAACTGATAATTTTTTATATAATATAAATGTTAAAACACATACTATTAAGGCTTTAACTCCGTTAAATGGTAATAAGCCATATAATACATATTTTTGTGTATTAATAGTAATTCCATAAGCAGGTATTAATAAATATAAGTTTGCTATAATTCCTGAAACTTCCATAACTAAAGTTCCAACTACCATTCCTATAACAGCACCAGTTTTGCTCTTTTTTCTATGATAAATTAATGCTGCTGGTACTACTAAAGATATGCCTACTATAAAGTTTGCTAATTCTCCAACAAATCCTGTATGAGTTCCCTTTATAATTACATATAAAACTATTTTTAGTCCTTCTATAATAATTCCTGATATAGGTCCAAAAGCAAAAGCTCCTATTAATACTGGAATTTCACTTAAGTCAATTTTTAACCAAGAAAAAGCTGGTATTATTGGAAAATCAAAAAACATTAATATAGATGCCATAGCACCTAATAATGCAATTTTTATTCCTTTACTTAAATTTTTGTCTGAATTATTCATTGCTAAACTCCCCCTTATTTTATCTTTTCAGGGTAATTATTAGAAAAAAGCCCTGACTAAAAAGTCAGGGCAAATATGTTTTAAAATACTATCCTAATAATACCTTCTTCCATCCAGACTATACTGTCGGCTTCGGAATTTAACCGAATCATGCTAAAACTTAGCTCGCGGGCTTTACCGCCGGTGGGGACTTACACCCCGCCCTGAAGACTTTATTTAATTCTTATATTATTATACTTTTTATATTTAAATTTTGCAACTTAATTTTATGCTTGAACTTTTTCTTCTTTTCCAAATAATTTTTTAAATGAAGATAATGCTACTAAAACTCCAAGAACCATTAATAATATTGCAAAAATAAGTTGTAATCCATCTGTAAGGAATACAAAACCTCCAGTTACAAATAATTTTTCTAATATTGTAATTGTTGCTTGTACTAAAGAAGTAAGTGTTACTATTAACATAATTGCCATTGGTGCCCAAAGCATAAATCCCTTACGTCCAGTAACTCTAAGAAATACTGCTAAAGTTATTAATACTAATGCAGAAAGTAATTGGTTTGCTGAACCAAATAATGGCCATACACTATTATATCCACCAAAAGCTAAAAGTAATCCTAAAGCTAATGTTATTAAAGTTGCTACATAATCATTAGTTAAAAATTTTACTACTTTAGATAACTTACTCTTATCAGTTTCTTCATCTAAGAATAATTCTTGAAATGACATACGTCCAATACGTGCAACTGAGTCTAATGTTGTTAAACCTAATGCTGAAATACACATTGTCATAAAGCATACTGCTATATGTTGAGATATTCCTAACTTTTCTAAGAATCCTGCTACAGAGCTTGCAAATATTGTAAATGGAGTTCCATCTGGAATTTTACCTCCTACTGATGCTGAACCTACAACTACAAGTGCTACAACTCCAAGTAAAGTTTCTACATTCATTGCACCATATGAAATACATAACATATCTTTTTCATTTTTAACTTGCTTTGATGAAGTTCCTGATGAAACTAAGCTATGGAATCCTGATACAGCTCCACAAGCAATTGTTATAAATAAAGTTGGAAATAAATTCTTTCCTCCTACATTAAATCCAGTAAATGCTGGTAAATTCATTGATGGATTTGCTACAATTATTCCTAAAACTGCACCAACTATCATACCTATAAGTAAGAATGAACTTAAATAATCTCTTGGTTGCATTAAAATCCACATTGGTGCTATTGCTGCTACAAAAATATATACAAATATAACAGCAAGCCATACATTTTTACTAAAATAAAGTGGAAATTTTATTCCTACAGCAAGCATTGCTATTAAAAGAATAATTCCTATAACAAATTGAAGTTTTCCATTTGGCTTTGCATATTTTATATATAATCCAAAAAGCACTGCTACTACAATAAATAACATAGAAATTGAAGCTGCTGCTGCATTTGGAGTATTTTTGCTTCCATCAGCATTAAATCCATTAAATGTATTAGCTACTATATCTGAAAATGCTGCAATTACAAGTAAAGTAAAAATCCATGCAAAAAGTGAAAATAATTTTTTACCAGTCTTTCCAATATATTTTTCTATAAGAAATCCCATTGATTTTCCTTCATTTTTTACTGATGCATACATAGCACCAAAGTCATGTACTGCACCAAAGAAAATTCCCCCAACAAGAAGCCATAATAATACAGGTAACCAACCAAAAGCTGCTGCTATTATTGGTCCAGTTACAGGGCCTGCTCCTGCTATAGATGAAAATTGATGAGCAAATACTGTTCCTTTTGAAGTTGGAATATAATCTTTTCCATCTTCATGAGTATATGCTGGTGTTTTGGCTTTTGGGTCTATTCCCCATTTATTTGCAAGCCATCTTCCATAAAGTAAATAGGCACCTCCTAATACTAAGATTGCAATACCTATCATTAATAAACCGTTCATTTTAAAAACGCCCCCATATAGTTGTTATTTTTAAAAAATATGCATATCTTTTAATTATTTATTAGTAATAATACTTCTATGCTAATTTTTTTTCAATACTTATTGAATATTTTTATTAATTTGATTTTTTATACCTATTTATATTTATTTTTATAAAATTTTACACGTTTTCAAAATAAACATTTTTAAACAAATAATTTTTTTATAAGTTATTTACCTGTAATTTTAAAAAAATAAAAGAAATATGCTATAATTTTATTAAAATCTAATGAATTTATAACGTATTTCTTTTTTTATTTTTTAATCCTCTTCTTTAATATCTTTCATTGATAAGGATATTCTTTTTCTCTTAGAATCAACTTCTAATATTTTTACCTTTATAATATCTCCAACTTTAACAATATCAAGTGGATGCTTTACAAATCTATTTGCCATTTGACTTTTATGAACTAATCCATCTTGATGAACTCCAATATCTACAAAAGCTCCAAAATCTGAAACGTTTCTAACTGTTCCCATTAAAACCATTCCTGGCTTCAAATCTTTTAAATCTATAACTCCTGTTTTTAATATTGGTTTTGGCATTTCATCTCTAGGGTCTCTTCCTGGTTTTTGAAGTTCTTTTATTATATCTTTTAATGTTAATTCTCCAATTTCAATATCTTTTTCAATATTATTTATGCCTTTTTCTTTAACTCTTTCTTCAATATCTGATAATTTTTTATTTTTTAAATCCTCTTTTGTATATCCTAAAATTTCTATTAACTTTTTAGCCTCTTTATAAGACTCTGGATGCACTGATGTATTATCTAAAAGTTCTTCACTTTCTGAAACTCTTAAAAATCCTGCACATTGTTCATAAGCCTTTTGCCCTAATCTTTTTACCTTTAATAATTCTTTTCTAGATTTAAATCCACCATTTTCATTTCTATAATCAACAATATTTTTAGCTATTGCAGAATTTATTCCTGAAATATATGTTAACAATGATGGAGTTGCAGTATTTAAATCTACTCCAACTTTATTTACAGAATCTTCAACAACTCCCTTTAAAGATTCTTCTAATCTTTTTTGAGTAACATCATGTTGATATTGACCAACTCCAATGGCCTTTGGGTCTATTTTAACTAATTCTGCCATAGGGTCTTGAAGTCTTCTTCCTATTGATATAGCTCCCCTTACTGTAACATCTAAATCTGGATATTCTTTAGTTCCAAGTTCAGAAGCTGAATATACAGAAGCTCCTGCCTCTGAAACAATAACATAAGATACTTCTTTTCCTGTTTCTTTTTTTATTTCACTAATCATTTCAGCAATTACTTCTTCAGATTCTCTTGAAGCTGTTCCATTTCCTAGAGAAATAACATCAACATCATATTTTTTAATTAATGCTTTTAAAGTTTTCTTAGTTCCTTCTATATCCTTTTTAGGTTCTGTAGGATATACAGCAACATTTTCTAAAAATTTTCCTGTTTTATCTAATATAGCAACCTTACATCCAGTTCTAAATCCTGGGTCATATCCCATAACAGTTTTACCCTTAATAGGGGCTTGCATAAGAAGTGCCTTTAAATTTTCTTTAAATATATTTATTGCTCCCTCTTCACCTTTATCAGTAAGTTCACTTCTTACCTCTCTTTCTATTGAAGGGAATATAAGTCTTTTATAGGCATCCTTTATTGCAATTTTTATTTTTTCATCTGTTATTTCATTATTTTTTAGTAATTTATTTTCTAAATACTTTATAACTTTTTCTTCATTTATATTAATTTTTACAGATAAAACTTTCTCTTTTTCTCCCCTATTTATTGCTAATATTCTATGAGGAGGAATATTTTTTACTTGTTCACTATAATCATAATACATTTCATAAGGAGTAGTGTTTTCGCTATTTCCTTTAGATTCTATTGTTCCCTCTCTTAATACTAATTCTCTTATATATTTTCTAAATTTAGCTTCTTCTGAAATTGATTCTGCTATAATATCTTCAGCTCCCTCTAATGCTTCATCAACATTATTTACTCCCTTTTCTTCATTTATATATTTTGAAGTTTCCTCTATTAAATCACCTTTAAACTTTCCATTTAAAATTAATTGGGCTAAATCATTGAGTCCTTTTTCCTTTGCTATAGTTGCCCTTGTTCTTTTCTTAGGTTTATATGGTCTATAAATATCTTCTACTTCTGTTAATGTTTCAGCTTTTTCAAGCTCTTTTGATATTTCTTCTGTAAGTTTTCCTTGCTCATTAATAAGTCTTGAAACATCTGCTTTTCTTTCCTCTAAACTTCTTAAATATACTAATCTTTCTGAAAGCTTTCTTAAAACCTCATCTGAAAGTCCACCTGTTCTTTCCTTTCTATATCTTGCTATAAAGGGTACTGTGTTTCCTTCATCTAACATTTCAATTACATTGTTAACCTGATTAATCTTAAGTTCAAGCTCCTTAGCTAATCTTTCTTCAATACTTCCCATATTTCCCTCCTAATAAATTTAATCCACATTATTTAATTATAATCTTTTTGAATTTATAAGCAACCTAAAGGATTGTTTTGCCTTTTTCTATTTATTATTTTTATTTGTAATGTTATAATTAATTGTAATTTATTTTCAGTGGGTGAGGAATTTATGAATGTTTATGTTCAAAGAACAGTATCACTATTTTTAATTCTTTTTGTTGCTTTACTAGGATTAGATTATTTTCAAATAATAGCATTTAATTCTTCTTTAAGAAGTAGTTTATATGTTATAACTTTTATACTTCTAATAGTTTCTTCTACTGTAGTTGTATGTAGTGGAGCAGCTTTAGTACATAAGTTTATAAATTATACTATACTATTTCTTGCTATTATTGGGTTAATCTTTTCTGTATTAAATCAATCAATTAATTTTTTAATTTATGTAGTAGTGGTATTTTCATTTGGTTATTCATGTTATGAAATGATAGTAAAAAACTAATCAGACAAGCTATGAAAACGTACATATAATAAGGGACTGTAAAAAATATTTACATAAAACTATATTACTATTACAAAAAGGACTGTGTATAATAACTTTTTACTTATACAACAGTCCCTTATTGATTATTTATAAATACTTATTTTTCACTTGTTTCTGATAAATAAGTATTTATAAACATATCCAATTCTCCATCCATAACAGCTGTTACATTTGAAGTTTCAACATTAGTTCTATGGTCTTTAACCATATTATATGGATGAAATACATAAGACCTTATTTGACTTCCCCAGCCCATATCTTTAAGTTCACCAGTTAAGTCTTCTATTTTTTCTTTATGAGCCCTTTCTTTAAGTTCAATTAGCTTTGATTTTAACATTGCCATAGCTGTATCACGATTAGAAAATTGACTTCTTTCATTTTGGCATTGAACAACTATCCCTGTTGGAATATGTGTTATTCTTATTGCAGATTCAGTTTTATTAACATGCTGACCTCCTGCTCCTCCTGATCTAAAGGTATCAACTTTAAGGTCATCAGCTTTTATTTCTATGTCTTGGGCTTTAGTTAACTCTGGTAAAACTTCTACTGATGCAAAAGAAGTTTGTCTTTTTCCATTTGCATTAAATGGAGAAATTCTTACTAATCTATGTATTCCTTTTTCTGCTTTTAAGTATCCATAAGCATTTTCACCCTTAACTTTTAAGGTAACACTTTTTATTCCAGCTTCTTCTCCTTCTTGAAGCTCTAATGTTTCAACTTTATATCCCTTTTTTTCACACCATCTTGTATACATTCTTAATAACATTGCTGTCCAGTCATTAGCATCAGCTCCACCAACTCCTACATGTAATGTTAAGATGGCATCATTTCTATCATATTCTCCTGATAAAAGTATCCCTATTTTATATTCATATACTTCTTTTTCAAGGGAAGTAATTTCATTTATAATCTCTTCTGCAGATTCTGTATCATCTTTATCCATTAATTCATAAAGTACTTCAATATCTTCTATAGTTGTTGTTAAACTATTATATTTTTCTAATTTTCCCTTAATTCTACTACTTTCTTTAGTTACTTCTTCTGCTCTTTTATTATCATCCCAAAATCCTGTTTCTTGCATTTCAAGTTCTAATTCTTTAACTCTTTTTTCTAAGCCTTCCTTGTCAAAGAGACCTCCCAATTTCTGTTATAGTCTTTTTTAAATCTGGAAGTTTAGCTATTTCTTTTTCTAAATCAACTATCATTATTTACACCTCAATAAAAATTTTATTACAAAAGAGAAAGACTACCCTAAGGTAGTCTATTCACATTATATTATACTATACTTCTCTTCCACAACAGTTTTTATACTTTTTACCACTACCACATGGGCAAAGTTCATTTCTTCCTACTGTTGGTGCTTTTCTTATAGGTTCCTTCTTTTTAGGTTCTTCTTCACCACTTGCACTTGCATGAGATGCTGACATTTCTTGAACTACTCTTTCTCTCTTTGGTGCTTCTCTTTCTACTTGTACATGGAATATATACTTAACTGTATCAAGTTTAATGTTTTGAATCATATCTTCAAACATTTCACTACCTTCCATTTGATAAGCTTGAACTGGGTCTTGTTGTTTAAATGCTCTTAATCCAATACCTTGTTTTAAATGGTCCATGTTATCTATATGATCCATCCACTTACTATCAACACTTCTTAAAAGAATAACTCTTTCAATTTCTCTCATCTTTTCTGAGCCAAATTCTTCTTCTTTTTGTTCATAGATATTAGTAGCTATATTATATAACTTTTCTACTATTTCTTCATTAGACATCTTTGTTAATTCTTCTGCATTAACCATAGATTCAGGAATACATATTCCATCTAAATAAGTTATAAGCTTCTTAACTTCAGTTTCTATATCTGCATCTTCTTTTAAATGTCCAAGAACTGCATTATTTATAACTTCTTTTGTCATGCTCATTATTTGATCTTTAACATCTTCACCTTCAAGAACTTCAGATCTTTGTTTGTAAATAATTTCTCTTTGCATATTCATAACATCATCATAACCTAATAATGTTTTTCTTATGTTAAAGTTATTACCTTCAACCTTCTTTTGAGCATTTTCAATTTGCTTTGTTATTATCTTATTTTCTATTGCATCATCTTCTTGTAGACCTAATTTTTGAACAATACCTTGAATTCTATCTGAACCAAAAATTCTCATTAAGTCATCGTCTAATGATATATAAAATCTTGATGAACCTGGGTCTCCTTGTCTACCAGCACGACCTCTTAACTGATTATCAATTCTTCGAGATTCATGTCTTGCAGTACCTATTATCTTAAGTCCACCAGCTTCAACAACCCCTTCTCCAAGTTTAATATCTGTACCACGACCAGCCATATTAGTTGCTATAGTAACCATTCCTAATTCACCAGCATGACTAATTATTTCTGCTTCTTGTTCATGATACTTAGCATTTAATACTTGATGAGGAATTCCTTTTTTCTTTAAAACTGCTGAAAGTTGTTCTGACTTTTCTACACTTACAGTACCTATAAGCATTGGTTGACCAGTTTTATGAGTTTCTATTATTTCATTAACTATTGCATTAAATTTTCCACTTTCATTTAAGAAAACAACATCTGGATAATCTATTCTTGCTATAGGTTTATTAGTAGGAACTACTATAACATCTAAGCCATAAATTTCTCTAAATTCTTCTTCTTCTGTTAAAGCAGTACCTGTCATACCTGAAAGCTTTTTGTACATTCTAAAGTAGTTTTGGAAAGTAATTGTAGCAAGGGTTTTTGATTCTCTTGCAATCTTTACACCTTCTTTAGCTTCAATAGCTTGGTGAAGACCATCTGAGTATCTTCTTCCTTCCATAAGTCTTCCTGTAAATTCATCTACAATTATTACTTCTCCATCCTTAACCATGTAATCTTTATCTATTCTCATAGAATAGTTAGCCTTTAAAGCTTGAGTTATGTAATGTTGAAGTGCCATATTTTCAGCATCTGCATAGTTGTCAATTTTAAATGTTTTTTCTGCCTTTTCAACACCCTTATCTGTTAACATAACTGCATTTGCTTCTTCATCTATAAAGTAATCTTCTTCTTCTTTTAAAGTTTTTACAAAATAATCTGCAACTTTATAAAATTCAGTTGATTTTTCTCCTGCACCTGAAATTATAAGTGGTGTTCTAGCTTCATCAATAAGAATTGAGTCAACTTCATCCACTATACAGTAATTAAGAACTCTTTGAACTCTTTCTTCTTTGTAAATAACCATGTTATCTCTTAAATAGTCAAATCCAAATTCATTGTTAGTTCCATAAGTTATATCAGCATTATATGCTTCTCTTCTTTGATCATTAGTTAAGCCATGTACTATAACTCCAGTTGTAAGTCCTAAGAAATTATAAACAGCACTCATTTCTTCCATTTGTGTTGATGCAAGATAATCATTTACTGTTATTACATGTACTCCATTTCCTAGTAAACCGTTTAAATAAGCAGGTAATGTAGCAACTAAGGTTTTACCTTCACCTGTTTTCATTTCTGCAATTCTACCTTGGTGTAAAACTATACCACCAATGATTTGCACTTTATGATGCTTCATATGAAGCTTTCTCCAAGATGCTTCTCTAACAACTGCAAAAGCTTCTACTAATATCTCATCTAAAGTTTCTCCCTTAGCTAATCTTTCTTTAAATTCAGGAGTTTTTGCTTGAAGTTCTTCATCAGTTAATTTGCCCATTTCTTCATCTAAAGCTAAAACCTTATTTGCAATAGGCTCTATTCTTTTAACTTCTCTTTCACTATATGACTTAAATATTGATTTAAAAAGTCCCATAATTTCATCCTCTCAATTCACTTATCTATCTATTATTATTTAAATAATATTTAGTATATATATTTTTTTCATCTTCATATTAATCAATTATAACATTATGTTATTACTTTTTTCAAGATATATATATATTAATTATCATTTTCCAGTTAAATGTGTAAAATTTTAACACTCTCTTTACATTTATCAAAAAAAAGAACTGTTACAAAGAAATTTAATATCTTTGTAACAGCCCCCATTTTCAATTTAATTATTATCTATATTCTGGTTCTATTAAACCATAATTTCCATCTTTTCTCTTATAAACTACATTTACCTTGCTTGTCTTCCAATCTTGATATACAAAGAAGTTGTGTCCTAATAACTCCATTTGTAATATTGCTTCTTCAGATGACATTGGCTTAACATCAAAGCTCTTAGTCTTTACTACTTTAGAATCTTCTTCATCCTCTTCTTCATTTGTATCTATTGAATTAAAATCAGGATATCTTAAAGACCCTGTTGAATTTCTTCTTGAAAGTTTAGTTTTTTGTTTTCTAATTTGTCTTTCTAATTTTTCTTCTACTAAATCAATTGACTTATATAAATCTTCAGTTCCTTCTTCTCCTCTTAAAATCACTCCATTAAAAGGTATAGTAACTTCAATTATTTGTCTATTTTTTTGAACACTTAAGGTTGCCTTTGCCTCTACATTAGGATCAAAATACTTGTCCAATTTAGAAATTTTCTTTTCAACCATATCCTTTATTGCTGGTGTTAACTCTATGTTTTTAGCTATTACTGTCACTTTCATAATTTCAGCCCCTCTCTAAACGTTCTAAAATACTTTGAAAATTTATTAAATTTCCCTTGTATTGACTATATTTTACTATTTGTTCTTATAAATATCAATATCTTTATTCAGAATTTACAGAATATTATGTATTGATTGCTTTCTCAATCTCTATTCTTCTTTCATTTTCATAGTTTTTTAATTAAAAAAACTATCTCAAAAGAGATAGTTCTTTAACCTATTTTAAACATAATTTATTTTCTTTTAACATAAGTAAGTTAGCTGACCTGGTTTTTGACCCCACACTCGCCTGCTGGAACTTTTGCTACCCGGACTTAACCTCTCACTACTAATACTCTCAACTTTATGTTGGCAGGACTTACTTCTATACCGCACCATGCTCCCTAAAACTTTGTTTAGATTACGTGGATCGCTTTGCCTGCGACTAGCATCGACTTTCAACCACAGACCTAACTTACATTTATATTATATATAAGATTTTGCTAGTGTCAATATTTTTATTTCAATTGCCCCATGTTTTTTCAAAACTTTTACTCCTTCTTTAAGGGTAGCTCCTGTTGTAATTACATCATCTAATAATATAAACTTTTTTCCTTTTACCTTTTTTTCATCTATAATTTCAAAAGCATCTTTTAAATTTTCTATTCTTTCTTCTCTTTTTAAGGTCTTTTGAACTTTAGTTTCCCTTATCTTTTTAAGAGTATTAATAGTTTTTATACCAGTATTTATACTTAATTCCTTTGCAATATACTCGCATTGATTAAATCCTCTTTCTTTTAGTCTTTTTTTGTCTATTGGTATATAAGTAAGATAATATTCATCTTTATATTTTTTTATTTTTTCTTCAAGAAAACTTGCTAAAATTTCTCCTGCTTGAAAATCTTTTTTATATTTTAATGAAAGTATTAATTCTTTTAAAGCCCCTTTATAATAACCAACACATAATTCATCTTCACCACAAAATGTAATACTTTTTAAACATTTATAACATAGATTTTCTGTATTTTCATATCCACATACTAAACATTTGCTTTTAGGTGGATATAAAACTGTTAATATACTTTTCCATAAAATTTTTATAACTCTAAATAATTGCTCTCCCATATTTTTATATTAAAGTTTCTAGCAATTTCTTTGGCTTCATCCATATCATAGGACACTTCATTACCAACTAAAAGAACCTCTGGGAACTTTAAATTCATTTTAAATATTTCTCCACATATATAAATAAATTGTCTGTAATTATAATTTTTATTATTGGCAAAAAGTACTATGACTCCACCTATTGCTAAATCATTAAAAGTTTCCTCCATACGATCTGTTATTATAATCATTGCCTTATTACTTAAATTTAATACATCTTTTAAAGTTTTTGTTGTATCAAATTTAGGAAGAGCTGTTACTTTTACTCCATGTAACTTTAACTTATTTGCATAATACTCACATACTACTCCAAGGGAATCTTCATCCGGAACATACATTACTATTTTTTGCTCATTATCTATAAACCACTTTAAATAATCATATAAAATATAAGGAATATCTTTAGTTAAATCTATTCTAGTTGTCATTAATCTTGGTTCTACAAAGTGACCTGTACTAAATATAGAAGGTAACTCAAAATACTCTCCTGTTGGTATTATCGTTTCTATACTATATATTATAGCTCTTTCTACTTTATTAGCTATAGAATCGTATTTTCTTCTTACTTCCTCTTTGTTTAATGTAGAAAAGACTGAAATATCATCAATTATAGCTAAGTCATACCTTCCTAATACCTTGTCACAGTCATTATAATTTATAAAATTTATATCTGAATCTTCTTTTTTATATCCATAGGTTAAATCTTTTTTTTCTAATTTAAGCCTTTTTATTAATTTTGTATTTTCTCCTTCTCCATTCCATAAATATAATACTTTTTTTCCTGAATTAATGACTTCTAAAATTATATTTTCAAAAATTGCTGTACTATTATATGGTATTGTACTTATTGTTAAAGCTTTACTTTTTCTTTTATACCAATTTTCAATTTTACTTATGGCTATATTAAGCTCTTGTTTTAGTAACTTTCTTTTATTCAAACTTCTTCCCTTCCCTCTAATTTAATTCACTATTACACAATACTTGTTTTATTTTATATTCTAATGAAGAATATCTTTCCATACTACTTTTATTATCAACCATATATTTTAACGCTTGAGGATATCCTACAACTACCACAAGTTCTTTAGCTCTTGTTATTCCTGTATATAGAAGATTTCTGTTCATAAGAAATGGTGCTCCAGTAAAAGCTGGAATTATTACAACTTTAAATTCACTTCCTTGACTTTTGTGTATTGTAATAGCATAAGCAAGTTCTAATTCTTCTATGCTATCAGAATCATAAATAACTTTACGCTCATCATCAAAAATAACAGTTATTATCTTTTCTTCTTCATCTATATTTCTTATAAATCCTACATCTCCATTAAAAACTCCCTCACCTTCACTTTCTCCTATTCCTGTTATGGAAGTCCATTTTAAATTATAGTTATTTTTTGTTTGCATTACCTTATCTCCTTCTCTAAAAATAAGGTTTTTTTGTTTAATTTCTTTTTTATCTTTAGATGGAGAATTTAATATTTCTTGTAATCTTTCATTTAAATTTAATATTCCAAGAGGTCCTTTTTTAATAGGACTTAATATTTGAATATCTCTTTTTTTATTCCACTTTTTATTGAAATTAGGTAATCTTCTATTTATTAAATCTAAAAGTGTAAATAATATATTATTTATATTTTCACTTTTTATAAAATAAAAATCATTATCTTTTCTATTTAAATAAGGCATTTCTCCACTATTTATTCTATGTGCATTAGTTATAATTAAGCTTTCTTTTCCTTGTCTAAAAATTTCTTTAAGTCTAACTACTTTTATAATATCACTGTTTATCAAATCTTTTAATACATTTCCTGCACCTACTGATGGAAGTTGGTCAACATCTCCTACTATTATAAGTCTAGTTCCAAGTTTTATTGATTTTAATAAATTATGCATTAAAAAAATATCAATCATAGAGGCTTCATCTACTATTAAAACATCACATTCTAAAGGTTCTGTAGAGGACATATTTATATATTCTTCATCCCCTGCTACCATATCTAATAATCTATGAATAGTTTTAGCTTCTCTTTCTGTAGATTCAGTCATTCTTTTTGCTGCTCTTCCTGTTGGTGCTCCTAGTAAAACCTTCATTCCTTGATTTTCATAAATATCAATAATACATTTTATTATAGTGGTTTTTCCTGTTCCAGGACCTCCTGTTATTATTTCTATTCCATTAGTGAAAGCTCCTACTATAGCTTCCTTTTGAGATTTTGCAAAACTTATTCCTTGTTTTTTTTCAAAACCTTGTATTTCAAACTCTATATCTGTATTTATAACTTGAAAATTTTCCATAGAAAGTTCTGCTATTTTCTTTGTTATTCCATTTTCGCTATAATTATAAAGTGGCAAAAAAACTCCTTCTATGTCATTAACTTTTTCAACAATAAATTTATTTTCTAAATGACCATTATATAACCCTTGTTCTATTATATTTTCAGGAACATTTAATAGTTCTTTAGTTTGACTTATAAGTATATTTTTAGGCATAAATGTATTTCCTGCAATACAAAATCTATTTAAAATAAATTGAATTCCACATATTACTCTAAAATCTGATTCTTTATCTAATCCATTTATAGATGCTATTTTATCTGCCATAGAAAATCCTATGCCTTTAATTTCATGACATAATATATATGGATTTTCTTTTACAATTTCTGGTGCATTTACGCCAAGTTTAGTGCATATTTTTAAGCATTGATTATAACTTATACCATACTGTTGAAAATATAATACCATATTTTTTAAATGATGTTGTTCTTCATAGGATTTATAAATAATATTAAACTTTTTTTCTCCTATTCCTTCAATTTCTCGTAATCGTTCTATTTCATTATCTAAAATATTTAATGTATCTTCTCCAAAATAATTTATTATCTTTTTTGCTGTAACTGGTCCTATTCCTCTTATTATTCCAGAAGATAAATATTTTTCTATTTCTTCTATTGATGTAGGAAATATTTCTTCAAGTTCTTTAACATTAAACTGTGCTCCAAATTTCTGATGAATTTTCCATTCTCCAGTAAGTTTTACATGCTGTCCTTCACTAATAAATGGCATTGTGCCTACAATAACTATAGATTTATTTCTATTATTTAATTTTGCTACTGTATACCCATTTTCTTCACTTTTAAACTTTATATCTTCTATAAAGCCTTCTAAGACTTCCATATAATCTCTCCAAACTTTATTTTATATCTATATTATAAATATAACATAGAGTTGTATACCTTTGTATATAATTTTTTATAGAAAAAAGCCATTGATTTTACTCAATGGCTTCTTTATTTATTTAATTAATTCTTTATAATAATTTTTTTATTTCATCAACTTTATTTAATTGTTCCCAAGGAAGATTTACATCTGTTCTTCCAAAGTGACCATATGCTGCTGTTTGCTTATATATAGGTCTTCTTAAATCTAAGTCTCTTATAATAGCTCCTGGTCTTAAATCAAATACTTTTTCTACAATATCTACTAAAGTTTCTTCACTAACCTTTCCTGTTCCAAAAGTATCTATTTCTATTGATACAGGCTTTGCAACTCCTATAGCATAGGCTAATTGTATTTCTAACTTATCTGCAACTCCTGCTGCTACTAAGTTCTTTGCAACCCATCTTGCAGCATAGGCAGCTGATCTATCAACCTTTGTTGGATCTTTTCCTGAGAAAGCTCCGCCTCCATGTCTACCATATCCACCATAAGTATCAACAATTATTTTTCTTCCAGTTAATCCTGAATCTCCTTGAGGTCCTCCAACTACAAATCTTCCTGTTGGATTTATATAATACTTAGTTTCATTATCTAATAACTCTGCAGGAATTACTGCCTTTATTACAAATTCCTTCATGTCTTTTTCTATTTGCTTTAAAGTTACTTCTTCCCCATGCTGAGTTGAAATTACAATTGCATCAATTCTCTTTGGCTTATTGTTTTCATACTCTACAGTTACTTGAGTTTTTCCATCTGGTCTTAAATATGGTAATGTACCATTTTTTCTAACTTCTGATAATCTTCTAGAAAGTCTATGAGCCATAGCTATTGGAAGTGGCATAAATTCTGGTGTTTCATTAGTTGCAAAACCAAACATCATTCCTTGGTCTCCAGCACCAACTGCTTCAACATCATATTTTTCTCCATTTCTTGATTCTAAAGCTTCGTCTACTCCCATTGCTATATCTGCTGATTGTTCATCTATTGATGTAATTACAGAACAAGTATCACAATCAAATCCGTATTTAGCTCTGTCATATCCAATTTCTCTTATAGTGTTTCTAACTACCTTAGGAATGTCCACATAACAATTAGTAGATATTTCACCCATAACCATAACCATTCCTGTAGTTGTACAAGTTTCACAGGCTACTCTTGCATTTGGGTCTTTTGCTAAAATAGCATCTAGTATTGAATCTGATATTTGGTCACATATTTTATCTGGATGTCCTTCTGTCACTGATTCTGATGTAAATAATCTTTTCATCTAAAAATATTCTCCTTTTTAAAATTTTATTAAAATAAAAAAACTCTTCAATAAGAAGAGATGTACCATACTGAACAATCTCTCTTATCTTGTAGATAATCTATCTACAGGAATTGGCACCTTGAAAATACAGGTTGCCGGGTTTCATCGGGCCCTATCCCTCCACCTCTCTTGATAAGAGTCTTTTTTATAATCATTTTCTTTAAAATGATAACATAATACTTTGTTAAAATCAATATTATTATTGTATTAAATTCATTGTAATTTTTATCATATTATTAACTTAGTAAATTATTTATAATTATTTAATTAATATAATTTTCTATACAATTAAAAAAAAGTAAGAATTTCTTCTTACTTTTGGTGGAGGAAGATGGATTCGAACCATCGAAGCTAACGCAACAGATTTACAGTCTGCCCCCTTTGGCCACTCGGGAATTCCTCCATATGAAATACTAAATTTCAATTTGATTTGGCTCTCAAGCCAATCGACAATAGTTAGTATATCTTTAACTTTATTTTATTTCAACTGCTAAATCTATCTGTTTTTTTAATTTATATTTATTTTTCTCTTGATTTCTCTAGTTTTCTCCTTGTAAGCACATAAGTTATATATTTTATCTATTTATAATATTTTTTTTAATACTTTCATATATTTATCATTGGGAGGTGTGTTATGTGATTAAGAAAAAAACTCATTATAAGACTGATTTAGCCTATTATCAAGTTTCTGAAGGGATAAAAAAATTTATAACTAAAGATACTGTTATTGTTTGTATTGGTACTGATAAATGTATTGGTGATTGTCTTGGACCATTAGTAGGAACCTTATTAAAAGATAACCTACTTCCACTTCCCGTATATGGAACAATATCTAATCCAGTACACGCTCTAAATCTTAATGAATGTTTATCTGTTGTAAATAATAAACATCCTAATTCTATTATAATAGCAATAGATGCTTGTCTAGGCGAATCAAAATCTATAGGGGAAATTCATACTCGTGATTATGCTATACATCCTGGTAAGGGTGTAGGAAAATCCTTACCTGATGTTGGTGATGCTTCTATAGTTGGAATTATAGATTCTATTAATAATTCTAATTTTTTTCCTTCTTATTCAATTAGACTTTCTTTAGTTTTAGATATGGCAAAAGTTATATCTCAAGGAATTGTTCATGCCTACAATACAAGCATTAATATTTAATTTATATATAGCTAAATTTAAAAAATTATTGAGTTATTTACAACTTATAAAATTATATAATTTTATATAGAATAAAATAAAAAACAGGTAGTCCACAAATTCCACCTGTTTTTTAGCATATAAATTTATTTTATAGCGATATAGCTTCCACTTTTATCATCATCTGATATAGAATCAAAATAAGATAAAACTTTTCCTGTTCCTTTTACAACACATTCTACTGAATCTTCAGCTATTTGTACCTTTACTCCAGTTTTAGACTCAATAAGCTTGTCTAATCCATCTAGAAGAGCTCCTCCTCCAGTCATTAATATTCCTTCTTCAATTATGTCAGATGATAATTCTGGTGGTGTTCTTTCTAAAACTGCTTTTACACTACTTACAATAGCATTTGAAGATTCTGCTAAAGCTTCTCCAATTTCTTCTGTAGATATTTCTATTTCTCCTGGCAAACCAGTTACTAAATTTCTTCCCTTTACAAAATCAGATATATTTCTAGAACCTTTAAAAACAGATGCTACATTTATTTTTAATTGTTCTGCTGTTTTTTCACCAATCATTATTTTATATTTATTTCTTACATATTTAATGATAGCTCTATCAAAAACATCTCCACCAACTTTTATTGATTCTCTTTCAACTACTCCACCTAGAGATATTACAGCAATATCACAAGTTCCTCCGCCTATATCTACTACCATAATTCCATTTGGTTTAGATATATCTAAACCAGCTCCTATAGCAGCTGCTAATGGTTCTTCAATTAAGTGTACTCTTTTAGCTCCAGAATTTTTAGTTGCATCTATAACCGCTCTTTTTTCAACTTCTGTTGCTTGTGATGGAACACAAACTATTACTTTTGGCATTGTTATGTTTTTCTTTTTAATTGCCTTTTTAATAAATTCTTGTAACATTTTTTCAGTAACATCATAATCAGATATTACACCATCTTTTAATGGACGTATAGCTATTATATTTCCAGGAGTTCTTCCTATCATTTTTCTAGCATCTTCACCAACAGCTAAAACATCATTAGTATTTTTATTTATAGCTACTACTGAAGGCTCTCTTAATATAATTCCCTTTCCTTTTTCGTATATCAAGACAGTTGCTGTACCTAAATCAATACCTAAATCTGCCCCCATTCTCCAAAAAAACATTCTTTCCACTCCCATATTTTAATATATTACATAAATACTTTTTTATTTATACTTATTAATTTATTATATATGGAATACTATTGTCAATCAATAGCCTTACTCAATAGCTTTATATTTTAATTGTGTAGCTTTTCCACCTCTTATGTGTCTTTCTGCCTTATTTAGCTCCAATATATTATGGGTTTGTTCTGCAATTATTGGATTTATTTTAGGCAATCTTTCTGTCATATCTTTGTGGATAGTACTTTTACTTACTCCAAATACCTTAGCTGTCTTCCTTATTGTAGCTTTTGAACTAATTATATACTCTGCCACTTCTAATACTCTTTCTTCAATATAATCTTTCAAAACGCTATCCTCCTTAATTATCTATAATTTATATTTATGCAAATACTCTATTTTAAATACCTTATTAATCAGTCATTATAAGTTAAAAATGACTGATTAATATTTATTTTTTTCTTAGTTTGTTTTGTATGAAAAGTATTTTAATGGATCCATTTGTTCATTTTCTGAATTTAATACTTGAAGATTTAAATGTTCTCCAAAATTATCTTTACTAAATAGCTTTGCACTTTCTCCAATCTTTCCAATAACAGTACCTTCTTTTACTTTATCTCCTGTTTTTACTGATAAACCTTCAGCTAAATTGCAATATTTTGTTTTTATACCATTTGCATGTTTTATAACTACTACAATTCCATCCTCTACCCCTGTGTTTTCAGCTTTTTCTACAAGTCCTTCTGCTGCTGCTTTTACTTCCGTACCTATTTTGCTTTCAATATCAATTCCTCTTATTGTTCTTTGAGTTGTTTCATTAAATTTTACTGGTTTTGGGTATGTATACCCTCTTAATAATTTTCCATTCACAGGTTTAGAAAAAATTACTTCTGTTGGTGTTGAAACAGCTTTTGCTTCATTTGAAGGCTCTGTTACATTTTCTGCTCTTTCAGCATTTTGCATTTCTGTAGCTTCATTTTCTAAAGCAATATCTTCTTTCTTTATTTTTTCCTCTTCTGAATTAATTGTTTCTTTATCTTCTATATTTTCAATTTTGCTTGTTTCCTTCATATCATTAGATTTTTTGAAGGAAATAGTTGCTACTGTAGCAGTTATGCATATACAAAGAAACAATACAATGTAAAATCCCTCCTTTTTAAAAAATCTCTTTGCTCTTTGTTTATAATTTTTGTCCATATAAACACCTCCTTCATGTATTCTGTCCAGTAAGTAAAAATTAATACATTATTTCCATTATTTTAGTTCCTCAAATTTCTACAAATTTTATTAATTTAACTACTAGATTTAATAAAAGAATGTAAAATAATTTTCTTAATATAAAATATGAGCTGTTAAGTTATTTAGTTCATTTATAAACTAAGCAACTTAACAGCTCACAAATTTATATTTAATATTTATTTTTTTAATTTAACCTTTTCTATATCTACTCCTGAATAATAATGCTTTAATATATCTTTATAATTCTTTCCTTCCTTAGCCATTACATTCGCACCCCATTGGCTCATTCCAACACCATGACCATAACCTATACAATTTATAATCACACTATCTTTAGTAATATCTAATGTAAAATTTGCAGAATTTATATTAAATAAATTTCTAAAATCAACTCCTGAAATACTTATTTTTCCTAGTTTAATTTCTTTTACAGCACCTCCTTCTGTTTTTGAAAGTATTTTTATATCATCCTTTAAATTTTTATAACTTAAACTACTATCTTTATAATTATTCTTTATTGTACTAATAAATGTTGATTTATCAATGCTTATTGTAGTTTTAAACTTAGGTGCTATTTCCTCACCTGGACTTTCTGTAGATTTAAGATATGGAACATCTTCTGAAAAAACATCAACACAATTTTCAGTTTTTCCAGAACTTGTAGAAAAAAATTGTGGATATTTCACTAGTTCTCCATGAAAAACCAAAACTTCTCCTTCTGTTTCTTCCACTGCTTCTTCAATTTTATTCCAATTAGCTTCTCTTTCCTTTTCTCCCCAGGTACTTAACCTTTCTTCTTTAGGAACATAAACTTGACAGTGAACTGAATCACATATCTCTCCATTTTCTGCTTCACTACATGGATTTAATCGTTTGCTATAATAATAAGTTCTAGCAGCTACTGCCTGAGCTTTTAAAGCCTCTTTTTCAAAATTTACTTGCATTTCAGAAGATACAACTCCTAATAAATACTTCTCAACATCAATTTCTTTAACTTCTTTTGTATTTTTTATATAAACTCTAGCTTTATCATCTCCTTCCATTTCTACTTCTTTCTTCTTAATAATGGAATCTTCATCTAATTTAAATTTATTTAATTTATTAGTTGTTGGGAATATAAAAAACAATGCTATAACTATAATACATATATATATCTTTTTTTTATTAAATTTTTTTAACATTATTTCTCCTGCTAACTTATCATGTTTTTCTATTGTATTCTTACCCTATTTTTTTTATGCCTTTCTAACTTAAATGAAGTGGAGATTCTTAAATTTGTTTTATTTAAGCTTTATTATTAACTTTTAAAGTTATCTATAAATATAATTTTCTATAAAAAAGTATTACTTATTACTTTGCTTTTTTGTCAAATGTCACAATAAAATCATACTATCAATTTTCTATAGAAAATAAAAAAAGATAGCTTAATACTATCTTTTTTAAACTTCTATTCTTTGAATATTGGCTCCTATTTTTCTAAACTTTTCTTCTATATTAACATATCCTCTATCTATATGATATATATCCCCTATGCTTGTATATCCTTCAGCTACTAATCCTGCTAGTATCATAGCTGCTCCTGCTCTTAAATCTGTAGCTTTTACATCACAACCAGTTAATTTATTTACTCCTTCAACAAAAGCTGTTCTTCCATCTATTTTTATATTAGCTCCCATTCTATTAAGCTCTGCTATATGCATAAATCTATTTTCAAAAACAGTTTCTGTTATTACGCTTGAGCCATTAACAAGAGTTAAAAGACTCATCATTTGAGGTTGCATATCTGTTGGAAAGCCTGGATATGGCATTGTTTTAATGTCAATTGGTTTTTTCTCTTTACTTCCATCAACAATTATTTTTTCACCTTTTTCAATAAATTCAATTCCACACTCTTTTAATTTTTGAAGCACAGGTGTTAAATGGCTGCTGTTTATCCCATTTACTGTTATTATACTATTAGTTATTGCAGCAGCTATAATAAATGTTCCTGCTTCAATTCTATCATAAATAGGTTTATATGTTGTTCCTTTTAGTTTTTTAACTCCATCTATAGTTATTGTTCCAGTTCCTGCTCCAGAAATTTTAGCTCCCATAGAATTTAAAAATTCTGCTAAATCCCATATTTCAGGCTCTTCTGCTGCATTTTCTATTATTGTTCTTCCTTCTGCTAAAGTTGCTGCCATTATTATATTTTCAGTTGCACCTACTGATGGAAAATCTAAATAAATAGTAGTTCCTATTAATTTTTTAGCTTTAGCCTCTACGTAACCATAACCCATATCTATTTCTGCACCTAATGCCTTAAAACCCTTTAAATGAAGGTCTATAGGTCTACTTCCTATATTACATCCTCCTGGTAAAGATAATTTACAATGTCCAAATCTTGAAAGCATTGGTCCCATAATAAGAAAAGAAGCCCTCATCTTTCTTATTAAATTACTATCTGCATCTATCTCTTTTATGTTTTTGGTATTTATTTTAATATTATTATTTTCTGATTTCAAATCACAATTTAAGCCTAATAATAAATTGCATATTACAGCTACATCTTCTAACATAGGTGCATTTTCTATAACAATATCTTCTTCACATAATATAGAAGCTGCTATTATTGGTAATACTGAATTTTTAGCTGCACTTATATTAACTTCGCCTTTAAGTTTATTTCCACCTTTAACCACTATCTTTTTCATATTATCCTCCACAATAAATTCTTTTAGTATGTTGTAAATATTATTGGTGTTCCAATTATTATATAGGAACCTGTATCATAATTATTTATTGCAAAATTTATTTTCTCATTTTTATATTTAGCTGTTCCTGTATAACCATTATTAATATTTACAGTTTTTATATCTTTTAAGTCTTTATTATTTTTTATTTCTTTAAGTGTTTCTTCTATATTACTTACTTTGCCCTTTATATAACTAAAATATCTTATATTTTTTGCAGCACTATTTTGAAGTTTTATTAAATTGTTAATTAATTTATTTACATTATTCCTTTTCTCATAATTTACTATTTTTATCTCAACTTTGCAACCTATTTTATTATTATATGTGTATATATATATTTCCTTATTATCCCCTTTAGCTTCTAAATAATTTTTAGAGGTTTTTATATAATCTAAATTTTTATATTTTATAATTAATGATTTTATCCTATTTATTTCCTTTTCTGCCTTTTCACAAGTTGTGTAATTGCATTTTACTCCATTTTCACAAAAAAAATTATATTCTATAATAGATTCTTCATCTAAATAAAAAGCCCTCGACAAATTTTCTATAGGAAAAATTTCTTCACAATTAAATAAAATTATAAAAAAGAGAATAAGGTACACTTTATACTTCATATTTCTTCCACCTTTCCTCTTAGATTATTGTCAACTTTTTATTTTTTATTCATCCTTTCTAGTAATATTATATAAACTTAATTAATTTTTGTGAAAAAGACAATTTATGTACTAATAAACAAAAAAAGTTGCCTAAAGTATTATCTTAGACAACTTTTTTATAATTATTTTTTAAGGCTTAATCTTACTATAGCTCTTTGTAAAGCTGCTTCTGCCCTTTTAATATCATATTTTTCTTTTTCTGAGAGTCTATTTTCTGCCCTCTTTTTAGCTTTTTCTGCCCTTTCAAAATCTATTTCCTCAGGATATTCTGCTGCATCACAAAGAAAAGTTAATTCATTATTTTTTATATTAATTATTCCTTTAGAAGTAAATACTTCTTCAGTACTTCCATTTTCATCACATATCTTAGTTATGCAAGGAACTGTACTAATTATACTTTCAGCATATCCTGGTAAAAATTCAATTTCTCCATAAGCTGTTTTTGTAAATAATTTTTCAATTTCTTTATCTACAACAATCTTATCTAATGTTATTATTTTTAACTTAAAGGTTTTGGCCATAATCCTCCACCCCTTATCCTAATGTCTTAGCTTTTTCTACAGCTTCTTCAATTGTTCCAACAAAAAGGAATGCTGATTCTGGAATGTCATCATGTTCTCCATCTAAAATTTCTTTAAATCCTTTTATTGTATCTTTTATTGGAACATATTTACCTTTAATTCCTAAGAATTGTTCTCCTACTGTAAATGGTTGTGATAAGAATCTTTGAATCTTTCTTGCTCTGCTAACAGTAATTTTATCTTCATCAGAAAGTTCATCAACACCTAATATTGCTATGATATCTTGAAGTTCTTTATATTTTTCAAGTATATTTTTAACTCTTGTTGCAACTTCATAATGTTCTTTTCCTACTATTCTTGGGTCTAGTATTCTTGAAGTTGATTCAAGAGGGTCAACAGCTGGATAAATTCCAAGTTCTGATATACTTCTTGATAAAACTGTTGTTGCATCTAAGTGAGTAAATGTTGTTGCTGGTGCTGGGTCTGTAAGGTCATCAGCTGGAACATATACTGCTTGAACAGATGTTATAGAACCATTTGTTGTAGATGTAATTCTTTCTTGAAGTGCACCCATTTCAGTTGCAAGTGTTGGTTGATATCCAACGGCTGATGGTATTCTTCCAAGAAGAGCTGAAACCTCTGAACCTGCTTGAGTAAATCTAAATATATTATCTATAAATAAAAGTACATCTTGACCTCTATCTCTGAAATATTCAGCCATTGTAAGTCCAGTTAAAGCAACTCTCATTCTAGCTCCTGGTGGTTCATTCATTTGTCCAAATACTAATGCTGTCTTTGATAAAACTCCTGAATCCTTCATTTCATGATAAAGGTCATTACCTTCTCTTGATCTTTCTCCAACTCCTGTGAAAACAGATAAGCCACCATGTTCTTTGGCAATATTATTTATTAATTCTTGTATTAGAACTGTTTTTCCAACTCCAGCTCCACCAAATAATCCTATCTTACCACCCTTTTGATAAGGTGCTAATAAATCAATAACCTTTATTCCAGTTTCAAACATTTCAGGTTCTACTGATTGGTCTTTAAAGCTTGGGGCTGGTCTGTGAATAGGATATTTTTCTTTAGCATCTACTTTTTCTGAATTATCTATTGCATTTCCAAGTACATTAAATAATCTTCCTAAAACACATTCTCCTACAGGTACTTCAATAGGCTTTCCAGTATCAATAGCCTCCATACCTCTTCTTAGTCCTTCAGTTGCTTCCATAGCGATAGTTCTTACAATATCATCACCTACGTGTTGTTCAACTTCTGCAACTAATATTTGCTCTCCTAAATTTATATGAATAGCGTTGTATAAATTTGGTAGAGAGTCTGAATCAAATTTTATATCAACTACTGGTCCAATTACTTGAACTACTTTACCAATTTTATCAGGCATATACATACCTCCTTACTATTTTTGAGCCGATGCTCCTCCAACTATCTCTGATATTTCTTGAGTAATCATCGTTTGTCTTATTCTATTATATTTTAAGTTAAGACTTGCTAATAAATCATTTGCATTACTTGTAGCTCCATCCATAGCAGTCATTCTAGCACTTTCCTCACTACATTTTGCATTTAAAATTAAATATCTTAACTTGCCTTTTAAATAAGCATCAAGTGCATCTTTTAAAACAATATCTAAACTTGGCTCTACTATTTTTGCCTGCCCTTCACCTTCAAGTTTATCAATTGGTAACAATTTTTCTAAACTTGGGACTTGCTTTACAGGGCTTATAAAATTTGTATATACTACATATACTTCTGAAACTTCGCCACTATTAAAAAGACTTAATGCCTTTTCATATATTACCTTAACTTCCTTAATAGTTGGAATATTTGGTATATCCACATATTCTGTAACTGTATTAAATCCTGCTCTTTTTACGTAGGGAATTCCCTTAGCTCCAATAGTCATAACCTTCATTTTATCTTTATCATCTTCTGCTAAAGAACTTAGATAGGACACTATATTATTATTATATCCACCACATAATCCTGTATCAGATGTAATAACTATATAAAGCTTTGAATCACTATTTTTAGGGCTAAAATAAGGAAACTCTAAATTTTCATTATCATTAGCTATAGCAGCTAAAGACCTAATGGTTTCTTCAGCTGCTTTAAAATATACATCATTATTAGATAATTCCTTCCTACATTTTCTAAGCTTAGAAGTGGCAACAACCCCCATGGCATTTGTTATCTTTCTGGTACTTTCTACTGATTTTATTCTTCTTTTAATATCAACCAGTCCTGCTGCACCCATATTTCCACCTCCTAGAGAGAATTGTATAGCTTTTTATACTCTACCCTTCTTGTAAGAAAATTTTCTTAAATTCTGTTATGGATACTTCTAATTCTTCTTTAATTTCATCTGTTAAAACTTTTCCATCAACAATTGATTTTAATAAGTCTCTATGATGAGTATCCATATATTCTAAAAATTCTTTTTCAAATTTTCTAATATCACTAACTTTAATATCTGAAAGGAAATTATTAACTGCTGCATAAACAATTGCAACTTGCTTTTCTACAGGCATAGGTTGATATTGGTCTTGTTTTAATACCTCTATTAATCTCTTTCCTTTTTCAAGTCTTCTAGAAGAATCTGCATCTAAATCAGAACCAAATTGAGTAAATGCTGCAAGTTCTCTATATTGTGCTAATTCAAGTCTTAAAGTACCTGTAACACTCTTCATAGCCTTTATTTGAGCACTACCACCAACTCTTGATACTGATATACCGGCGTTAACTGCTGGTCTTTGTCCTGAGTAGAATAAATCTGACTCAAGGAATATTTGTCCATCTGTAATTGATATTACATTTGTTGGAATATATGCTGTTACATCTCCAGCAAGAGTTTCTATTATTGGAAGAGCTGTTAATGAACCACCACCATATTCTGGTGCAAGCTTTGCTGCTCTTTCAAGTAATCTTGAATGTATGTAAAAAACATCTCCTGGATAAGCTTCTCTTCCTGGTGGTCTTTTAAGAAGTAATGACATTGCTCTATAAGCAACTGCATGCTTAGATAAGTCATCATATATTATTAATACATCTTTACCTTCATGCATAAAGTATTCTCCCATACTACAACCAGCATAAGGTGCTAAATATTGAAGTGGAGCTGATTCTGCTGCTGTTGAACTAACTATTATTGTATAGTCCATTGCTCCCATTTCAGTTAATGTATTTACTATATGTGCAACTGTAGATTGTTTTTGACCTATAGCAACATATATACATATAACATCTTTTCCCTTTTGATTTATTATAGTGTCTATTCCTATTGCTGTCTTACCAGTTTGTCTATCACCTATTATAAGTTCTCTTTGTCCTCTTCCTATTGGTATCATAGTATCTATTGCCTTAATACCAGTTTGTAAAGGTTCATTAACTGAACTTCTTTCTATTATTGATGGTGCTGGTACTTCTATAGGTCTAGTTTTAGTTGTATTTATTGGACCTTTTCCATCAATAGGAGCTCCTAATGAATTTACTACCCTTCCTATTAATTCTTCTCCAACAGGCACTTGAACTATCTTATTACTTCTCTTTACTATGTCTCCTTCTTTTATACCTTCTTCAGGTCCTAACAAAACACATCCTACATTGTCTTGTTCAAGATTAAGAGCCATTCCATATACATCATTAGGGAATTCTAGAAGTTCACCTTCCATACAATCATCTAATCCATATACTCTAGCAATTCCATCTCCAATTTGAATTATTGTACCAGAGTCTACTGTTTTTATATGTTTTTCATATTTTTCAATTTCTTTTTTTATGATAGAAGTTATTTCTTCTGGTTTTATATTCATGAACTCACCTCTATTTCTTAAGAATTATGTCTTTCATCTCGTCAAGTTTAGATTTTACAGTACCATCTATAACATCATTCCCAACTCTTACATAAACTCCACCCAAAAGACTTTTATCTATTTCTGTTTTAACAATAATATGTTTATTATATTTATTTTCTAGTTTGCTTTTTAGTTCTTCAACTTCACTTTCTAATAAAGGAATAGCTGATTTAACTACTGCAACTAATGTATTATTTTTTTCTAAATGGATTTTTTCCATTTCATTAAGTTTTTCTCTTAAGAATAACATTCTATCCTTTTCTATAAGTATTAATAAGAAAGATAATAATTCTTCATCTATTTTCCCTTTAAATATGTTAATAAATGTTTGTTTTTTCTTTCTTGTACTTATTTGAGGATGTTTTATTACTTCATAAAAGTCTTTATTATTATCTATTAAATCGCAAATTTCTCTAAGGTCATTTAAATACTCTTCTACTTTTCCTTTTTCTTCTGCAACCTGATATAAAGCAAGAGCATATCGTTTATCTAAATATTCATACATATTTATCTACCTACCTTAGTAATAAAGTCATTTATTAATTCCCTTTGCTTTGTTTCTTCAACTTTTTCCTCTAAAGCTTTTGTTGATAATTCAATAGCTAAATCTACAGCTTGCTTTTTTATTTCATATTGAGCTTTTTCTTTTTCTCTTTCAATTTCTAATCTAGCTCTATCTAAAATTAAACTAGCTTCTTTATTAGCATCACTAACTATTTCACTATAAACTTTATTTGCTTTACTTTTTCTTTTTTCTATAATCTTTTTACCCTCTTCTCTAGAATTTTTTAGTATTCTTTCATTTTCTACTAAATATAATCTAGCTTTTTGAGAATCCTCTTCTGCCTTATCTAATTGCTCTTCAATATAATCTTGTCTTTCTTGAATAACTTTTTGTATTTTATCCCAAAAGAAATGTTTTAATATTAGGATAAATATAACAAAGTTTATCATGGTTGCAATAACAACTGAAGGATCTATATCCATTTACATTTACCTCCCTTCGGAGCCACTTAGTATTTTCTATTTAACAAAGATTAATACTAATGCTACTATTAAACCATAAATTGCTGTTGCTTCTGAAAGACCAGCACCTAATATTAAAGCACTTTGAATTTTTCCTGCTGCTTCTGGTTGTCTTGCTATTGATTCTGTTGCCTTTCCTGTTGCAATACCTATTCCTACTCCTGCTCCAATACCTGATAATGCAGCTATAGCTGCTCCTATTACTGATAAATCCATTTTGTTTTCCTCCTTAAATTTAAAATTAATGTTCGTCTGATATAATTTTGATATAAACTACTGTTAACATTGTGAAAACCAACATTTGAATTGTTCCATCAAACAAATCAAAATATGCATGTGCTACTATTGGAAGACCTATTTGAGCAAAAAAGTTTATAGAACTTAATCCTTGATAAATTAAGCTTATAAGTAAAGTAGCTGCTAACATATTACCAAATAGTCGAAGTGCCAAAGATATTGGTAATGTTACTCTTTCCAAAATGTTAAGTGGCAACATAAGTGCATATGGAGAAGCAAGTCCTTTTGCATATCCTCCAATACCATTTCTTTTTATTGCCGTTCCATTTATCACCAAGAATGATGTAATACCTAAACCCAATGTAACACTTAAGTTTTTGGTAGGGGGTTCAATTCCTATAAGTCCTAGTAAATTTAATGACAATAGGTACACCACCAAGGTTCCTACATATGGTAAATAAGTCATAAAACTTTCTCCCATATTACTCTTAACAAGATTTTCTACATAATTGTAAATAGTTTCTAAAACTATTTGTTTTTTATCTGGCACTCTTTTAAGATTTCTTGTTAAAAGGTAGGCGACTATTCCAATAACTAAGATAACTGCCCATTGAACAATAATATCAGATGTTATGTTTACTGGGAAATTTCCTATTTTAAAGGAATAATAAATTTTAGCTTCCTCCAAAACTAATCACACCCCTTTCTGTTTACACCGCAACAGATTAATAATATTGAATGTGTAATAAGTCCACTAACATATGCTATAACCAAATTAATATTATGTATAAAAGGAAGGACACAAGCTACTACAACTAAAACTCTTAATACTGTTAACATAAGTACAATGTCATTTTTAGTACCCATCCACTTATATGTAGCATACATACTTATTAAAAAATTAATAAGAGCTATTACAACACCAAACATATAAATCACTGCAGTTTTCTTTGAGATAAACAATCCAATGAATAAAAATATAAATAGCCCAATACCTATATCATATTTTGTGATTTTTGACTTTAACTTATTCATATCTTTATTCATTAAACTCTCTCCTCGTCTTTGACACTCATATTATAATCTCCTCCTTAATTTTAAGTAACTTTAATTTTAGCTCAAATATAGGCAAATTTATTTAGTTTTTTAAATTATGACTAATATTTCTTCATTTTACTTATCCAATCTCTTCTAATTTATCAAATGCTTCACTTATAAATAATTTTTTTTCTTCAAAATCATTTTTTAGAATTTTGCGATAATTACATAATTTTATTCACATGCTTGATAACATTTTCATTTTCTGAATATTAGTCAGTTTTTTTATTTTTTTAATTTTTTTATTTTCTTTAATAGTTTTCCTTACTAAATATTTGACATGTTTTTATAATAATTATTCATATTTTTGCTTATTTTATGTATAAAAATTTATTTTTTTTTACTATTCTAGGCTAAAAAAATCATTAGTTATAATACCTTTCATAGTAGGAGATAACTCATTTAAAGTACTTATTATCTCTTCCTTTATATTTCCTTCTACTGGGGTTGGAACATAATCATTTTTATACTCTACTGAAGAAATTAATGTAGGTATTATTTTATGTTGAATTTTAACAACTGATTCATTTTCAAAGTCGAATTTTGACTGTAAAATAAATGTTCTTTTGTCAAAAGGATTAAAATTTCCTCCAAAGCTAAAATTTCCTAAGCTATAAGCTATTAATTTTCCTTTATAATTTTCTAATGTTCCAATAACATGAGAATGAGAACCTAAAACCATATCTGCTCCACTATCTATTGAATATCTTGCTAAATTCATTTGTGTTTCATTTGGTTTAAATGCTTTTTCTTCTCCCCAATGAAAATATGGAATTATTATTTTAGCTCCATTATCTCTTAATTGCTTAATATCTTCTTTTATAGTATTTCTTAATTCTTCTGAATCTATCCAGCCTTGATAACCTAAAAATCCTATCTTTATTCCTTTTATTTCTTTTAATATTTTATAGCCTTCTCCACAATAATCTAAATTATTTTCTCTTAATGTATCAATAGTATCTCTAAATCCTTCTTCTCCATAATCATAAATATGATTATTAGAAACTGTTACTCCTTCTATAGATGATGATGTAAGTATATTTACATATTCTTTTGGTCCTTTAAAATTATATACAATACCTTCTCCTTTGTAAGCTTTAATATTACTTTCAGTAAATGTTGTCTCAAGATTAACTATTGTATAATCATCATTTTCAAATATACTTCTTACATTACTCATAATATGAGAATAATCATTATTATAAATGTCTAATTCATATTGAAAGCTTCCTTCATAACCAAAACTAGTATCAGTTCCTAATGTACAATCTCCAGCAGAAGTTATTAATATTTCCTTCTTTTCTACTTCTGGTGTTTTTGTGTTAACGTTTTCTATTTTGTTATTATCCTCTTTTGATACATTGTTTTTTGTACTACTTTTATTTAAAATTTTATAGCTTGTAAAACCTATAGATAATAATAAAAATCCTCCTATTATTCCTACTGTTATCCTTCGTCTTCTTATAATCTTTTTTCTTCTAGACATTCTATTATTTTTCATTAAACAAACTCTCCAAATATTTTTTATAAAAAATTTACTTGCTAAAATTATTATAAAAAAAGAGGAGCTAAATTAGCTCCTCTTTTTTTGCTTAAAACTAAGCTCTTTCAACTATAAGAGCAGTTCCCATTCCGCCACCTATACATAAAGTAGCAAGACCTTTCTTAGCATCTCTCTTTTCCATTTCATAAAGTAATGTTGTAAGAATTCTAGCTCCTGAAGCTCCAACTGGATGTCCAAGTGCTATAGCTCCTCCGTTAACATTAACCTTTGACATATCAAACTTAAGGTCTTTAGCAACTGCTAAGCTTTGAGCTGCAAATGCTTCGTTTGCTTCAATAAGGTCTAAATCATCAACTGTTAATCCAGCTATTTCTAAAGCTTTCTTAGTTGCATGAAATGGTCCATATCCCATTATTGCTGGATCTAATCCCTTAGAACCATAAGAAACTATCTTAGCCATTGGCTTAATTCCTAATTCTTCTGCTTTTTCAGCACTCATAACAACAAATGCTGCTGCTCCATCATTGATTCCTGAAGCATTACCAGCTGTAACTGTACCATCTTTTATAAATGCTGGTCTTAATTTTGCTAATGTTTCAGTAGTTGTTCCAAATCTTGGGAATTCATCAGTATCAAATACCTTTGGTTCTCCCTTTCTTTGAGGTATAACTACAGGAACTATTTCATCTTTGAACTTTTCAGCCTTTATAGCTGCTTCTGCTTTTTGTTGAGAAGCTGCTGCAAAAGCATCTTGTTCTTCTCTTGATAAATTCCATTCTTTAGCTATGTTTTCAGCTGTAACACCCATGTGGTAGTTGTTGAAAGCATCCCATAGACCATCTTTTATCATAGCGTCTACTAGCTTTCCATCTCCCATTCTTTGTCCCCATCTAGCTTTATCTAATACATATGGTGCAGCTGACATGTTTTCCATACCACCAGCTACTACTATATCAGCATCTCCTGCTTTTATCATTTGAGCTGCTAAAGCTACACATCTTAAACCAGAACCACAAACTTTATTTATTGTCATTGCTGGAACTTCATTTGGTAGACCAGCCTTTAAAGTTGCTTGTCTAGCTGGGTTTTGTCCAAGTCCTGCTTGAATAACATTTCCCATTACTACTTCTTCAACTTGTTCACCTTTAATTCCAGCTCTCTTTATAGCTTCCTTAATTACTATTGCTCCTAATTCTGTTGCTGGAACATCCTTAAGTGATCCACCAAAAGAACCTAGTGCTGTTCTAGCTGCACTTGCAATAACTACTTCTCTCATTATAAAATACCTCCTAAATATTCACATATATTTATGATTTTTGTTCGTTAAATTATTAACATATTTTTATTATATCATTTATATAGTTTTTTTCAATAGATTTTGTCAAAAAGAACCTAAAGTTATCTGTTAAATTCTTCAACATCCTTTTTACTTAGGTTAAAATATTTCATTATAGCATCACATATTCTTTCAGATGCCTTTCCATCTCCATATGGATTTACTGCTTTGCTCATTTTTTCATATGCTTCTTTATTATTTATTAATTCATTTCCTTCTCTTATTATTTTTTCCTTATCTGTTCCAACTAATTTTACAGTTCCATATTCAACTGCTTCTGGTCTTTCAGTAACATCTCTTAATACTAATACTGGTTTTCCTAAATGAGGTGCTTCTTCTTGTAATCCACCTGAATCTGTCATTACCATAAAACATTTATTCATTAAATTATGAGTTTCCTTTGTATCTAATGGATTTAATAAATGTATTCTCTCTTTTCCACCTAATTTTTCATAAACCATGTCTTTAACAATTGGATTTAAGTGAACTAAATATACAAGTTCTACATCTTTGTTTTTATCTACTATTTCATTTAAAGCTTCACATATATTAGATATTCCTTCTCCCCAATTTTCTCTTCTATGGGCTGTTATCATTATTACTTTTTTATTTTTAAAATCTATTTTATTTAGTTCTTCATTTTCAAAAACATAATTATCTTCAACTGTATGAAGCATTGCATCTATTACAGTATTTCCAGTTATATAAATGCTCTTTTCATCTATTCCCTCTCTAAGCAAATTATTTTTTGCTCCCTTTGTAGGTGAAAAATGAAGGTCTGAAATTGCTCCTGTAAGCTTTCTATTCATTTCTTCTGGAAAAGGAAAATATTTATTAAAAGTTCTTAATCCAGCTTCTACATGGCCTACTTTAATTTGTTGATAGTATGCTGCTAAAGCACTTGAAAATGTAGTAGTTGTATCTCCATGGACTAATATCATATCTGGTTTTTCTTCTTTAAAAATAGTTTCAAGTCCTTCTAAAATTCTATTTGTAATTCCAGTTAAGCTTTGCTTTGTTTTCATAATATTTAAATCAAAATCAGGCTTTATATCAAATAACTCTAAAACCTGGTCTAACATTTCTCTATGTTGTGCAGTTACACATATTTTTGATTCAATTCCTTCTCTTTTTTCTAATTCCTTCACTAATGGAGCCATTTTTATAGCCTCTGGTCTTGTTCCAAATATAGTTATAATTTTCTTCAAAGTTTTTCCTCCTTGCTTAATATCCTAATTCTTTTACCATCATTATAGAATCATCCTCTTCAATCCAGCTTTTTACATATATTGTTCTATACTCATTTTTACTATCTCTTATAACAACCTTTTCTATTCCTGAATTTATTATCATTCTTTTGCACATTGAACAAGAATTAGCATTTTGAATATATTCTTTTGTCTTTGCATCTTTTCCAACTAAGTATAAAGTTGCACCTATCATATCTCTTCTTGATGCACTTATTATTGCATTTGCTTCACTATGTACACTTCTGCATAACTCATAATGAGTTCCCCTTGCCACCTTTAATTCTTCTCTTATACAAACTTTTCTATCAATACAATTTTGTCTTCCTCTTGGTGCTCCTGTATATCCAGTAGATATAATTTCATCATTTTTTACTATTATTGAACCATAATTTCTTCTTATACAGGTCCCTCTTTCTGATACTGTTTCTGCAATATCTAAATAGTAATTATCTTTATCTCTTCTATTCATAACTTCCTCCAAAAAAAATTACAAGATTAAATATATTATATACTTATCTTGTACTATCTCCAATATTTTTAAAAGAAAAAAGCCAGAAATTAAATTTCTGACTTTTTTCTTTATAACTATTCTTCAAATGTTCCAAATAATCTATCTCCAGCATCACCAAGACCTGGCACTATATATCCATTTTCATTTAATTTTTCATCTATATTTCCTATATATACATCTACATCTGGATGAGCGGCTTTAAGTGCTTCTACTCCTTCTGGTGCTGCAATAAGACATGCAAACTTAAGCTTTTTAGCTCCTTTTTCTTTAAGCATATTTAATGCATCAATAGCTGAGCCACCTGTTGCAAGCATTGGATCAACTACAATTATCTCTCTTTCTCCAATATCTTTAGGAAGCTTACAAAAATATTCTACTGGTTTTAATGTTTCTTCATCTCTATATAACCCTATATGACCAATTTTAGCTGATGGCATAATTTCAAGCATTCCATCTACCATTCCAAGTCCTGCTCTTAATATAGGAACTATTGCTGTCTTTTTACCTTTTAACATTTTGCAAGTTGTTTTACATACTGGAGTTTCTATTTCAACATCTTCAAGTTCAAAATCTTTTGTTACTTCATAAGCCATAAGCATAGCAACTTCATTTACTAATTGTTTAAAATCCTTAGTGCTAGTTTCCTTTTTTCTTATTATAGATAATTTATGTAGAATTAATGGGTGATTCATTTCTACTATTTTTCCCATTTTTATGTCCTCCGTAAGATTATTATTTATTATATTTTTTCTCAATTTCAGTAATTTTATTTATTCTTTTTATGTGTCTATCTCCTTCAAATGAAGAATTTAAAAATGTTTTTACTATATCTATAGCAAGACCTGGACCAACTACTCTTTCTCCCATTGTTAAAATATTAGCATCATTATGTTGTCTTGTTGCATGAGCACTAAATGTATCAGAACATAATGCAGCTCTTATTCCTGGAACTTTATTTGCAGCAATTCCAATTCCAATTCCTGTTCCACAAATTAGTATTCCAAAATCGAATTCTTTATTTGCAACAGCTTCTGCTACTGGAAGAGCATAATCTGGATAATCACAAGAATCTGTAGTGTATGTTCCAAAATCTTTAAATTCATATCCTTCACTTTCTAAGTATTTAGCTATTTCCTTTTTTAAATTAATTCCACCATGATCGCATCCTAATGCTATCTTCATAATTACTTAACCTCCAAAAATTTAAATGTTAGTTATATCATATCCTGCTGCTTTTTTTAATCTGTTCATAACAGCAATTCCAATGCCTTTTTCTTCAAAGGCCTCAGATAAAATTATATCCACACCCTTATCATCAAAACTTCTTAAAGCTTCAAATAAATTTTGAGCTACTATGGATAAATCTTTACTACTTCCTAATGTTATTACATCTTTACTTATATATTTTTTATTATTTTCTTCTGAAGCAAGCACCCCTACACGCTTACCTTCTTCTATATAATTGTGTATCATTTCATTGATTTTTTCAACTACTTTTTTATTTTCTCCTAAAACTATTCTAACCTTTGCCTTTGGAGCATAATGTCTATACTTCATTCCAGGAGCCTTTGGTTTAAAATCTTCTGTTGGTTTTGATAATATAGCTTTATCTATCTCTATTTTAGGGTCTATTTCTTTAAGCATTTCAAGAGTAATTCCTCCTGGTCTTAAAATAACTGGAGGATTTACAGTACAATCTACAATAGTTGATTCAACTCCAACTTTACTCTTGTTTCCTCCAAGTATAAAATCTACTCTTCCATTTAAATCTTCTATACATCTTTCCACATCAGTTGGACTAGGTCTTCCACTTATATTAGCTGAAGGTGCTGCTATTGGTACTCCACACATTTCTATTAACTTTAATGCAATAGGCTCCCTTGGCATTCTTACACCTACACTTTCTAAATTTGCACTTGTTACATTTGGAATTATATCCTTTTTATTTAAAATTATTGTAAGTGGTCCTGGCCAAAACTTTTCCATCATTATTTTTGCACATTCTGGTATATCTTTAACATATTTATCTAGATTTTTATTTGAAACATGAATTATTAATGGATTATCCTGTGGTCTTCCTTTAGCTTCAAATATTTTCTTTACTGCCTCTTCATTTAATGCATTAGCTCCTAGTCCATAAACAGTTTCTGTAGGAAATGCCACAATTCCTCCATCTTTTATCACTTTTGCTGCTTTTTCTATAAGATAATTATCTTTATTAATATCTTTGATTAATTCTATTTCAGTTTCCAAAATAATCCTTCCTTTTTATACTAAAATCTGTCCTCTTGCTATTTTTATATTTTCAATACAATCATTTGTATAAATAGCTTTAACGCAATTTTTATATATAGTATCTAATAATAAATATTTACTTAATCCTCCCTTTCTTATAATTTGAAAATAATATTTTTTCTGATTATCATAGTTTGATACTTTTTTAAGTTCTTCCTGTACTTTAGGATATTTTTTTAAAAAGCCCTTTACTATGGGTCTTAAACTTTTATTTCTAAAACTCATAGTACTTATTATAATTATTTCCATATCACTTTCCATTTTTTCTGTATGAACTAAAACTACTTTATCACATAAAATTAAACTATTATTAGCAAACAATCCATTTGTTATATTAAGTTTATTTGCATTATAGTTATATTTTAATGAATAATAATTTAACTTATTTATAACTGCAGCAATAATCAAAAGTTCTATTATTAACAAATAAACTAAGTAAAATATTGATTTTACTCCTGTTAAATATACTGAAAGGGGCAATCCTATAAATAATATTATCATTAGCCTATAAAATCTCTTTAAAGACTTTTTTTCCACTTTTATAGCCTTATATATATCCATTAATAAGCCCTCCAGTTAAAAGAAAAGCCTTACATTCTTTAATGCAAGGCCTATTTTTATGTTACATATCTATATTTCCCATGTTCTTCATCTTTTCTGCTTGATCTGCAGTAATTAATGCATTTATAACTTCGTCTAAATCTCCATCTAAGAAAGATTCAAGTTTATATAAAGTTAATCCTATTCTATGATCAGTAACTCTTCCTTGTGGATAGTTATATGTTCTTATTCTTTCACTTCTATCCCCAGTTCCAACTTGGCTCTTTCTATCTTCAGCTATTCCAGCAGCTCTTTCAGCTTCTGCTTGTTCATAAAGTCTTGCTCTTAATACTTTTAAAGCTTTTTCTTTATTTTTTAACTGTGATTTTTCATCTTGACATGAAACTACTAATCCTGTAGGTATATGAGTCATTCTAACAGCTGAATCTGTAGTATTAACACATTGTCCTCCATTACCAGAAGCTCTAAATACATCTATTTTTAAGTCCTTTTCATTTATTTCTATATCTACATCATCTACTTCTGGAAGAACTGCTACTGTAGCTGTGGATGTATGTATTCTTCCACTTGATTCTGTATCTGGAACTCTTTGTACTCTATGAACTCCACTTTCATATTTAAGCTTTGAATAAGCTCCTGAACCCTTTATCATAAATACAACTTCTTTTATTCCACCAATATCAGTTTCGTTTAAGCTCATAACTTCAACTGACCATCTGTTGTTTTCTGCATATCTTGTATACATTCTAAATAAATTTGATGCAAATAAAGCAGCTTCTTCACCACCTGCACCACCTCTTATTTCTACAAAAACATTCTTATCATCATTAGGGTCTTTTGGTAATAATAATATTTGTATTTGCTTATCTAATTCTTTTTCTTTTTCAGTTAAATCAGATATTTCTTCATGAAGCATTTCCTTCATTTCTTTATCTGTTTCTTCATGAAGCATTTCTTTATCTGCTTCTAAATCTTCTACAACTTTCTTATACTCTCTATATGCATTAACTATAACTTCTAATTCAGCATGTTCCTTACATAGCTTTCTCCATTCATTTTGGTTTGCCATTATAGAAGGATCGCTTATTTTTACAGATAATTCATCATATTTATTTTCTATAAATGCTAATTTATCTAATAACATGTTATCACTCCGTAATTTATTTTTTCACATTTAATTATTATATCATATAGTTTTCTATTTAATCAAGGTGAAAACCTTCCAATTACTACTCTGTCTAATCCTGCCAAGTCTTTCACTACGTTTATATCTATGTATCCACTGTTTTTCATAATATTACTTACAGAAACACCTTGATCATATCCTATTTCAAAAGCTAGTATTCCATTTTCTTTTAAAGCTTTTTTGCTTTCTTCTACTATTCTTTCATAAAAAATTAATCCACTATGGCCTCCACTTAAAGCAGTTCTTGGCTCATAGTTTTTTACATCATTCATAAGAGTATCTATTACATCTTCTTTTATATATGGAGGGTTAGAAACAATAATATCATATTTTTTTAGCTCTTTTATAGGCTCTTTAAGCAAATCACTTTTTATGAATTTTACTTTATTTTCTAAATTATTTCTAACAATATTTTTTTTAGAAATCTTTTCTGGCTTTTCATAAAAGTCAATTAAATCTACCATTATATTTTTTCTATAATGTGCAAGAGAAATTCCTATTGCCCCACTTCCTGAACATAAATCACAAACTTTTAATTCTTTGTCTTTATCTATAATTTTTAAGACTTCCTCTACTAAAACCTCAGTATCACTTCTAGGAATAAGAACCCCTTCTTCTATATAAAAATCTAGTCCCATAAAATCTACTTCTCCTAAAATATATCTTACAGGCATATTTTCCATTCTTTTATTTATAAGTTTTAAAAATTCCTCTTTATCCTTTTCTTCTACTTCTTCATTACTATTTACTATTAAATAAATTTTATCTTTATTTAATACCTTTCCTAATATAAGTTGAGAATCTAATCTTGCTGTATCTATATTTTTTGAATTAAGCATTTTAGTAGATAAATTTAATAAAGAACCTATATTCATTTTTCCTCCTAAATACACTCTTTTTCTGAAACTTCTTTTTCATCAATTCCTTCTGCTGCTTTTAATGATGCTATTGCCACTTCTATTTGGTCTGCATCTGGCTCTCTTGTAGTTAATTCTTGAAGCTTTAACCCTGGATATGCAACTATTTTTGCAAATTTACTATTATTTTTTCCAAGCCATCTTATTACTTCATAAGTTATTCCTGCAACAATTGGAAGTAAAATTATTCTAAATATTACTCTTTGAACTATACTTCCCCAACCAGTAAAAGCATATACTATTATACTTACAAACATTGTTAAAAATAAAAAGTTAGTTCCACATCTTGGATGAAATCTTGTAAACTCTTTAACATTTTCAACTGTTAATGGTTTTTCATTTTCATAACAAAATATAGTTTTATGTTCTGCACCATGATATTTATACATTCTATTCATATCATCCATTTTTCCTATTAACCACATATATGTAATTAAAATTGCTACCTTTACAACTCCCTCTATAAAATTAAGTATTATTGCATTTTGAACAAATCCTTTAAAAAATGATGCTATAAAAGTAGGAATAATCATAAATAATACTACTGCCATTAATACTCCTATTGCAATGGAAACACCAGATATAGCATTCATTATTTTTTCTTCTCCAAACTTTTTCTCTAACTTTTCAAATTTGCTATTTACCCAAATATCAAATTTAGAAGGTTCTGAGTTTTCTTCCTCTTCATCATCAAAAAAACTTGCAGAATAATTTAATGCTTTCATACCAGATATAAGAGATTCTATTAATACAAATATTCCTCTTACAAAAGGTACATTTAAAAACTTATATTTTTTTATTATAGACTTATTTTCTTCCCTTTTAATTTCTATTTCTCCATTTGGCTTTCTTACAGCCATTGCAGTACATTTAGCGCCCTTCATCATTACGCCTTCTATAATTGCCTGACCTCCCACATTACACTTTTTCAAAATTCTCACACACCTTTACAAATTACTTTTTCTTTTACATTATCCTCTTTTTTTACTATTATATCAACCTTTCTTAAAGCTACTAAAAGAGATAGTATGATTTTTTATTATAACATTATATTTTTTACATAAAAAGAAATTTTTATTTTACACATATTTTTTATTTCATACTTATATTGACTGTAATTAACTTGTATGCTATATTATAATAGTTGTTTAAATAAATTTTCGTTTTGAAGATTTTTATTGAAAGAGGTGAAATTAATGAAACAAGGCATACATCCAAATTATAACCATGAAGCAGTAGTTAAGTGTGCATGTGGAAATACTTTTGTAACAGGTTCTGTTAAAGATGAACTAAAAGTAGAAATATGCTCTAAGTGCCACCCATTCTTCACTGGTAAGCAAAAAATCATTGATGTTGGCGGTAGAGTTGACAAGTTCAATAAGAGATTTAATCTTAAGTAAGAAATTTAAGGAAAGACTTAGTCTTTCCTTTTTCTTTTCTATTTTTTCTTTTGAAAAGTTCTTATAAACTCTTCATTATTTTTAGTTTTAGATAAAATATTTATAATATTTTCAGTTATATTTTCTATATTACCATCTTTGTACATTTGTTTTCTTATAGCATATGCTACTTCTTTTTCATCTTCAGAAAGAAGTAAATCTTCTTTTCTTGTACCTGATTTATATATATCTATTGCTGGGAATATTCTTCTTTCTTGAAGCTTTCTATCTAAATGTACTTCCATATTTCCTGTACCTTTAAATTCTTCAAAAATCATATCATCCATTCTTGAACCTGTATCTACAAGAGCAGTTGCTAATATTGTTAAGCTTCCGCCATTTTCTATATTTCTTGCAGCTCCAAAGAATTTTTTTGGCATTATCAATGCTGATGGGTCTAAACCACCTGATAATGTTCTTCCACTTGGAGTAACTGTTAAGTTATATGCTCTTGATAATCTAGTTAAACTATCTAATAAAATAACTACATCTTTACCTTGCTCTACAATTCTCTTTGCTCTTTCTAAAACTATTTGAGAAACCTTTGCATGATTTTGTGGCTCTTCATCAAAAGTAGAATAGATAACTTCTCCACTTATACTTCTTTGCATGTCTGTAACTTCTTCTGGTCTTTCATCAATTAAAAGAACCAATAATACAATTTCTGGATTATTAGTTGATATGCTTTGAGCTATTTTCTTTAAAAGAGTTGTTTTACCTGCTTTAGGTGGTGCTACTATTACCCCTCTTTGTCCTTTTCCAATTGGACATATTATATCCATAAGTCTTGAAGATAAATCTGAAGAACTTGTTTCTAACTTTATTCTTTCATTTGGATATATAGGTACAAGATTTTCAAAGTTTTTTCTTCCAATTGCTTTTTCAGGATGTTCTCCATTTACCTTTTCTACATATAATAAGGCTTTAAACTTTTCGCCTTCTTTAGCTTCCCTTACTTTTCCTATTATTTCATCTCCAGTTTTAAGATTAAATCTTCTTATTTGAGCTGGAGATACATATATATCTTCGCTACTTGTAAGATAATTTTTACATCTTAAAAAACCAAAACTATTATTTTCTAATATCTCTAATATACCTCTAGCACCATTAGAATCATTAATCATATTTTTTAATTCTTCTTTTTTTTCAGTTTTTGTTTCATTTTTATTACTTGTTATATTTTTATTTTCTGTTGGTTGAACTGTTTTAGGTGCTATTTTTTCAGTAAGTATTACGCCATTTTTATTTATGCTATTTATTTTTAACTTTGATATTTCTTCTATTAATTCACTTTTTTTTAACTTAGATATATTTTTAATACCTAATTCTTTAGCTATTTCTTTTAGCTGTACTAAAGTCATACTATTATATTGTTCTTTTGTCAAAATAATACACCTCCAAAATAGTATTTGTGTTTATATTTATGTAAAATTGAAATAAGTTTGGATATTACTGAAATGAATATAGAGATATTAAGACTATGTTATATTTATTATAACTTTTTATCTTTATTTTAGCAAACTTCCAAATGATTACATTTACTAAAATTTTATACTTTCTTTAGACCAATTAATTTTTTAATAAATAAGACCTTAAGTAATGGAATTTATATCCATTACTTAATAGTCTTTTTTGTTTTATTCTTGCACTTTGATACTTAAAGATAATTTTGTATTAAAAGGTGGTTGTCCATAAACTGACATTTCATATTCTATATCAAGCTTTCCACCATCTTCATCTATTTTAACATCTAAATTATTAGTGCTAATAGCAATTTCTAACATTCCATAAGGAGTATTATATAATACTATAGAATCTTCATCTTCTTTAAATATCATTTTTGTAGAAGTTGTACCTTCTCTTTCTAGTATTACTTGATTTTCTTTTATTGTAAGTATTGTAGTTGTACCTTCCATTCCAGAAATTTCTGTTTCTTCATAAGTAGCTTTAAATCCATCTTCTATTTTTTCAAAGCTTCCAGGAGATACTACTTCTATCATATCATCCTCTTCAATATTAGCATTACTTATAACACTTATTATTGCCTTTTTTCCCATTGTTAATATGGCCCCCTAATTTTTATTGAAGTAAATACTTGTTTATTTCTTCTTCAGAAGCTGGTTTTACTTTTATTGAATTTTTAAATTGCTTTCCATTAATTCCATACTTAACTTCAACTTCTTCTTCATTTTTTCCTTTTCCATATCTTGCAACTATTTTACTTATAAGCTCCTTATCCTTTTCTGTATAATTTCCACTTATTATACCTGTAGGTCCATTAAATTTAGAAGCTAAAAAGACTGTATCATTTTCATCTAATAAGTCTTTTATTTGTTCTCCTTCTTCACCATTTCTTGTTACTATTAATTTTGTGTTATCTTCACTTATAAAATGTCTTCCATACTTTAATAGTTCAATTTCTTTTTCAGATAAGTCTTCATTTCTTGTTAATGCATCTTTTAATCTTATTGCATAATTAGGTTCTGTAAGCTTACATCCTCCTGCTGGTGATGGATAATCTTTTATTCCATACTTTTCAGCAAGTTCCATTTGAATTTTTCTACTTCTTCCTGATATTTTAAGTAACTTATTTCTATGAACAAGTCCCTTTTCTTCCATCTCTGTTGGTTCTAAGTTTAATGCACATAAAGGTCTTAAAATTTTATCTGCAAAACCAGATTCTTTTTTAACTGTATTTAATGCTTGTTTATTTTGAGACATAGGTCTTTGATTTAAAACCTCTCCTGTAATTATAAAATCAGCTTCAAATTTTTTTAAAAGTTCTCCTGCATAATTCATCATCATAGCATGGCAATCTATACATGGGTTCATATTCTTACCAAATCCATGTTTGGGATTTTTAACCATTTCAAAATGTTCTTTTGAAAAGTCTACTACCTCTAATCTTATTCCTATTTGTTCTGCCATTCTTTTTGCATTATTTTCACTAAAGAAATATGATTTAAAACATATTCCTATTACATCTATTCCTTGTTCTTTTATTATTTTTGCAGCTAAAGTGCTATCTAATCCACCAGAAATCATTGCTAGTGCTCTAGTCATAAAGTTTTCCTCCTAAAAAAAATTAGTATACAAGGTATAGTTTATGATTATTATTATTTTTTATCAAGTGATTTTTTAATTTACCATAAATTGCTTTGTTTAAATTATCTATATTGACTTTTATTTTTAATTTATTGTTTATTTTATAAAATAAACCTTTAAATCATAACTATAACTTTTTTATTTTTTCTTAGCAATACCTTTAAAAATTTCTACTACTTTAAATTTAATTTTTATATTATCAGAATCTTCTTCATTTGTTTTTTTATTATTTCTTTTACTATCTTCTTCTAAAATTTCTTTTTTTTCTTTTTCTATAACTTCATCTAATTCTTCTTTGCTTTTTTCTTCCTCTACTTGACCTTTGGTAACATCTGTAAAACATAATGGTGGAAACATAACACACCACCAATTATGACCTTTACCATTTCCTATTATTATTCTAAAAGCTTCATATTTTCCTTGTGGTAAAACTATACTTCCATAAGATTTTTCTGGAAAATTTTCATATCCTAACTCAGTTTTTATGCTATAGTTAAAGCCATTTTCTTTTATTACTTTATTAGCTATTTCTTTAACATAATCTTCTTGTTCTTTTAATATATTTCTTGATTCTTCTAGAGATTTAGAATCTTTTAAATAGGAATATAAATAGTTAATAACCTCATCTTTTACTTTTAATTTTAAATTTTGGTCTTCTTTGTTATCACTATTAGCTAATACATGAAATCTTATTAATGAATTTTTTACATCATGGTAATTATACACAGTTTCTATTGGATTATTATAATTTTTTGCATATGCTCCAATAGAAGTTATTATTAATATTACACTTAAAATATTTATTATTTTTTTCATAATAAAAACCCCCTTGTAGTTAAAATTCTTTCCACAAAAAAGGTTTTTATTCATAAAAATATTTATTTTTTTATATAGTTCTAGTTATAAATACATCTGTATATTTTTCTTTCATTTTATCATAACATTTTTGAGCCTTAGTTATATCATCAAAAAATCCAAAAACACTTGGTCCACTACCACTCATAAGAGCTCCAACTGAACCTAATGATATCATTTCTTCTTTTAGTCCTATTAAACTTTTATATTTTCTTAATGTTACATTTTCTAATAGATTTTTCATATTGTTTGAAACAAATTTTAAATCACCTTGTTTCATTTTTTCAATTATGCTACTGGTAGCAGGATGAATTCTTACTTTTTCTAAATCAAATGCTTTATATACTTCTTTAGTAGATACTCCAAAAGGTGGTTTTACTAATACTAAAATATGATTTTTAAAAGGCTTTAATTTAGTAATTTTTTCACCTATTCCTTCACAAAGAGCTGTTCCTCCAACAATGCAATATGGAACATCTGCACCTAATTTAACACCAAGTTTCATTAATTCTTCATCAGATGCATTAATATTAAATATTTTATTCATCATTTTAAGAACTGCTGCACAATCTGTACTTCCACCTGCAAGCCCTGCTGCTACAGGTATATTTTTTTCTATATATATTTCCACTCCAGAGTTTATATTATAAGTATCCATAAATAATTTTGCTGCCTTGTAAGCTAAATTTCTTTCATCTGTAGGAACATATTCTTTATTACAATTTATTTTTATTCCATAGTTTATTTTTTTTATTTTTATTGTGTCATATAAATCAATAGTTTGCATTATCATTTTTAATAAATGATAGCCATCCTCTCTTTTTCCTACAACATCTAAAACTATATTAATTTTTGCATAAGCTTTTTGTTCCATTTTTCCCAAACCTCTCTTAATATTAACATTAAGCTAATTGTATCATAGTGAAAAAAAATATAAAAGAAAAAGCTATTTTATATGACTACTAATATTATTTTTTTAACAATATATACAATTTTCGTTTCTATATACTTGCCAAATTATCTTTTATTGTTTCTATTTTATATTGATTTATTACATCAATTAAAGGTTCTAATTTTTCATAAAATACAATTATTATATCTCCCTTTACTGAGGTTTTTAATGCTTCCTTTAATGCTTCTTCTTCATCTAATATAATTTTACAGGATTTCTTTTCTTTAGATAAAAGTACTCCCTTTTCTAAAAGCTTTGCTATTTCTTCTTTTTTTCTTCCCCTTTTATCTTTATCTTCTTTTATATAAATTCTATCAATATATTCACCACATAGTTTTCCTACATTTAATGCCATATTATCATTTCTATCTCCTGGAATACCTATAACTCCTGTTATTCTTTTTTCCTTTATCTTTTTTAAAGATTTTAAAACAGCTCTATATCCTTCTATATTGTGTCCATAATCAAGTATAACTTTTACTCCATTTAAATCATAAATATTAAACCTTCCAAAGTTAAAATTTTCATTAAGCTTAAAAGTCTTAAAGCCTTTTGCTATCATGCAATAATCAACTTCCATTCCAACTAATGCTCCACAAGCTGCCATAATATTTTGTATATTAAATTCTAAAGCACCATTTAATGTTAAAGGAATATTTTTTATTCCTATAATCTTATATTCTCTTTTATTATTACTAGCATATAAATAATTTTCATCAATATAGATAGCTATTTTTCCTTCATTTATAGCTTTTTTTATTAATTCATTTTCCTTACTCATTGAAAAGAAGATTTTTTTATTTTTTATTCTATTAAGTATCTTTAAACTCCATTCATCATCTGCATTAATGACAACATATCCATCTTCTTTTACAGCTTCTCCTACAAGTGCTTTTACTTTGCTTAACTCTTCCATATCTTCTATTCCATCTATACCAATATGGTCTTCTGTAATATTAGTTATAACTGCTACATCAGCCACATCATAAGCTAATCCATTTCTTATCATTCCACCTCTTGCAGTTTCTAACACAGCTACTTCTACATCTTTATTTAATAATACAGTTTTTGCACTATAATACCCAGAATTGTCCCCAGTTTCTATACATTCTCCATCAATATATGTTCCTTCTGTAGAAGTCATACCAACTTTATAGCCCATTGATTTTAAAACATGTGATATAAGTCTAGTTGTTGTTGTTTTACCATTAGTTCCTGTTATTGAAATGACAGGAATATTATATGGAACTCCATTATACTGAAGATTTAATATAGCTTCTCCTACATCACGAATTTTTCCAGCTGAAGGATAATGATGCATTCTTATACCAGGTGCTGCATTAATTTCCATAATAACTCCATTTTCATATAAAGACTTCTTAATGTCTGTTGTTTTTATATCTATTCCGCAAATATCAAGGCCTATAGTTTTAGCTGCCCTAATGCATATACTTTTATTTTCTTCTGATATTTCATCTGTACAATCTATAGCTATTCCACCTGTAGATAAATTAGCATTTTCTCTTAATTTTATCTTTTGGTTCTTTTTAGGTATGCTTAAAAGACTCATATTTTGTTTTTCTAAAAATTTTAATAACTCTTCATCTATCTTTATTTTAGTTAATGGTTTTTCATGGTCATATCCTCTATTATTATCAGAATTTAATATTCTAATTAAATTTTTTATATTATTTTTTCCATCCCCTATAATAAAAGGTGGAATTCTTAATGATACTGCAACAACATTATTATTTACTACACAAACTCTATAATCATTTCCCTCTACATATTTTTCTATCATAAGGTCATTATGACTATTTTTTAATTGATTATAAGCTTTTATAAGTTCTTTATCTGAATTTAAATTTAAAGCTACTCCATTTCCCTTACTTCCAAATCGTGGCTTTATAACAAGGGGATATCCTATTTTCTCCCCCTCTTTTAACAAAGAAATTACATTATATATTTTTGCGCCCTTTGCTATGGGTATATTTTGTTGCATTAAAAGTTCTTTTGTTAATATCTTATCTGAGGCTATATCTGTAGCAACACAACTTGTATTTGCCCCTATAGTTGCTTCAATTATTCTTCCTTGCTTTCCATATCCTATTTGATAAAAACCACTATCTCCAATTTCAAATACAGGAAGATTATATCTTAAAGCTGCATCCTTTATAGCACTGGTACTTGGTCCCATAGTTTCATTATTTAAAATTTCTGTTAATAACTTTATTCTTTTATTAAAATCAAATTTTATACCCTTTATTAAAGAATTAATTGTATCTATTGCTAATCTTGCACTTTCAATTCCTACACCTTTATATTCATATTGAAATATTATATAGTAAAAATCTCCTTTAATTTCTCTAGACTTACCATAGGCTACATCTATTCCTAATTTATTTTGAATTGCTAGTATAATATGCTCACATATGTGTGCTAAGTATGTGCCTTCTTTTAGTCTTTTTACAAAACCACCTTCTTCATCTATTCCACATCTATGAGTTCTTAATTCAGGAAGTATTTCTAGTAAACCTTCATTAAAGCCTTTTATGTCTTTACTTGGCACCTCTGAATATCCACATAAATCTACATCTAATCTTATACATTTTTTATGAGAATATATATTCCTTCCTTCAAATATTTTTTGATTTTTTATCTTCATTTTCTAAAATTTCCTCCTCGAAAGGTTCCTTTTTTACAAGACTAAATCTATTTCCATTTTTCAATACATGTAATTTTACATTATATATACTTAAAACTTCTTCACTATTTTGTTCTGATACGTTTGTATATGATATTTCGCTTCCATTAATAAAATAAACTGCTCCTTCACCTATAACTAATATTTCTCCTTCTTTATTAACTACAATAGCTGTATTTTCATCTATTCCTATGCCTAATATTTCTGGATTTTGTGCTACTCCTGAAAGTAATCTTCCAATTCTTCCTCTTTGGTCAAAATGTTGATCTATAATAACATTTTTTATAATCCCTAAACCTGGAGACATTTCTAATGTGCATTTTTTAGGGGCTTCTTTATTACTTCCATCAATAATCATAGTATCGCTCATAACTGAAGCTCCTGCTGATGTTCCAACAATATATATTCCTTTATCACATATTTCTTTTAAAGCAGAATAAATTGGTGAGCCTCCTAATAAACTTGTAATTTTAAGTTGGTCTCCACCAGTAAAAAATATTAAAGATGCCTTTTTTATTAAAGATATATTTTCTTTTTTATAGGCATCTTTTCTTTTGCTTATATCTAATATTTCTATATGTTTTACTCCAATTTCTCCAAAAGCTTTTTTATATTTTCTAGCTGCTTCTTCAGGATATTTAGTGGCTACTGTAGCTACTATTAAAGTATCATTATCTTTATTTATGCAATCACATACTCTGTTAAGTATTTCTTTTTTACCTTCTTTATCCTCTGCTCCTCCTATAATTATTAAATTTCCACTTAATTTAGTATTCATTTTTCTCACCTCATATTATGCATTTTTTATTGTTGCCACTAATTCAATAAATTATTCATAGCTTTAAATAAAAAAGTTTCAAAATACATAATTTCCTATAGTGTAAAAAAAAGTTGCTACAAAAAGAAATATTACTAAATTTCTCTTTGTAACAACTAAAATATAATTTCTTATTTAAAATATGGCTCTTCCTGGAATTATAAGTTTTTCTCCTGGATATATACTGTCTGGATTTTCTATTGAATTTAATTGCACCAATTCCTCAACAGTTGTTTTATATTTTTTTGCTAAATTCCATAATGTATCATTTTTATTAACAATATAAATTGTAACGCTTGAATTTTTATCTACATTTTCGTTTTCTCCTTCTACTGCATCTGAAATAAAAAACTTTTTCTCTTCATAAAAAACTTTAGCTAATGTTGATAATGTTACTTTAACAGATATAGTATTAGCTTCTATAAAAGCCTCTATATCTTCCACATCACATTTTACAATAGATTTCATTTCTTCTCTTACTCCTAGCATATCCATTGCAACAGTAAAGGGAATTTCTCCATTTATTGCATGAAATAAAGCTTCTTCATCAAAGGTTCTATATACTATATTAAGATTAATTTTTCCATTTAAAATTATTCTATCATTAGCTATAGTTTTTTCTATAGCTATAGTTCTGCCTGTTACCCCTATTATATGTTCTGGCTTTAAATCTCCTTCTTTTAAATTTAAATTATCCTTTATAATATTTTCAGAAGATTGTATTCCATGTACAATTCCTATTTCATATTCATTTTTTTTCAATTCTAATGGGAATACTGGAGAATATGCATCCTCTATAACATCTATACTTTGACTTGAAAATATTTTTACATTTGCTCTTACTAAAAATTCTATATTAATAATTCTAGTTTCTCCTAAATCATCATCTTCTAATCCAATATCTTTATTTTCAATTTCATAAAAAATTGTAGAATTCATCTCAGGCATTACTCCTACAACTTCTTCCTCTTTTGATATATATACATCATTTTCTAATGAAATTAATTCTTGAGACTCCATACCAAGGTAAATAATATTTACTTTGCAATAACAACCTAAATATACCTTATCTTCAGCTAATTTTATCTCCTTTTTGTGTATATTCATTGAAACTTGAAGTATTCTTTCTATTTGAGGTTTATCCATGCTTATTCTAATCATAGATTTTCCAATTAACTCTACTTCTTTATTAGAAGTTAGTCTACTTATTGATTCATTCTTCTTTAAAACTTGAACTTGATTACTACATTCAATATCTTTTACATAATCGAAATCAACATTTTTATAAAGTTCCCAATCTAACTTTACAATTCCTTCAATAGATATCTTTCTTTCATTTATAATTTTGGCTTCAATATGTTCAACTTTACATTCAACTTCACAAATAACCTTATGTTCATCTTCTTCAATATTTAAATAGCTTGTGAAGTTTTCAGAATAATTTACAGAATTTATACTAGAGTTATCTTCTCTTGGAATATATAATACTGTGTATTCAATTCTCCCTTCAACGATAACCTTATCCCCTGATATTTCTTTATTAGTTACTATAGTATTTCCTTCTATATTCAACAATTCTTTTACATCAGGATGTGTATCTGGAATAACATATTCATCCTTTAAAGCAGTGTTTGAATTATTTTCTTTTAACAACTGCTGAAAATGTATATTTTCTTTTATTACATCCATACTAGCCATATTACTCCTCCTATATAATATCTATTAATTATTATATAGCTTTAATATTCCAATTATTACAATATAAATTAATTTTATTTTTTCTGTAAATTTTGTTGACAATTAGGCTAATTTGTCGTATATTAAAAGTGGTTATTGACCATATAACCTCTCATAAATTCTCAATACCCTTTTATACCATAGTTGAAAGATGGATACCCACCATCTTTCTCTTTTTTTATGCAAAAAATAAACTTCGATTAAAATAAATCGAAGTTTATTTTTAGTTTGGAAAAACTAATTGAACTGTATTTGTTAATACATCTGAATAGCTATATGTTACTGTTCTTTTATTGTCTTTATCCAATCTTATAACAAATATACTTGGATAGATACTCTCTAATACTCCATTATTTACGAGTATTTTTTTTCTTCCTCCATTAGCTTTTAAAGTAACCTTTTCTCCTAAGTGAGTTTCTATGTCTTTTTTTATATTGGCAATAGTTCTCATAAACATATCATTACCAAAATCTCTTTTTGGCAATTTCCTCCTCTCATAATTACTTTTACATAAATATTTTTAAAGCCTCTCTCATAAAAAATTATACATCAAATCCCAAATTTAGTCAAGTAAAATTTCTATTTTATCATCATAGCATATACTTGTCAATATAATTTTAATTTTTTTGTAACATTCTTTTATATTATAACTATTTTTTTAATTTCTTATTCAAAATTTTATAGCAAATTATCCTTAAAACTTAAAAATAATATAATTTCTTAATAATATAAAAAGCAGAATAAATATTATTATTTTACTCTAAACTTTTAAAACTAAAATTTAGGGAAAATAATATATTTAATCTGCTTTAAACATTATATATATGAAGATTTTGGATAGCCTTCTCTATATTTTCCTCTTGTTTGAAGCCCTCCAATTCCTTTTATTCCTGTAATAGTATTATCTATTACATCAGTAATTGAAACTACTTCATCAATTCTTGTATAGGCTATTTTTTCACATATAAATACTGGGTCTAGGCAATGTATAAGAACTCTACTTGGACTAGATGCAAAATTAGCTCCATAATCTAATAAACATTCATAGCAACTTTGACAAGCTCCTGCAAATATAACTAATTCATCATAACTTCCATTATAATTTCTTAATGCCTTTACTGATTCAATATAATATTTTGAATTTCTATAACAATTTAAATCTAAATAATCATTTGTCCTTTTTAATACTCCATCATGACCAGTTAAAACAACTATATCTGGTTTTATTTCTTTTACAAGGTCAACTATGACCTTTGGTTGTTCCCTTTCTGGTATTGCTTTTCCTACAGCATCAAGATGAAGTTGTTTGTATACCTTTAAACAAGTTTCCATATATTCCTTATCTCCATCTACATGAAGAATTCTTCCAGGCCTACCAAACATAAGCTCATTTTTCACTTCTATCTTACTGCTTTTCCCCCTTGAACTTAAAACATCCTTACGAACTGAAATTGCTCTATTAATAGCACTTTTAACTCTACTATTAAGTATCTTTTCCTGTTCTCCAACATAATTTTCTTTAACTTCTTCTAAATCATCTTCCTTAGAATCTGCTATTATCCTTATGCTTATTCCTTTTAGTATATACTTTTTTTCTCCTTCTTCCTCTTTAATGTCCATTATTTTAAAGGTAATATCCATATCATAAGACTTTCTAACGACTAAATCACCTATTTTCATCTTTTTTATTGTTAAGCTTTTTACTAAGCATAACAATGTTCACCTCATATTTACATTGTTATTAATATCTTATGATTAAAATTTTTTTAAGTTCCATGTTATAAAAAAATAAACACTTATGCTAAATTATACTCTTTACTAAATTTATTAAGAAAGTCTAAATACTTTTCCTTTTCATCTATTATTGCCTTAAGTTTTCCTGCAAAAGTATTTTGTCCCCAGTTTACCTCATTATAATAATACCTATTAGCAAGTCTCCAATATCTTTGTGGAAATTGAAGATATGCATATAAAACTTTATATTCTTCTTTGTTAAGTTTTGATACAGATTGATAAGCTTCTAATATATCTTTTGCAAAATCAATATCCCAATCTACTCTTTTTAAAACCTTTATCATAAAATTTGATATATCAAAAGTTCTTACTTCCCTTTTACAATAATCAAAATCAATAACATTTACATTGTTATTATCATCTAATATTATATTATGATAAGTATAATCATGATGGCATAAACCCTTTTCTTTTTCTGCCTCTGCACATAATTCATAATAAGAAGAGTTATTTAATGTTTGTAATGCTTTTTTTGCCATTTCCTTATAAAATTCCATTGATTTTAAATATAATAAATCAAAATCCTTTTTATTGCCTTTTTTTCTTATCATATCCTTCATCTTATCTAATGACTTTATTCTTTTTTCCATAAGATGAGGCCATCTTCCTAAATCACTTTTTAATTTAGAATTTTCTGGTGGGTCATATCCTTTTGATGCTTCATGAAATGAAGCTAATGTTTTAGCTGCTAATTTAACTTCTTCTATATTATGAAAGTCACATTCCCTTCCTTTTAACCATTCTGAAAGAGTATATATATCTTCATTAACAAGAGCATAAGGCTCTCCATCAACATTTAAATAATATCTATCAACCTTATCAAAACCATTGTTTATTAAATATTCCTTTGCTCCATAAACAAACAAAAGTTTTTGAGGTCCATAATTAATCTTTTTTAGGCATCGCTCACCCTTATTAGTTTTTAAATAGTAAATTCCTTTATTAGCTTTAATCACCTCGATTTTAATATTGAATTGTCTTTCAATTTCAAATTCCCTCATCATATTCCTCACCTCTTTCTTATTTATATGTGCCTATTATTTCTTTTATTAACAAAAGTTAATTGATTTTAATATAATAAATGAAGAGTACTAATAAAGGATACATCATGAATATTGGGATAGACGGCAGAGCCGCTAAATGGTATAGAGGCACTGGAATAGGTACCTATACTCATCAGCTTATTTTAAGCTTAAACTCAATAGATAATTTTAATGATTATCTTATTTTTCTTCCTGATGGTTCTTCTCTTAAAGATTTAAAGAATAACTTTCATATAGAATCAGTAAAGGCTAATTTAGAAGAAAATTTTTGGGATGAAGTAAGTGTTCCAAATATATTAAATAATAAAAATATGGAATTATATCATGTTCCTCAAAATGGAGTTGGGCTTTCATCTAATGTAAACTGTAAAAAAGTCATTACTCTTCATGATATAATCCCCATAAGAATGCCTGAAACTGTAAGTGAAAAATATCTTAAACTCTTTAATGATGAATTGCCTAATATGTTATCTCAGTGTGAAGGCATAATAACCGTTTCAGAATTTTCAAAAAAAGATATATCAGAAGAATTTAACTTTCCAAAAGAAAAGATTTTTGTAACACCCCTTGCTGCAGAAGATATTTATAAACCTATGAATAAATTTTTATGTAAAAATATTTTAAAAGAAAAATACAATATAGAAGATAGATTTATATTATATGTTGGAGGCTTTAGTCCAAGAAAAAATATAATAGGTCTTATTGAAGCCTTTTCTTTAATTACACCTAAAAATAGAAAAAATACTAAACTAGTTATTACAGGGAAAAAAGGTGTTTCCTATGAAAAATATAAAAAACGTGCTGATGAATTAAACTTAAAAGATGATGTTATCTTTACAGACTTTATTCCTGTTGAAGATATGCCTATATTTTATAATGCTACAGAACTTCTTGTATATCCTTCTTTTTATGAAGGCTTTGGTCTTCCACCTATTGAAGCTATGGCTTGTGGAACTCCTGTAGTAACTTCTAATGTTACCTCTATACCTGAATTTTGTTCTGAAGCTGCATTATTAATAGACCCTTATAATATAGATGAACTAAGTAAATCAATAGAAGACATATTAAATGATAGCCTTCTTATGCTTACATTAATAAAAAAAGGGCTTTCTTGTAGTTTAAACTTTTCATGGCGTCTTACTGCTGAAAAAACCATTGCAGCATATAATTCCATGCTTAAATAAGAAAGTGTGAATTATTACCTTGCAATTAGAGTAATAATTCACACTTATAAAGAAATAAAACTTTCTCTTAATAAAATTTTTCTTTTAATTCTCTTTTATAGTTTCTTAAAAATTCTTTTCTAAACTCCTCATTATCTAGTTTATTTTGAAATCTATTTAAAAAAACCTCTTTATCCCATTCTTTATTTTTATGATAATAATCACTTACTATAGTATAAAAATCTCTTGGGAAAAGAATTAATATATAAAGTAGTTTAAAATCCTCAGTATTTAATGGTTCTATAGAATTATAACTTTTTATTAAATCAATAGCTTTTTCAAAATTAAAAGCCACATTTTTTATTCCCTTTAATATTAAATCTGCTAAATCAATAACCTTTAAATCTATACTGCAATAATCAAAATCTAATAAATACATACCTTGATTTGATATTAAAAAATTATGCTCTGCTAAATCATTATGACATATAACACAGTTGTTTATATCTTTTCTATAGGAATTATAACTACTAAAACTTAATAATTCTAAAGCTTTTTTCATTTCTATAATATGCTCATCAACAGAATTCAAAAACATTTTATCAAACTCATCTTTAAATCTATAGGAATTAACTAATCTTTTTATCTCTTTAATATCTATAATTGCTTTTTCATACTTTTTAACCATACTCTCATCTATACCTAAAGCTATTGCAGATTTTAATGCTTCTTTTGATGCTTTATGGTATTTTCCAAGTAACTCTCCACTTAAATTAAATTCTACAGGATTTGTAAATGTTACCTCTCTTCCTGGAATTAAATTCATAAGTATATAATATTGATTTTTCCATTCTTTATATACCTTATCATCTTCAAAGGTATTAAACTCTACCATATAATTGAAATTATCTCTAAGACTTTTTATACATATATTTATAAAATCTGCTCTTTCTTTATCACAATCTAATCTTTTTAATATTTTCTTTCCTGTTTCTGTTTTTAATATAAAAACCTTTCTTAAAGGTATAACATCTAAAACCTTAATATTTAGATTTTCAAAAAATTCCTGACTTAAATCATATTTTGAAAGATATTTTTTTTCTGGATACCTTAATTTAGTCATAAATTCACTTCCTAAAATTCACTATCACTTAACAATTTTATCTTTTTAAGCTGTTCCTCATATGAATATTTATTTCTTCCATAAGCATATTTATACCATATATTTAATGTTCCATAAGGTATCATTAATAAAATAGCTATATAATCTCTACTATCTTCTGATAAACATGACCTTTCAATATATTTATCAATACATTTTTCTAAAGAAATTTTTTTATTTTTTATTTTTACTCTTTTTAAATAATCATAAATATCTTCTTCTACAAGATTATAGCTAACATTTTTAAGAGTACCTATTTCAAGTTCACTAGTTACTCTCAAATTTTTTTCATCTGCTCTGCCTAAAGTAATTTCATTTTTCTTCATACTTCTTTCTATTATACCTATATAATTAATGTTCTTAAGTTCATATATTCCTTTTTCTGCTTTAGATAAAATTTTATTTCCATTTACTAAAATAAATTTATCCATAGGATTTTTAACATTTTCTCTTTTTTCTAAGTCTTTTCTAAGCCTTTTAATCATTACCTTAATATGCTCAACTCTTTTTCCTATTGTGCTATTTATTCTTGTTACACCATAACAATTATACCCTGAAAGAATTTTGTGAGCATTTTGTATTATGATTATCTGTTCCATAACCTTTTTCTCACTTATATTCTTTATTCCTTTAAAATAATCATCTCCAACTAAAATATCATTTTCTAATAAATATTCCTTTAAAGTTAAATTATTAATACTGCCCACCTCTTTTACATAAAGTTTTTTAGGAAATCCTCCCTATCTTCTCTGTCTTCTATATACTTTTTAAGCTTATCTATAAATACACTTTCTTTCCAAGGTTGTTCTTCCCAATACTTTTGTATTCCAAGCTGCCAATAGGCTTGAGGAAATCTTATAAATTCCTTCATAATAAATAACTCTTCACTTTTTACAGGGTTTATAGTTGAATAATTATTTATTATTTCTTCTGCCTTTTCCTTATCCCATTTTCCATTTTTCATAACTCTTATCATTAAAGAAGCTAAATCATGTAAATGAGTATCTAACATACAATAATCAAAATCTATAATATTAATGTTATTATATCTATCAATTAATACATTATGGTTTGCATAATCATGGTGACAAAAACCCTTTTTTTCATATTCTTTTATCATAAGTTCTAAATAATTAGATTCTTTTAATACATTAATACTTTTTTTAGCCCTTTCTATTTCTTCATTTAAACAACTTAAATATAATTTATCAAATTGGCTTTTATTACTTTTCTTTTGAATTCTATATTTAAAATCTAAAATTTCATCTTTTCTTGTTTCAAAAACATTTATCCAAGTAAACCACCCAACTCTTGGTTTCATATGAAGATTTGTTATAAATCCTTCACTACACTTATGAAGTTCTGCAAGTTTCTTAGTTGCCATCTCTAACTCAATTACATTATCATAATTTACTTCCCTTGAAGGAATCCATGGCATAAGATATGCATAATTTGTATCAACTCTTATATAATTTCTTCCATTTACTGTTTTTAATATTTCTGGGATAGTTTCAAAGTTATTCTTCTGTAAATGAATTATTGCAGATATTATAAAATTAAAGTGCTTAAATTTGTATTTTATAACTTTTAAAAAGTAACTTTTCTTTTCTGAATTTATCTTGTAGGAATTTTTAACTTTTTCTATAGAATCAACACTTAAACCATAATTCTCCCTGACTAAATTAATGATTTTTTCTTCTTCCATAAAATTCTCCTAACACTAATATTATTTATTATATATATACTTAAATTAATAGTGATTTCATTCACAATTTATTAATAAAAATAGTATTTTATAATATATATTTTTTCGAGGTGAATTCTATGAATATAGGAATAGATGCTAGAGGCATTAACCTATATAGAGGCTCTGGAATTGGAACATATACTAAAAATCTTATTTTAAACTTGATAAATAGTAATCTTAAAGATAATTTTAATTTACTTTGGACAGGAAATGAGGATAAAAGTTTTATAAAAAAAAATACCTCTCTTACTTATATTTCTGGAAGATATAATTTATTTTATGAAGATTTTTATATACCCCATTGGATAAAAGAAAAAAAGTTATCTATTTATCATCTTCCTCAAAATGGACTTGGTATCCCTTTAGATTCTGATTCAAAAATAGTAACAACAATACATGACCTAATTCCCTATACAATGCCTGAAACAGTAGGGAAAGGATACTTAAATAAGTTTTTAAAGGAAATGCCTAAAATAATTTCTTCTTCTAGTGGAATAATAACTGTTTCAGAGTATTCTAAAAAAGATATTCTAAAATTTTTTCCTACCTTTCCTTCTGAAAAAATTTACGTTACACCACTTGCTGCAAATGAAAATTTTAAACCATTAGATAAAAAATCTTGTAAAAATGTAATAAAGAATTTATTTAAAATAGATTCTCCCTTTATACTTTACTTAGGAGGATTTAGCTCTAGAAAAAATGTTAGAAATTTAATATTAGCCTTTGAGAAAATAATTAAAGATTTACCTGATAATTATAAATTAGTTTTAGGAGGTTCCCTACAAGATGAAGGAGAGACTTTAAAAAAATTAGTTTATGATAATAATCTTGAAAAAGATATTATATTTACTGGCTATTTAAAAGATTCTCTTTTGCCTATCTTTTATAATGCTGCTGATGTCTTTATCTATCCTTCATACTATGAAGGCTTTGGTCTTCCACTTTTAGAAGCTATGTGTTGTAAAACTCCTGTTATAACTTCAAATTTAACTTCCATTCCTGAAGTAACAGAAGATTCTGCTTTGCTTATTAATCCCTCTAATAAAGATGAACTTTCTGATGCTATAATAAAAATTTTGAAAAATCCTTCTCTTAAAGAAGACCTTAGGGAAAAGGGCTATTTGCAAAGTCTTAAATTTTCATGGAAAAAAACTTGTAAATTAACTTATAATGCTTATTTATCAATTTTAAATGATAATTAAGTAATTTTTTAGCCTTCTTTTTCTATGAAGGCTTTTAATATGCTATTTTATCATTTATTAAGTTATATAACATCTCTATTATAGACACAATTACTCCTAATATAACAAATGCTACTAATATATCCATTTATTTACCTCCTCATTTATAATATCTTATATTTATATTATGCACTTTTTTTACTTTAAAAATAAGTATTCAAATTTTACTTTTTTATTAAGATTTCAAAATAGAAAGAGCTTTTGCTCTTCTGATATTTTTATCAGCTTTGCAAAAACTCCTTCTATATAAAAATACTAACAATTACATTCGCAATTGCATTTATTTTCTTGACAATTTCCATTACCATTTGAGTTATTAGAATTAACTCCTATGCAACTTCCATCATAGCAGTTTACATTTAGTGGTAAATATTTAACTTGGATATTGTCTTTATAAACTTTTAACATATACTTTCTATTTGGACATAAAGGTCCTAATAAAAATTGACCATATTGATCAGTAAAAGTGTGTGTTAATGGGCATGGTAATTTACATCCATCAACTACTTGTAAAAGTTTAACAACAGCATCTGCAACAGGATTTCCATTTGCATCTAATACTGTTCCATGAATAACAGCTCTTCTTTCAACAGGTAATTTTATAACAGCTTCAATCTGTTGATTTTCTCTTGGGCATACTGAACAAACAGCTACTTTTCCGCTCATAACTCTTCCCTCCATTGTACTTTATACTATAAAATATGACTTTTAAGCTTAAATGTGAACTAAAAAAAAATTTCCTGACTTGTATCTTGTCAGGAAATTTTTTTATTACTCTTTATTCAAACTCTAAAGTTAATTTAATTTCTTCATTGTATCTATCAACAACAACTTCTACTTTATCTCCAGCTTCTTTAGTTTCCTTTATTTTATTAATATCTTCTACTGAAGTAACTTTTTGTCCATCAAATTTAGTTATTATATCATTTGCTTTAAGTCCAGCTTTTTCAGCTACAGAACCTTCTGTTACACTAACTACTCCAACACCTTGAGGAATATTCTTTTCTTTAGCTCTATCCTCATCAATTGAAACTCCAGTTATACCTATTGTTAATATTTTCTTAGATAAAGATTCTATTCTATCTTTTGCATCATTTATAGGAATTGCAAATCCCATACCTTCAATTGAAGCATTTGAAGAACTTGTGCTATTTGATAATTTAGCTGTATTAATACCAATAACTTGACCTTCACTATTTATTAATGGTCCACCACTGTTACCAGAGTTTATAGCTGTATCTGTTTGAATGTATTCATAACTTGATTCTGATTCTGATTGTACTGCACTTCCATCTGTTGATTCATCTAAGCTTCTGTTAACTCCACTTACTATACCTTTTGTACAAGTTTGAGCAAAGTTAGTTCCAAGAGGTGTTCCAATAGCTATTACTTCTTGACCAACATATAATGCATCAGAATCACCAAGTTCTGCTACTCCTGGTACTTTTGTTCCTTCTGCAAGTTTTAACATTGCTATATCTCTGTCTTTGTCATAGTTTACTATGTCAGCTTCAACTTCTTGTCCATCACTCATACTTACTGTAACTTTATTTGTTCCACCATTTGCTGTAAATGCTAATTCAATTACATGATAGTTAGTTAATACATTTCCATCTTCATTAATTATGAAACCAGAACCGATTCCTTCAACATCTTGACTATAAAATCTACTATAAGAAACCTTTCCTGATGCAGTAATTGTTACAACTGCTGGTTTTACTTTATTATAAGCTTCTGCAACTGTTAAGTCGCTAGACTCTTTAACAAAATTTACTGCTGATGGATTTGAAGCAGTTGTTTTAGTAGTTTTATTGTCATTTGATGAAAGCATTTTATAAGTAAGACCACTTCCTACAATGCCTCCTCCTAATGCCATTACTACAACTAGTGCTACCTTAGAAATTGCTCTTTTAAGCATTCCTTTTCTCTTTTTCTTATTCTTTTTTGGTGTTTCTGCCTTTATGTTTCCATCTTCTCCTATACTAGTTGAAGTCTCAATAAAGTTTTCTTCATTTCTATTTTCAAAATCGCTCATTTCTATTACCTCCAATTTTATTTATTTTTTTCTTAACTTTTTCTATACTTTGAGTATATTATCATTTTGTGACAAATATATGGCATAAAAGGAATTTGAATATATTTTTTATTATAATACTTTAAATAAAAAAAAAGCATAGTGTATATATAATTTCCTATATAATAAAAAAGTTGTTACATAAAGATTTTCAATAACAATACTATTTTCTATATTGTTCTTTCTTTATATAACAACTTTATTATTTTTAATTCTTATTTATTTTCTTGTGCCTTGTCTATTTTTTTTCTTTCTTTTAAAATTTTAGTTAGTCCATTAATTATAGATTCTGAATCTGATGCAGATATTAAATCTGTTGAAATTTCAGTTTGATATACTGTAGTAAGTTCTCCATCTCCTAATTTAGTTAAGGATTTACTTTCATTATTGTTTGCAATTATATATAATGGTTTTCCTGATAATAATCCTTTTTCTTGGGAAGTTTCGTCATATTCATATAAACTTTTAAATTCACTTTCTATAGCTTTTCTATAACTTGATCTGTTTTTTTGTATATCAAATTCTTTTTTAACTTCTTCTGATAAATTATTTTCAAAATTCTTTATTGTAATGTCTTTATCTAATTTATCTAAAAGTATAGTAAGTCCAAAATAAGTTCCTTTAGATTGAATTTTACTTTTATTATATAATTTTTTTATTTTCTTTTTATATTCCTCAGTTTTTACTTCTTCCTCAGAATAAGGATTTATTAATATCATTGCTGATACTGAATCTGGATATTCTTTTGCAAAATTAGTCATAATAAGACTACCATATTCCTCTCCAACAAGTATTAGTTTTCCTGATACTCCAGCCTTTCTTAATAATATCTTTAAATCCATTGCTTGTTCTTTAGGGGTTCTATCTGTTGCTATATCACTAAATCCATAACCTTTTCTATTATATACAAAGGTTTTTGCATTAAGTTCTTTATTAATTCTATCTGAAATTTCGTCCCACTGATATAAAGTAGTCCCTATTGCTCCATCAAAAACAATAGTATAATCTCCACTTCCTTTATATTTATATTCCATTTTATTTCCATTAACCTTAGTATAATCTAGGCTAGAGCTAAGTTTCCCATTTCCAATAAAATATGTTATCACTTGAAAAATAAGACCAAATATGAATATTCCAGCAATTAGCATTGAAATTCTTTTTAGCAAACCAACATGTGATATCTTTTTTTTCATATTTACTTTCTTAAATCCATTTGATTCTGGTATTAAATTCATAGTCTTAACTTTCCCCAAGCCTTAAATTTGGCTTTGCATTTAAATCTAGCTTTGCTATATTGCCTTTTATAAATTCATAATATGCTGCTGAACCTATCATTGCTGCATTATCAGTACATAATATTCTATCTGGGAAAAGAATTTCTACCCCCTTTTTCTTTCCTTCTTTCATTAACTCTTCTCTAAGGGTTGAATTTGATGCTACTCCACCTGCTATAGCAATTTTATTAATATTTCTTCTTTCACAAGTTAAAAATACATTTTCCTTAAGTACATCAACTACAGCTTTTTGAAATGATGCTGCTACATCTGCCACATTAATTTCTATGTCTTTCATTTTACATTTATTAATATAATTTAATACAGCTGATTTTACACCACTAAAAGAAAAATCTAATGTATCATCATGAAACTTTGCCTTTGGAAATTCAATTGCATTTTTATTTCCTTCTTTAGATATTTTATCTATTTTAGGTCCTCCTGGGTATCCAAGACCTATAGCCCTTGCTACTTTATCAAAAGCTTCTCCTACTGCATCATCTCTAGTTTGACCTATAACCTCATATTTTCCATAATCTTTTACATGAACTATAAAAGTATGTCCGCCTGAAACTACTAGTGATACAAAAGGAGGTTTTAAATCCTTATGTTGTATATAATTTGCACATATATGTCCTTCTATATGATTTACACCTACTAATGGCTTCTTTGATGCTAAAGATAATCCCTTTGCATATTGAAGACCTACAAGAAGTGCTCCCACAAGCCCAGGTCCATAGGTAACCCCTATAGCATCAATTTGTTCTAAAGTCATATTTGCTTCTTCTAAAGCACTTTTTACTACAGCATCTACAACTTCTATATGCATTCTTGATGCAACTTCTGGTACAACTCCTCCATATTTAGTATGTGTATCAATTTGTGAAGCTATTATATTTGATAAAACCTCTCTACCATCTTTTACAACTGCTGCTGAGGTTTCATCACAGCTTGATTCTATTGCTAAAATATATTTTCCCATTTTTATATTACCTCATTACTTATTTTTAAAAGTCAATAAATGTATTATACTTTATATAATTTTATCTATCAATGAATTTTACTTGAAGATTTCATTAATTTATTGTATATTAATTTTCAAAGTTCTAATAATATTATAAAGTTATTTATGATTAATAACAGCTATTTTATAATAAAATTCATATAATATTAAGTTTTTTAAAGGAGTTTTTATTAATGTGTTCATATGCAAAAGTTATAGTTTCTGGCTCTCCAATAACTAAATCTAATTTTAAACTACATAACTCAAAAGGAAGAGCTATTTTACCAAGTGAATCTGGAAAATATCATGATAGATATGCTATATATGAGCAAGAAATTGCCTATACTGCTCGTCTTCAAAATCCAAATGTAGTTTTAGAAGAAAGCTTAATTGCAATACTAAAGGTTTATTATAAAAGCGAAAAACGTCATCCTGATACAATAAATATTACAAAAAGTATTTTTGATGGTATAGAAAAAAGTGGTCTAATAGTTAATGATGCTCAAATAAGAAGAATAATTACAGAGGAATATTATGATAAGGAAAACCCTAGATTTGAATTAGAACTTTTTGGAGAAAGTGAATATTTTTTAGATTATTCTGTGTCTAGACTAACAACTCCAATAAATAAAAAAATTTATTCACCAATAAAAAAGAGAGTAACTTCAAAAGCTGAAAAGGAAATTTCTTGCACTAATAATTCAAGCCAAAAAATATGTAGTGTTTGTAATAAAATTATAGTAGGAAATAACTATATAAGTGCTGATAGTGGCAAAACTTTAATATGTAATTCTTGCTTTAAAACTTTATTTTAAAAGGGGATAATTTTATGTTTATTTTTATAGGAGATAGTCTTATCTTTGGATATGGTGTTCATAAAAATGAAGGTTGGGTTTATAAAATTTCTGAAAATACTTCTTTAAATATTATTAATAAAGGAATTAACGGAGATACCACCCCTTCAATGCTTAATAGATTTTTTGATGATGTAATTTCTAAAAAACCTAATAGCATTTTTATAATGGGTGGTACTAATGATTTATTATGTGGACGTTCTGTATCTTCAATTGTTTATAATATAGAAGAAATGATTAAAGATTCTATTTCCATTAATTCTAATGTTTATATAGGAATTCCCCCTTGTATAATTTCAGAAATGGCAAATAGATTATTTATGCCTTCTAATTTATATGGTTATTGTGAAAAAAGTCTTCCTATACTAAGAAATAGGTTACTAAAACTATGTGATTTTTATTCTATTAAATACATAGATTTTTATTCTTTATCTATTAATAACATAAATAATAATATTTTTATTGATGGAGTTCATTTAAATGCTTTTGGAAATAATCTTATGTTTAAAGAAGCTATTAAAACTATTTTTAAATAGTTTCTTTTATATAAGAAACAGCTATCTTTCCTGCTTCTATTCCATCTATATCATTTTTCCCTAAAGATTCCATTCCATATATTAAATTACCACAAGCAAAAATACCATCAACATTAGTTTTAAAATTTGATACTTTTAAACTTTTTGTTATATTATCAAATTCAAAATCTTTTTTTGATATATATTCAAGTTCTGGGAAGTGGTTTACTGATAATATTAAAGAGTCACAAGCAACTATAGTCCATTCATCTATATCTTTAGTATAGACTTTTACTCCTTCAATTCTTTTATCTCCCATTATTTCTTTAATTTCTCCACCTATCATAATAGGTATTTTTAAATCTTCTATTATTTTTTTGTCTTCTTCATTAAAGGTAAACATATTATTTTTTTGAATAATAAGGGCTCTAATTTTAGCACCTTCAATTAAAAATCGTTTTGCAACTATAAGGTCCCATCTATTTCTAGCTACTATTACAGGCTCTTTTCCTGGCAAATATCCTTCAAAATTTATAATTCTATGGGAATCTTCTATTGTAAAGATACCTAAAACATCTTCATTTTCTATATCTGCATTTCCATCAAAGGATTCTCTACATCCTGTTGCAAGTATTATAGTTTTACCATAAACTTCTTGAACTCCTTCTTTAGGATTTACATAAGTAACAACCTTTTCTTTAGATACATTAAGAACTTGTGTATCAAGTTTTATTTCTGCATTATAATCATTTAATTTTCTATAAATTAAATTTATATATTCTGGTCCTGTAATTTCTGTTTTTAGTCTTTTATTTCCAAAACCATTATGAATACATTGTCTTAGTAATCCTCCTAAAGAACTTTCTCTCTCTATAATCATAACTTTTTTTATTCCATCTTCTAATGCAACTGTGGCAGAAGTCATGCCAGAAACCCCGCCACCAATTACTATTAAATCATATTTTTCCATATAATTCTTTTCTCCTTTACTAAGGTAAGCTATTAGATTTTTATAAAGTCATCTGCTAAATACATTTCTTCAACAATATCATCCATATCCATAACCTTACCTAATGCCATTTTATCTTTAGCATTATAATAATTAATTGAAAGTTCTGATGCATAAATTTTTACTCCTCTTTCAATTAAAAGTCTTAAAAAATCTAAAACCTTAGAATCTTCTAATAAAAATTTCACTGCTGAATTTACAAATATCAATTCTCTTGGAAGAATATCACTATCACTTAAAGCTTCAAAATATCTTTCCATAAGTTTAGTTCCTAAAACTTCTTCTCCAAATCCTAACTTTTCATTAGTTACTAAAATAACTAAACTTTTTTCTTCTTCTAATACTTCTAGGCATCCTCTTTTTTCTATTTTTATTCTAGATTCATCATAAGAAGTAACATGATAGCCTTTTCTCATAGCATACTTTACTACATTTTCATGACTTATCTCATTATCTACTATTACTATAGCTTCTCCCTCTCCAATGGAATTAAAATATTTTTTTACCATTTTTATCTCTTTTAAATATTCAAGCCCTCTACAATCTATTTCTTTCATTAAATTCACCCCATAACAGCCATGTTAACATTTCATTAATATGTCTTTATTTTATTATTATAACATTTATTTTCCTGCAATTGATATTTCCTTAATTTTAACAGAAGGAGAACCTATACTACTCATAGGGAATTTTAAGTCACTTCCTACAGCTTCTATATCTTTTAACATACTAAAAAAGTTTCCTGCTATTGTTATTTGCTCAACAGGATAGCTCTTTTTTCCATCTTTAATATAAAATCCTTTAGCTGCTAAAGAAAAATCTCCTGTTATAGAATTTGCTCCTGAATGAAGGCCTGCAAGGTCTGTTATTAAAATTCCTTCTCCTACTTCCTTAATAAGCTCCTCTAAAGACTTTTCTCCCTTTTCTATATATAAATTTGTTGGAGATATTGAAACTGGTGACATAACCCCAGATTTAAATCCATTTCCTGTACTTTTGCAACCTGCTTTATAAGCTGTTTTTAAATTATGAAGTAAAGTTTTAAGTTCTCCTTTAAATACAATTTCTTTTTTATAAGTAGCAACTCCTTCATCATCAAAAGGTGTTGATGAAAGTCCATTATCTAAAAGAGGATCATCAACTATATTAACTACATCTGATGCAATTATTTCTCCTTCTTTATCCTTTAATAAAGATAATCCCTTTTGTGCTGCATCTGCATCAAAAATACCACAAAAAGTTCCTAATAAAGATACCATTGCTTCATTATATAAAATAGCTTTATATTTGCCTGAAGGAATACTTCTTCCTCCTATTCTAGATAATGCCTCTTCAACCCCTTGTTTTGCAATATTTTTAGGATTTACTTCATCTAATTTTAATGCTGTTACATATCCTGTTCCATCATATTTTTCATTATTATCTTCAACAATTGGAACTACATAAGCAGTTAATAGATTACTTTTATTAACAAGTTCTAATCCTTTAGTATTAAAAATTCCATACTCTGAATTTCCATAACCAATACTACAACCACCTAAATTAACAACCTTTTTAGAATATTTTTTAGATTCCTTTTCCATTTCTAACGCAAGATTTATTAACTTTTCTGTATTTAAGTTTTCAAGTTCATCAGAATAACAAATTACTTTTTGATATTCTTTATCTCCTTCATAAATAAACTGAACATCATTATTTTCTATAGAATTTGCTCCCTCTTTAGCATTTTTTATAAGCATATCTATAGCTTCTTCATCTAATATTTCTGTATAAGAATATCCTATTTTCCCATTAATTTTACCTCTAAAAGATAATCCAAAGGTTGTATTTATATTATACTTTTCTAATTCTTGTTCATAAACAGATATAGCTATACTTTCTCTATTTGCAAAATATACTTCACATTCTTCAAATCCATTATTTAATGCTTTCTTAAATAATAAATCCTTAAATTCTTTAAACTCCATATACATTAGCCTCCTATCTTCCACCTACAGTAATTTCTTTAACTCTTATCATAGGCTGACCAACATTAACTGGTATACTTCCAGAAGATGAGCCACACATTCCTTGAGCCTGTTCTAAGTTATTTCCAACCATATCAATATTCATAAGAACTTCACTGCCTTTTCCTATTAAGCTAGCCCCTCTTACTGGTTCTTGAATAACTCCATTTTTAACTATATAACCCTCTGCAACTGCAAAATTAAATTCTCCAGTTACTGGATTAACAGAGCCTCCACCCATTTTTTTTGCATAAAGTCCATCTTCTATTGACTTTATTATATCTTCTGGATTATCTTCCCCTGAAGCAATATAGGTATTAGTCATTCTTGATGTAGGGGCAAATTTATAACTTTGTCTACGTGAATTTCCTGTAGGCTCCATATTCATTCTTCTTCCATTAAGTTTATCTACCATATAAGATTTTAGTATTCCATTTTCTATAAGAATATTCTTTCTTCCTAAAGTACCTTCATCATCTATATTAATTGAACCCCAATAATTAGGTATTGTTCCATCATCAATTGCTGTTACCTTTGAAGAAGCTATTTGCTTTCCAAGTTTTCCTGCAAAAACTGAATTTCCCTTTGCTACAGAAGTTGCTTCAAGAGAGTGTCCGCAAGCCTCATGAAATATTACTCCTCCAAATCCATTATCAATTGCAACAGTCATATTTCCAGCTTTACAATTTTTAGCATGTAACATAGTATGTGCTGTTCTTGAAGCTTCTCTTCCATAATATTCTGGGTCTATAGTTTCAAATAGTTCAAAACCCTTACATGCCCCTGGGCCTTCAAAACCTGTTTGATTTTCTGTTTCATTAGAAGCTATTGAACTTATTGCAAGTCTTGTTCTTACTCTTCTATCCTCAGTAAAAAGTCCTTCTGTATTTGCTATTAATACTTTTTGGTCTTTGTCTGCATAAGAAACACTAACTTGTGAAATTTCATTGCTATAATTTTTAGCACTTTTATAAGCTGTTTTCATTATTCCTATTTTCTTTTCATAATTAACTGCATTTGGATAATATTTAACATTATGAATGTTTTTAAATGTAAAGGTATCATTTAATATTATCTGTTTATCTTCTTTTAATTCTCCTAATGCTAAAGCAGCTTTATAAGCTGTATTTAAAAGTCCTGAAAGACTATTATCATTAGTATAGGCATATATACTTTTAAATCCTTTAAATATTCTTATTCCTATGCCATAACTTCTTCCTCCAAGAGCATTTTCTACCTTTCCATCTATTAACCCAATAGAATTACTTATACTATCCTCTTCAAAAATTTCTGCAAAATCTCCTCCTGTAATTAAGCATTTTGCTAATACTTCCATTGCTACTTCTTTTTTTATCAATTTAAAACCTCCTATTTAATTATAGTATCATCCTTAAACATACTACCCCATTTATCAACATAATCTTTTTCACACCATTCTGCCATAATTGCTGTTTCACCATCTTTTAGTGGTATTTTCTTTAAAGGTTCATCTGAAAGCTTACCATCTTCTACTAAATATATTAATATTTCTTCTTTACTTAATATAATAGCAATCCTTCCACTTGGTGACATATATGCATCTTCCATAAAAGGCAATTCACTTTTTAATGACTTCCATGGAATATATAATATATCATGACTTATTAACCTATCATTAGCTTTTATACCAAGAGAATACTCAACAGACTCTTCTCCATTTAATCCAGATATCATTCCTTGAAGCATCCATTTTCCTTTATTACGAACTACAGTAAAATTTCTATAATCTATATATTTACTTAGTTTTTCCTTTTTCTTATTATCTAACTCTTTGTATACAGAATCATAAGCTTCTTTGTAAAACTTATTTATATCATTATTATATATATTTGATACAACCTCCGAATTTTCTTCCATATATTTTTGAAAATATTCACCATCACCATATATATCTTTTATTACTACACCTTCATTTAAATATACATTATCTATTGGTAATACTTCATAAAAATCACTTATATACTTACTATTATTAACCTCTTCTATTGCAATATAATCATTTCCAACATAATTTATTTTTTTATATATAGTATTTGCATCATCTGTATCTGAAAGATACATATCAACAATACTAGAGTTTTGTTCATTTTCTATAGGATTAGCAATAAAATATTCATGATATGTGTCTTCATATTTATATGCTTTACTTTCTATTTTCCAAAACCCATTACTTCTAGGAACTAATATGTAATTTTTCTCCTTTACATCTTGAACCTTAGAATCTTTTAAACTTATCCACAATGTTCTATAAGTTTCTCTTTGATAAGTTCCATTTTCATTTATCATTGGAGTTTTTAACCCAAGTAACATTCCTTGTTCTTTATTACTTAAAACAGAAGTTTTTAAATTTAAATCTTGTTTTTTCTTATGAAAATTATCATTGTCATATACTTCCTTTTTATATTTTAATGAAAATAAAACTCCTTCATAATAAAAATAAGATTTTTCTCTACTAAAATATATAAATTCTCCTAAAATATTATTTTGATGCATAATAGAATAGATATTTGTATATTCTGAATCTGGATTTAAATTATCTAAACTATATTTTGCTTCATAGGATATTACATAATTATTTTTTACTAACTTTAATTTATAACTACTATTTTTATAAAAATTCTTTCCTAATATTATTTTATCAGATTTTATAATTATATCATTTGAATTTATTTTTTCAATTTCTTCTTCATTAAATAAATTATTATCTAATACTTCATATTCTTCAACACTCCACACACCAAGTATTTCTAATTTATTATTATTAGGTGCTTTTACTGAAACTTTGTTTTCCTTATTTATGGTGGAGCAACCACTTAACAGTATTGCTAAAATAATTATACTAAAATATTTAATTATTTTTTTCATTAAATTTCGCCTCCACTTAAATTGGTATAGACACAGTTATTTTTGTGCCTTCATTTTCTTTACTTTCTATATTTAAAGTTCCTTTATGAAGTTTAGTAATTTCATCACATATAGAAAGACCTATTCCATTTTGTGATTTTGCATTTTTACCCTTATAAAATTTTTCAGTTACTCTAGGAAGATCAGTTTCTGAAATACCACAACCATTATCAGATACTGTTATATTCATAAATCCATTTATCCTCATAAATTCTACTTTTATCTTTCCTTTTGTTTCAGTAAATTTAAAGGCATTATCTATAAGATTTATTAAAACTTGCTTTATCTTATCAATATCTATATTAACAAATTCATTTTCCATATTAGATTCAATTGTTAATGTTTTGTTTTCTCTAATAGCCCTTTCTGACATATAGGTATCTAAATATAAAATTAAATCCTTTATTAAAATTTTAGATTTTCTTAAAGTAGCCCTTCCATTAACTAAAGATGAGAAGCTTAACAATTCTTCTACCATAGAAGCTAATCTTTCTGTTTCATTTTCTATTATTTTCAAACCTAAACCTAAGGTTTCTTTATCAGTTTCATCACTATCTAAAGTTATAACCCATCCTTTTATTGCTGTTAAAGGTGTTCTAAGTTCATGAGAAACAGAAGATATGAATTCATTTTTCATTTTTTCTCTTTCATCAAGCTCCCCAGCCATATAATCTAATGTTTTAGCAAGTTGTGATATTTCATCTTCACCTTTTATATTATTTCTTATCTTTAAATTTCCTGATGCCATTTTTTCAGCTACTTTATTTACATCTTTTATAGGTTTTACTATTCTTTTTGCAATAATAATACTTAAAACTATTCCTATTAATACTGAAAATACAGATATAAAAATAAATGGTAAAACTATTTCTTTAATACTTTCATCTACACTTTTTAATGATATAGTGTATCTGATAATCCCAATATTCTTTCCATTTATATTTATAGGTTTAGATACACTCATTACTGAATAATCATAATAAGACTTTTTCCCAATCCATCTACCACTTTCTGCTTTATTATTAATAATATTTTTTATATCTGGATAACTATCAATATTATTATCATTAACTCCTATAGAATCCATTAAAAGCTCTCCATTCATATTAAATATTTGAACTTCTGCATTTGTTTGATTCCAAAATATATCTACATTATCATAAATATTTTCTTCTAAAGAAGAGGTTGGAAAATATTTTTCATAAAAATTAATGGCTATGTTTATTTGATTTTTTAATAGTTCTTCTATATCATTATAGTTGTATTTTTTTACAAAAATGGCCATCATAAAGTCTAAGATTAATGTTGTTGATAAAATAACAGCTAAAAAACTTTCTATAAGTATTCCTTTTATGCTTTTTATTTTTATTTTTATTCTTTCCATCTATATCCTAATCCCCACACAGTTTCTATGTATTTAGGAGATGATGAATCATCTTCTATTTTAGCTCTTAATCTTCTTATATTTACATCTATTATCTTTGAATCTCCAAAGAAGTCATAACCCCATATTAAGTTTAATAACTCATCTCTTGTAAAAGCTTTATTAGGATTTTCAATAAACAATTTCATTAACATATATTCTTTTGGAGTTACATCAATTTCCACTTCATTTTTTAATAACTTTTGAGAATAAAGATCTATTATAAATGGTCCACTTATTATCTTATTTTCATCCTTATTTATTTTTTCATCTTTTGTTTCCATTCTTCTTAAAATTGCTTTTACTCTTAATACTACTTCTAATGGATTAAAAGGTTTTACAATATAATCATCAGCTCCATATTCAAGTCCCATTATTTTATCCATGTCTTGCCCTTTAGCTGTAAGCATTATAATTCCTATCTTAGGATATTCATTTCTTAATATACTACATACCTGAAATCCATCAATCCCTGGAAGCATAACATCAAGTATTGCCATATCTGGTTTTTCATTTAAAGCTTTATTAATTCCTGCTTCTCCAGAACCTGCTTCTATAACTTCAAATCCATTTCTGATTAAATTTATTTTTATAAATCCACGTATACTTTCTTCATCTTCAACTAATAATATTTTTGACATATTAAAACCACCTTATTATTCTTCTAAATATATTTTTTATTAATACATACATTATATAATTTATTTTAGAAACTTTAAGTTACATATTATTTAATTTTTCTAAAGCATATTTACAAAAAAAGAGGAGTATTAAAACTCCTCTAAATAAATATCTTTAAAATTTCATTTCTAATAAACTATTCTTCTTGCTCTCCAGAATTTATAAACTGATGCAACCTTTACTACATCTCCAGTGTGAGGTGCATGAATCATTTGACCTCCACCTATATATATTCCAACATGTCCTGAATGAGGGAAAACTAAATCTCCTGGTTGTAATTCAGAATATGATACTTCAATTCCTGAATTAATTTGATCATATGTTGTTCCACCTATTTCAATTCCTAAAGCTGTTCTATATACATATGAAGTGAATCCTGAACAGTCAAATGAATTTGGTCCTTTAGCACCCCATACATATGGTTTTCCTAAATGTTTATATGCTTCTGAAATAACAGCATCTATACTAGCACTTCCAGTTGAAACAGAAAAGTTTCCTCTATTTGCAAGACTTGCATTTGCTGCTTGTTTCATTATTTCATCATATTCTGCTTGTTTTTGAGTTATAACAGGCTCTGCTGTATCTATTGCTGTTGTTATCTTTTCTTTTACTGTAGGGCTCTTAATTTGTCCATCTTTCATTGCTTTTAATTGTTCAACTGCTGACTTTAAATCAGTTAATGAACTATCTGAATTATTACAAATATCAAGCTTAGCTTGTACCAATTCTAGTTCTGCAACAGATAAATACTCTTCATCAAATTTTTCTTGTTCCTTTTTAGCTTGTGCTACAAGTTCCTTTTGTTCTTCCTTCTTATTTTCTATTTCATCTGATTGTTTTTCTATAGAAGCATTTAAATTTTTTATATCAGTAGCTTTTTCATCTAAAGATTCAACTTTGCTATCAAGTTTTTCCTTTTCTGCTACTACTTCACTTACCATTTTTTGATCTATTTTTACAATTCTATTAGCTGCATCAATTTTGTTAATTAAATCTCCAAAGCTTTTAGCACTTAAAATAAGATTTATATAATCAGATTGTCCATTAGATTTATAAACTTCTCTAACTCTTTCACCTAATATTTCCTCTTTTTCACTAATAACTTCTTTTACAGCATCTATTTCTTTATTTGTACTGTCTATTTCTTCATTTATACTTGAAATTTCATTCTCATTTTTACTTATCTTTTCAGATAACAGTGACATTTCACTATCTAATGTTTCTATTTTTTCATTTATTCCTTGAACTTTTGCTTCTAATTTTTCATATTCTTCTCTTTTTTCTTCTAATGTGTTTGGAGCTGCACTTACTGAAATCCCAGGCACTACTGATGTAAATCCTATAATTCCTGCAACGATTACAGATAAAACCTTCTTATTCATCTTTATGGTCTGTGCCGACCATCCCTCCCTTCAATCTCTAAACCTAATTACTTACTATTGACATTATACCATTTTATGCTCTTTGTAACAATGGTAACAATTGGTTAAGGCTTTTTTTCACTGTTTTTTAATTTTTTTGTAATAATTTATATTTGACATAAGGTTTGTTATACTATATAATGTTATCTGTATTTCGGGGTGTGGCGCAGATGGTAGCGCGCATGGTTTGGGACCATGAGGTCGCAGGTTCGAGACCTGTCACCCCGACCATACATTTTAGTAGATTTTATATCTACTTTTTTTTATTATCTTTTTTTAATTTATCCATATGTATATCTGCCTTTTTAGAGGATTTAAATAATGCTAGAAAAAATATACTAATAGAAACACATATAATTATAATAATTATTTTCATTTTTATCTCCTTTCTAATGGTATACTAGTTATTGTTTACTAAATTCTCTCTATATATTCCTAATTTTGGTTATATCTTATATGATATTTATATGAACTTATAAAAATTTATAATACTTTTAAAGGAGAAATTTTATGCCAAAAAAAGTTAAAGCTGTTATTTTTGATTTAGATGGAACTTTAGTTGATTCAATGTGGATTTGGGACAAAGTTGATACAGAATATTTTAATATGAAGGGTTTAACAATTCCTAAAAATTTAAAAGATGAAATAAATCATCTTAGCTTTGAACAAACTGCTTATTATTTCAAAAATAAATTCAATATTTCAGATTCAATTGAAGATATTTTAAATACATGGTACAAAATGGCATACAACCATTATTCAAATGATATATCTTTAAAAAATGGCGCCTTAGATTTTTTAAAATTTTTAAAATCTAATAATATAAAAATAGCATTAGCAACAAGTAATTCAAAAGAATTATTAACAGCTGCTTTAAATTGTGTAGGTGTTTATGATTATTTTGATATTATAACTACAACTAGTGAAGTTGAAAATGGTAAAAATTCTCCTGATATATATCTTTTAACCTCAAAAAAATTAGGAGTTCTTCCTGAAGAATGTGTTGTATTTGAAGATATTTTAGAAGCTGTCAAAGGTGCTAAACTAGCAAATATGACAGTCTTTGCAATTTATGATAAATATGCAAAGTACCAAAAAGAAACTTTAATAGCTACTGCTGATGAATATGTACTTGATTTTAATGATATAAAAATTAAAAAGTTTTTTAAAGAATAAAAAAAATAGAGCTGTCTCACAAAGAAATTTAATAACATTATACATTGCAATATATACTGAACAAAGTAATATATATATTATTGTATTAATATTTCTTGATGCAACAGCCCTATATTATTTTTGTGCTAATTTTATTTATAAAAATTTTTAATTATTACTTTCTTTCAACACCATATTTCTTTTCTAGTTCCATAATCATATCAATATATTTCTTTTGTTGAGCTTCTTGATTCATTTGATTAAATATCATATCTTTAACTTCATCAAATTCTTTTTCTTTTGGTTCATTTTTAGATTCTACTAATATTATATGGTATCCAAATTGTGTTTTTACTGGTTCACTTATTTGTCCTATTTCTAATTCAAAAGCAGCATTTTCAAATTCTGGAACCATCATTCCTCTACCAAATTCACCAAGGTCTCCTCCTTGTTCTTTTGAAGGACATGATGAATATTTCTTAGCAGCTTCTTCAAAAGAAATAGCATTATTATCTAATTCTTCCTTTATTGATTTTGCTTCTTCTATATCACTAACTAATATATGCTTAGCTGATACAGTTTCTGGACTCTTAAATTGAGCTTTATTTTCTTCATAATATTTTTTCATATCTTCATCAGTAATTATTACATCTGAAAGAATCTTATTTATTGTCATTTGAGTTAAAATATCTTTTTGTAATTTTTGTACTTCTTTTATATATTCTTCTGTTTTATCAATATTGTTTTCTGCTCCAAATTTATTAAATAATTCAAAAGCTATTATTTGTTCTAAAAGTTGTTTCTTTCCTTGTTCATTATTAAAATATCCTCTCTTGTCTTCTGGATATCTCATTATTACTTCTTCTAAATCATTTTGAGTAATTTCAACTCCTGCAACTACAGCTAAAACTTTATTTTCTTCCATCTTATTCTCCTTTGCACTTTTTTATTTAATATAGAAAAAAAGCGATGTATATCATCGCTAGTAATCTAATGGCTCCGCGAAGAGGGCTCGAACCTCCAACCTATCGGTTAACAGCCGAGTGCTCCACCATTGAGCTATCGCGGAATATATTTATTTGAGAATTAAATTCTCTGAAAATTGCACATAGATTTCTTTTCTAAACCTTTGATTTAGTCATATTCTTTATTTTTATTTGGTCAAGCCCTCGACCTATTAGTATCAGTCAGCTAAATATGTTACC
>UQBY01000016.1 GCA_900539375.1 uncultured Clostridium sp. | reverse complement strand
ACTCCATACTCTTTACGAATATGGGAGGCTGTCAACAATTTTCTAAATTATAAAAGTCAACACCAATTTATAACTTTTTATAATTTATTTGTAACTGTTAGTTACCTCCTTTAAGTATTTTACTGTATTATTATATCAAAAAATAAAGTAAAAAGTTATTAAATTCTTATGATATAATGTTTCTAGAAATTTTACAAAGACAAGGAGAAGAATATGAAATTTTATTTAGCACCAATGGAAGGAATAACAGGGTATATATATAGAAATGCTTATGAGAAAAATTTTCATAATATAGATAAATATTTTACTCCATTTATAGTTGCCAATAAAAGCAAAAGCCTTAAAACTAAAGAATTAAGAGATGTTTTACCTGAAAATAATAAATGTATAAATATAGTGCCTCAAATACTTACTAATGATTCAGAAGATTTTATTATAACATCTAAAAGGTTAGAACAATTAGGATATAATGAGATAAATTTAAACTTAGGTTGTCCATCTGGTACTGTAGTTTCAAAAAATAGAGGGTCAGGCTTTTTAGCTTTAAGGGAAGAACTTGATAAGTTTTTAGAAGAAATATTTACTCTTGAAAATATGAAAATTTCCATAAAAACAAGAATAGGGAAAGATAATCCAGAAGAATTTTATGAACTTATAAAAATATATAATAAATATCCTTTAGAAGAGTTAATAATTCATCCAAGAACACAAAAAGATTTTTATGGAAATAAACCTAATTTAGAGGTGTTTAAAGATGCATTATCAATAAGTAAGGCTCATGTATGCTATAATGGTGATATCTTTACAGTTAATGATTATAATAAAATAACTAAAGATTTTCCTAATTTAAATTCAGTAATGTTTGGAAGAGGAGTTCTTTCAAATCCAGGTTTAATAGGAGAAATAAAGGAAGAAACTTTTATAGATAAAAAAGTATTAAAAAATTTCCATGATGAGATTTTAAATAACTATATAGAATTATTTAAAGAAGAAAAAAATGCTTTATTTAGAATGAAAGAACTATGGGGATACATGATTTACATATTCTCAGATAATAAAAAATATGCAAAGAAAATAAAAAAAGCACAAAAACTAAAGGACTACAATGAAGCAATTTCCAGTTTATTTCAAGAACAAGAAATAATAAAAGGATTAGGATTATTTAATTAAGGACATTTTAACATTATTTTTCATATGCTAATTTATAGGAAGATTTTATTTAAATAAACATTTAGAAAGTATATGTGAAATGGAGATAATAATTATGAAAAACCTTAATATAAATAATCAGGTATCTTTAGATAGTATTCCAATAGGAAGTAAATGTAGAGTAACTTTTCTTAAAGCAGATGGACCTATAAGAAGAAGGCTTTTAGATTTAGGAATTATAAATGGAACAGAAATAGAATCTATTTCTAAAAGTCCTTCAGGAAATCTTGTGGCATATTTAATAAGAGGAGCAGTTATAGCATTACGCTCAGATGATGCCTCTAAGGTTATGGTAGAAAATATTTTTATAAATGAATAAAGGAGTTTTTTTTATGGGTTAACCTATAAGTCTACTGGAACTAATGCATTAGATAAGGAATTAAGAATTAATCATAATTTAACAGATAGTAAGGTAATAGCTTTAGCAGGAAATCCTAATGTAGGGAAAAGTACTATTTTTAATAGTTTAACAGGTTTAAATCAGCATACTGGTAATTGGCCTGGTAAGACAGTTACAAATGCAACAGGAAAGTATAATTATAAAGAAAAAGAATTTATAGTAGTGGATATTCCAGGAACCTATTCTTTAATGGCAAATTCTGTGGAAGAGGAGGTTGCAAGAGATTTTATATGTTTTGGAAATCCTGATATTACAGTAGTTATTGTAGATGGAACTTGCCTTGAGAGAAATTTAAATCTTGTGCTTCAAACAATAGAAATAACTAAAAATGTTATTGTATGTGTTAATCTTATGGATGAAGCAAAAAGAAAAGGAATAAAAATAGACTTAAAAAAGCTTTCCCAACTTTTAGGAGTAAAGGTAGTTGGCACAAGTGCAAGTACTAAAGTGGGGATAGAAGAACTTAAAGAGGAAATTTATAAAAACATAAATGAAGAAACTATAAATATAAAATATAATGAAGTTATTGAAAAGGCAATATCTTTAATAGAGGAGAAAATTAATATAAGATGGCTATCACTAAAGCTTTTAGAAGAGGATGAAACTTTATTAAATTCAATAAAAAATTATACAAATATTAATTTAGAAGATGAAGGTTTAAAAAATACAATAAAAAAAGCTAAAGAAATAATTATTAATGAAGGGTTTGATAATGATAGCTTTAGAGATGAAGTAGTATCAACATTGATAAAAAAGGCAGAGAAAATAAGTAAAGCTGTTGTCTCTTATAGTATAGAAAAATATAATGAAAGAGATAGAAAAATAGATAAAATATTAACATCTAAAAAATTTGGTATTCCAATTATGATTTTTTTACTTGGAATTATACTATGGCTAACTATACTAGGGGCAAATTATCCATCACAAATGTTATCTAAATTATTATTTTATATACAGGATAAGCTTACAGAATTTTTTATGTGGATAAAAGTTCCAGTATGGTTAGAAGGAGTTTTAGTTCAAGGAATGTATAGAACATTAGCTTGGGTAGTATCTGTTATGCTTCCTCCTATGGCAATATTTTTCCCTTTATTTACCCTTCTTGAGGATTTAGGATATCTTCCAAGAATAGCTTTTAATTTAGATAATTTTTTTAGAAAGTGTAATGCCTGTGGAAAGCAAGCTTTAACAATGTGTATGGGCTTTGGATGTAATGCAGCAGGAATTGTAGGATGTAGAATAATAGATTCACCAAGAGAAAGACTAATAGGTATTATTACAAATAATTTTGTCCCTTGTAATGGAAGGTTTCCAATACTTATAGCAATAATAACTATGTTTTTTTCAGGATATTTTATAGGCCCATTAAAGTCTTTAGTATCAACAATAATATTACTTTTTGTTATAGTTTTTGGAATTAGTATGACCTTTTTTATGTCTAAGATATTATCCAAAACAATATTAAAAGGAATTCCATCATCATTTACCTTAGAGCTTCCACCTTATCGTAAACCTCAAATAGGAAAAATAATTATAAGGTCAATTTTTGATAGAACTCTTTTTGTTTTAGGAAGAGCAGTTTCAGTGGCTGCACCTGCTGGAATTGTTATTTGGCTTATGGCAAATATAAAGGTAGGAGATATAAGCATATTAACTCATTGTGCTGAGTTTTTAAATCCTTTTGCAAGGATTATAGGATTAGATGGATTTATATTAATGGCTTTTATTTTAGGATTTCCAGCAAATGAAATTATAATACCAATAATAATAATGAGTTATATGGCTACAGGCTCTCTTGTTGAAATAAATAATATGACAGAGCTTCATAAATTATTTGTACTAAGTGGGTGGAATTTAAATACAGCAATTTGTGTAATGCTTTTTTCCTTAATGCATTGGCCTTGTAGTACAACTTGTCTAACCATAAAAAAAGAAACTAAAAGTATTAAGTGGACCTTAATATCATTTTTAGTTCCAACAGTTACAGGAATTATAATATGCTTTATATTTACTAGCATAGCTAGACTTTTAGGCTTTGCTTAAATTAAAATATTAGTTCCCTTATTTATGAAGGCGTGACGCAAGAGCCTGTGGATAGGTGAGAATCAAAATTTTATATTTTGCTCTTCGAACCTACCTAGCGAGCAAAGTGAGTCGGGCTTCCTAAAAAAATAACATAAGGAAACTAATATTTTTGAATTAAGCTTATTCTATGTCATCAAATATTAATGGGACATTTTTCTTAAATAAATCTAGTATCATTTTAGCAACTTCTATCATTTGAGGGTGGGCAGAAGGTGCTATTCTTAATTTAAAGAAATGTCTCCATTCTCTTAAGTTCATAGTTATAACAATTTCTGTTTTTATTGAATTTGGAAGTATACTTCTAGCTTCTTGTGGAGTAACTCCAGAAGCTATCATTTTCATATAGGTTTCTTCTATATTTTTCATCATGTTTTCCCAAGTTTTATAAGCTTCATCATCTTCATTCCAGAAACATGGTTTTATAAATGTTAATTCATTTCCAAATTTATCATTTGAGTAGTTACAATATCTTGTACTTTCTTGACTATAGCTTGCTATTCTATGTCTTACAATTTCATGAGTTACCCCTCTATCACAAATTACTCTTACAGAAATGCTTTCATGTTCTATTACAGATTCATGATGTCTATGTAATATGTTAGCTATAAATTTTTCAGCAGATTCTTCCTTTATGTTCCCTTCACTTTTATAGCATACACGACCTATTCTTTCAATTTTCTTTAATAATTCTTTTCCATCAATTTTATCTTCTAATATAACAGAAGGATTTATTATTTTCATACTTTCTAGACTCCTTTTAAATAATTTATTAGGTTGTTGAATAAACAAAAATTTTGAAAATTCAAAAAGCCATTCCTTTCTGATATAATGATTTCGTAAAAACATATCACAAAAGAAATGACTTAAGTGTAATTATACCATTAAATATTAAAAACGAAAATACTTATTATAAAATTTTATTTATATTTATTTTAATACCAATTTAACAAGTTTAATAAATTTATATAATTATACACTTTATATAAATTTAATACTAGATAATATAGAGTTTTTAATTAATAGAATTAATTAAAAAATAAAACTAACATTTGGACATATTTTCATAACAATATGAAATGTTTAATATTTATGAAAATGATATACTTAACCTATGAAAACGAAAACATAATAGTGAAAAAGGAGGATAAAAATGTCGATTATATTTAACAAAAAAGAAAAAATATTTAATTTAAAAACTAATAACACACTATATCAAATGATGATTGCAAAAAGTAATGTGTTAATGCATACATATTATGGTGACACATTTAATGAAGGAAATGCTGGAATGATATGGAGAAGTCATGATCATGGGTTTTCAGGCAATATATATGAAACTGAAAGTGATAGAACATTTTCTTTAGACACATTACCACAAGAATTTACATCCTATGGTGTTGGAGATTTTAGAGTAAGTTCAGTTAATATTGAAAATGGTGATGGTACTCATTTAGTAGATTGGCGTTATGTTGAACATAAGATATATAAGGGGAAATATGGTATAGAAGGAATGCCAGCTTTATATGGATTAGAAAATGATGCTGAAACATTAGAGATAACTTTAAAAGATACAAGTGGATTTAGTGAATTAACTTTATATTATAGTGTTTTTGAAGAGTTTGATATTATTACTAGATGTGCAAAAGTAAAAAATTTATCAGATACAGATATTAATTTATGCAAATTATCTTCTCTTTGTTTAGATTTACCTTATGGTAAATGGAAACAAAAACATTTTTATGGAAGACATACAATGGAAAGAATTGAAGAAAGTATAGATCTTCCTCATGGAATTACTGCAATAGGAAGCAAAAGAGGGACTTCTAGCCATCAACATAATCCTTTTATTATACTTCATGAAGATAATACTACTGAAGATTATGGAGAATGCTATGGAATGGCATTATTGTATAGTGGCGGATTTTTAATTGAAACAGAGGTCGATCAAATTGATCAAACAAGAGTAGTTATGGGAATTCAGCCAGAAGGATTTAAATGGAGATTAAGTAAAAAGGAAAGTTTTATTACTCCAGAGGCAGTAATTACATATTCAAATAATGGTTTTACTAAATTAAGTCACAATTATCATGACGTATATCGTAGTCATTTAATTAGAGGAAAATATAAAGATGGAAAAAGACCAGTTCTTATTAACAATTGGGAAGCCACATATTTTGATTTTAATGCAGACAAGCTAGTAGATATAGCTAAATCTGCTTCTAAATTAGGTGTAGATTTATTAGTAATGGATGATGGATGGTTTACAAACAGAAATGATGATAAATCTGGGTTAGGGGACTGGATTGTTGATGAGGAAAAGTTAAATGGAACTTTAGAAAGTTTAGTAAAAAGAGTAAATGATGAAGGAATGGAATTTGGAATTTGGTTTGAGCCAGAAATGATTTCAGAAATATCAACATTATATACAGTTCATCCTGAATGGGTATTAAAAGCACCAAATAGAAAACCAAATAAAAGTAGAAGCCAGTTAGTATTAGATTTATCTAGAGAAGATGTAGTTGAATATTTGTATGAAAAAATATCTGGTATTTTAAGCAGTGCTCCAATTACATATGTTAAATGGGATATGAATAGAAGCATTAGTGATGTTTATTCATTATTAACAGACAATGGTGAAATATTACATAAATATGTATTGGGATTATATTCATTATTAGAAAGATTAATAAATAAATTCCCTAATGTACTATTTGAAGGTTGCTCAGGTGGAGGAGGAAGATTTGATGCTGGTATGCTATATTATACTCCACAAATATGGTGTTCTGATAATACTGATGCAATTGATAGATTAACTATTCAGTATGGTACTTCATTTGGATATCCAATAAATACAGTTGGTTCTCATGTTTCTGCAACACCTAATCACCAAACTGGAAGAATTACTCCTTTTGAAACAAGAGGAATAGTAGCACTTAATGGCTCCTTTGGATATGAAATGGATTTATCTAAAATAACTGAAAAAGAGGAACAACTAATAAAAGAACAAATTAAATTCTATAAAAAAGTACAACCTTTAGTTTATAAAGGTAAGTATTATAGATTAACTAATCCTACAAAGGATGTTTTATCAGCAAATATGATTGTGGATAATAATAAAGAAAATGTTTTATTTACAGTAGTTTATCAAAAGGCAGTCTCTAATGGCTATTCTAGAATAATTAAATTAAAGGGATTAGACCCAAATATAAAATATAAAATTAATTTATCTTTTGAAGCTAATACTGAATGTAAGGGACAATGGGACGGAATTAAGGAAGCAACTGGAGATTATTTAATGAAGGCAGGAATATCTTTACCTAGACAGATTGCTGATTATGCAAGTGTTTGTTTATATTTAGAAAAAATATAGATGTGGAGGGATAAATATGAAATTAGAAAGAATTATTACAATAGTTCTAGGTATTGGTTTAGCTACTAGCTTGTTTACAGGTTGTAGTGATAGTGGTAGAAATATATCTGGAAAAACTACTATAGAGTTAGTAAATTATAAGAGGGAAGCAGTAAGTATTTTTGAAGAATTTGCAGAAGAGTTTAATAAGGAAAACCCTGATCTTAATTTAGTAATCGATTCACCAAATGATGCAGTTACTATAATTAAAACTCGATTAATTAGAAATGATAATCCAGATATTATTGCTATTGGAGGAGATAATACATTTTCAAATTTAGTTGATGCAGATGTTTTAGCTGATATTAGCGATTATGAAGGAATTAAAGAAATTAAGGATAGGTATTTAGCTATTGATAAGGAGTTAGAATTAGTTCCAAAGGAAGGTGTATATGCAGTACCTTATGCAGCAAATGCCTCAGGAATATTATATAATGCTGAAATGTTTAAGAAACATGGCTGGAATGTTCCAAAGACATGGACTGAATTAATTGAATTGTGTAAGGAAATTCAATCAGAAGGTATTTCCCCTTTTACATTTGGATATAAGGATACTTGGACAACATTAGCACCTTGGAATGCTTTAGCAGTAAACTTAACAAGTCCAGATATATTTACAAAAGTAAATTTAGGAGAGGATACTTTTGCAAACCATTATGGTGAAATTGCAGAGAAACAAAAAGAACTAATTCAATATTGTAAAAATGATCCTTTTGCTTATGGATATAATGATGCTTGTACTGCTTTTGCAAGGGGAGAATCTGCAATGTATGCAATTGGAAGCTATGCAATTGCACAGATTTTAACAGTTAATCCAGAAATAGATATTCAATCATTTGTTATGCCTGCAACAGATGATGAATCAAAAAATATTTTAAATTCAGGAATTGATTTACAATTTTCTGTGCTAGAGGACACAGAAAACAAAGAAGCATGTTATAGAGTATTAGAGTTTTTACAAAGGGATGAAAATGTACAAAAATATATTGATAGTCAAATGTCTGTATCATGTAAAAAAGGTAACTTTACATTGAATAAAACAATTGAGGGAATGAAACCTTATATTGATGAAGATAAACTTCAAGATTATCCAGATCATCATTATCCAACGGAGCTAGGAGCAGATGCTTTAATTCAAACATATTTAATTGATGGCAATTTAGATAAATTTTTAAAAGGATTTGATAATGATTGGGCTCGATATAACAGAGATATTATTACTAGATTAAAAGAATATAATGACAAAAATCAATAATAATATAATAGTAGGGAGAGAGGAAGATAAATATGAATATGAGAAAGGTGTCTATAAATAATCGTTCAAAAACATTTTTAGCCATTACTATACCAATTGTATTATTATTCTTTACATTTAATACAATGGCAGTTATACAGGGCTTTGGTTATAGTTTAACTAACTTTAGAGGATTTGGAAGCTTTCAATTTGTAGGATTAAGAAACTATATAGATTTGTTTAGTGATTCAAGAGTAATTAATTCTTATATATTTACCTTTGGATTTGCAATTGTATGTACAATATTAGTAAACGTTATAAGTTTAATACTAGCCTTAGGTTTAAATTCTAAAATACGTGCAAAGGGAGCTTTAAGAGCTATCTATTTCTTACCTAATATTTTAGGGGGATTAGTAATTGGTTATGTATTTAATTTCTTCTTCACTTATATTTTGCCTGCAATTGGGAAAGCAGTAGGAAGTGGAGCATTAAGTAACAGTTTGCTTGCCAGCCCTAAAACAGCATGGTTTGCATTAGTAATATGTGTATCTTGGCAGTCAATTGCAATGAATACATTAATTTATATTTCAGGCTTACAAACAGTGCCTGAAGATGTTTATGAAGCTGGAGAAATTGATGGGGCTGTAGGCTTTAAGAAATTTAAGAATATTACATTTCCATTAATAATGCCATTTTTCACAATTAACATGGTTTTATGTATGAAGAATTTCTTAATGGTATTTGATCAAATTGTATCTTTAACAGGAGGAGGACCTGCAAGAAGTACAGAATCCATTTCATATTTAATTTATAATGGTGGATTATCAGGTGGAGCTTTTGGATATCAAAGTGCTAATGCAGTAATTTTCTTTATAGTAATTTTAATAATTTCTGTATTCCAATTAAAATTTTTAGGTAAAAAGGAGGAACAATTATAATGAAGAAATTAAGAACTCCTAGACAAACAAATGTATTAGTTAACATTTTATTAATATTAGGTTGTATTACAGTATTCTTTCCTTTATATATGACAATAGTAATTGCTTTTAAAAGTCCTTCAGAAATGACTAATGATATTGCAGGTGCATTATCATTACCAAACTCTTGGAGTTTAGATAACTTTATTGAAGCAATGAAGGTTACAAACTTTTGGCACTCATTAGCAAATAGCTTGTTAATTACTATTTCAACTATTGTTTTGGTAATACTTATTCATTCTTTAGCAGGGTATGCTATAGGAAGAAATATGAAAAAGAAAGGCTATAAATTTATTTATTTTTATTTAATTAGTGGAATGTTTGTTCCTTTTGCAATAATTATGATGCCTATTGTAAAGCAGACTGCAATTATGGGGATAGCCAATAGATTTGGAGTAGTATTATTATATGTAGTATTTAACTTGCCAATGAATTTAATGCTTTATACAGGATATTTAAAAAACATTCCTTTAGATTTAGAGGAAGCAGCAAGTATAGATGGAGCTAGTACATGGAAAACCTACTGGAAGGTAATTTTCCCATTAATGAAACCTATGCATGCTACTGTAGCAGTATTAACAGCATTAGGTACATGGAATGATGTTATGCTTCCATTAATACTATTAAGTGGTACAGGACAAAATACATTACCAATAGCACAATTAAATTTCCAAAGTCAATTTGGGACAAACTATAATTTAGCATTTGCTTCATATTTGCTTGCATTAATTCCAATTTTAATTTTCTATGTTTTCTGTCAAAAGCATATCATTAATGGAGTAGTAAATGGTGCAGTTAAATAATAAGAAAGTAATAGATTATAATATTTTAAATTGCTTATAATATAAAAAGGGATGTGGTACAACTATGTTTACAAGTTTACACCATATCCCTTTTATTAAAAATTAAGTATATTTTTGTGATATAATAAAAAAAATAAAAGTTAAGAAAGGAGCATCTAATGTACTCGTACTTAGAATTAGAAAATAAGTCATTTGAAGAATTGCATGTAGTATTTTGTGGTATGGAAGAATGTCCTTCTAATTATTATTATGGACCATCAGTTAGAACCCACTATTTAATACATTATTGTTTATCAGGAAAGGGAAAGTATCATGTTAATGGTAAAATATATGAAATAGGAAAGGGAGATGCCTTTTTAATTATGCCTAATGTTATAACATACTATCAAGCAGATAATGATAATCCATGGACATATGTATGGATAGGGTTTGATGGAACTAAAGCAAAGCCTTATTTAAGCAGATGTAATTTAGATAGTAATAATTTAGTGATTCATAGTGATAATATAAATGAATTAAAAGAAATAGTAATTTCTATGCTGAACCACAATAAATTAAGTTATAGTAATGAATTTTTTATTCAAGGAAAATTATTTGAATTTTTTTCATATTTATCTAAAAGTGCTGATGTTCCTTATAAAAAAGAAAAAAGCAAGGATAATAATTTATATGTTAATAAGGCAATGGAATATATTATAAATAATTATCAAAATGTTGTTAATGTTAATGAGATAGCAGATTATCTTTCCTTAAATAGAAGCTATTTAACTACAATATTTAAAAAAGCTTTAAAGGTATCCCCACAGGAATTTTTACTTATGTATAGAATGAAAAAGGCAATGGAGTTATTAATGAATACTGATTATACTATTAATCAAATTGCAATATCCTGTGGGTATAGTAATCAATTATCATTTTCTAAAGCCTTTCATAAGTTTCAAGGCTTATCACCAAGAGAATTTAGAAAAAGAAATAGATTAGAAAATAATATACTAAATCCTAAAAATATATATAAGAAAGGTGATAGTAAGTAATAATAGAATTGTTATAGGAATTTAGAAAAAGCTCTTTTAAAAAAATTTATTTAAAATTTGTGTTATAATAAACACAATTATAAATAAAAAGGGGTGCTTGTATTGACTAATATAAAAGATGTTGCAAATGAGTCAGGAGTATCTGTAACAACTGTATCTAGAGTGATGAATAATAGAGGATACATATCTGAAAAAACAAGGAAAAAGGTTTATGATGCTATGGAAAAGCTAAATTATCATCCTAATGAGCTTGCACAAAATCTCTTTAGAAAAAAGACAAATTTAATAGGCTTAATACTTCCAGATATAAGTATTAACTTTTATGGAGAGGAAACAAAATATATAGAAGAGTATTTATACAAAAATGGATATAAACTTATGCTTTGTAATGCATATGCAAGTAAGGAAAGAGAAAAGGAATATATAAATATGCTTCAGAGAAATCAGGTTGATGGTATTATAATAGGAAGCCATACCTTAGAAATAGAAGAGTATTTAAAGATAAATTCTCCAATAATAGCATTAGATAGATTTTTAGGAAATGAGATACCCATAGTAGCAGCAGATCATAATCAAGGAGGAATTTTAGTAGCAGAACATCTTATTAAAGCTGGATGTAGTAATGTGGTGCAGTTTGTAGGAAGTAAAAATTTAAAATCTTATGCAAATAAAAGACATGAAGTTTTTGAAAAAATTATGAAAGAGAATAATATAAATGTAATAACTATTGAAATGGAAGTTAATACATTTTCAATAAATGAAAATCAGCATTATATAAATTATATGTTTAATAACTATAAAAATATTGATGGAGTATTTGCAACAGACAATATGGCCATTCAGATAATAAAGGAAGCACAAAAAAGAGGAATAAGAATTCCAGAGGAGTTTAAGGTAATAGGATATGATGGCACTGAGAATTCAAAGCTCTTCATACCTAAGTTAACAACAATAAAACAACCAATTAAAGAAATCTGCATGGATGCAGTAGACAAACTTATAAAGCTTATAAATGGGGAAGAAATTAAAAATAAAGAAAGCTTTCACTCTGTAGAGCTTATAGAAGGGGAAACAACATAAAATAAGTGGCTAAAAAATAACCACTTAAAAATAAATAATTGATGATTTTAAAAATTTATTTAGATGTTGTATATAGCCACATTTCCATTATCATCTACATATTTAATAGTTGATTTACTTGTAGTTAAGTCAACATTTAATGTACAATACTTATTATCTTTATTCCAAGTAAGTTTCATAGCTGAATCTATACAGTCTTCAACAATGAAATCTCCATTAAATGCATCATAATTATTTCTAAAGTCAATAAGTTTAAGCAGTCTTTGAACTACAGGTTGTTTAACAGCTTCATCTACATCTTTTAAGGAGAAATTATGTCTGTTTATTTCACGACCTTCACCTGTTTTCTTAACACTTTCTTCATCATTTTTACCAGCTAATAATCCCACATAGTAAACTTGTGGTATACCAGGTGCAAAGAATTGAATGGCTCTTGCTGTTAAGTAAGCATCATCATTACAGTTTAAAACTGAGTAGTATGAACATCTTATTTGGTGAACATCAAATCCATCTGAACTCTTATGTTCATTAGAATAAATAAGACTTAAGTTAGAACCTCTTTCAAGACAAGTATCAACTACTTTTCTGGCTTCCTTAGTATCAACTAAATCATCTAAATCTGGTTTTACTGGAATACCATCATGACAATCTAACATTGTAAATTGTTTGTGAGGACGAATTTTTAAATAATTACAGATTTCTTTGCTAGACTTATTTATTAATGTACTTAATATCATATATGGTAATATAAAGTCATATATCCAGTTTCCATGTTTAGCAAGCTTGAATTGAGTTGAATAGTGAGCATGAACTTCTGGTAATAATTCTATTCCTAAAGAGGAAGCAAATTCAGTAATCCAGTCAAGAAACTCATATATTTCTGGCTCAACAAAGAAACAGCTTGTTCCTAATTTCTTTGTAATATATCCAACAGCATCAAGTCTTACTATTTTAACATTATGTTTGCTAAAGTTTATTAGAAAATCTTTTAATAACGCTTTAACTTTTTCTGAATTTATATCAAAGTCAATTTGTTCAGATGGTGTTTCTTTACCAAAAGTTGTCCATACAGACTGCTCTTTACCGGTTTCATCAATGGTAAAAGTAGAATAAGGGATTTTTCTGCGTAAAAACATTTTATCAATATCTGATTGAACTGGCTTTCCATCACTCCATATTTTATCTAAAGTAAGAAATAAATCATAGTATTTAGAATTTTGTCCATGTTTTAAAAAGTCTTGAAAGAATTCTGATTTTCTTGAAATATGATTAACCATTAAGTCAAGAAGAATATCATGCTTTTTACCAATAAGTTCAATATCTTTCCAAGTACCAAATTTAGGCTCTATTTCAAAATAAGTTAAAGGAGCAAATCCTCTATCACCTGATGATGGGAATGGAGGGAGTATATGTATACCACCTTTAAAAGTGTTAGGAAAATATTTTTCAAGTATGGTATTAAGACTTTTTAAATTTCCACCAAGGGAATCTGGATAAGTGATAAGTTGAACTTTATTTTTAACTGTCATCTTAAAATCCTCCAATATTATAAATTATATATTCTTTTTATTTCTTCAATAGAAGGTAATTTTGTTATTGCTCCAACATGCTTAAGCTTAAAAGCACTTGTTGCAAAGCCAAGCATTAGGGATTCTTTTAATGTGTAACCTTTAGTTATTCCAGTATAGAAGCCAGACCAGAATGCATCTCCAGCACCAGTTGTATCAACTATTTCAGTTGCTAAGGTTTCAAACTTAAGTGTTTCTTTTCCATTTGTAACTATAGCTCCATCTTTACCAAGAGTCATTATTACAAGTTTAGCTCCTAAATCCACAAATTTTTTCACTTGATTTTCTGGAGTATCATTACCAAAAATTCTTTCAGCATCAACTTCAGAAGGTTTTATTATATCAACCTTGTTTACAAGATTTTTTATATATTCTATACCATTATGCCCATCTTCCCATATTCCATCATGATAATTTGGATCAAAGCCTATAATTATATTATTTTTTCTAGCTTCTTCAATTATTTCTTCAATGGTTTTTCTTGACTTAGGCTGAGAAATTGGCCAGCAAGAGAAATGAACTATTTTACAGTTATTTAAAGCATATTGAATTTTATCATTGTATTTTAAACTATAATCTGCTCCACGATAGAATATTGGAACAGGCGTTGTTTTACTTTTTGAAACAAGAACCATACTTGTTGAATTCTTAACCCTATTAATATAGCTTGTATCAATATTATTTTCTTTTAAGTGCTCAATTAAATAAGAGCCTAAAGGATCATTACCAACGGCAGATGAAATAACAGATTTTCCACCTAACATTTGTACGTTCATGGCAATATTAGCTGGGGAGCCTCCAAAGTGTTTGGTATAGCTGTTGCAGTTAAAATTGTCATCATAATCATTAGAAATCATATCTACTAGTAATTCTCCTATTGTAAAGACATCAAACTTTTTGTTAGGTAAGTTTAAAGGCTGGTTAAAATCAAACATTACATTCCTCCTAATAATTTTAAATTTATTTATCTTTAAGTTAAGTATAATATGTAAATGTTTTTATGTCAACCGGTTGACACAAAAATAAAATAAAAAACCTAAAGATAATTTATGTTTGTCTTTAGGTTAAAAAAGTTATTTATAATTATAATATTTCTAAAATTTTAACATTATATTTTGAGCCTGGAGCATCAACTTCAACGACATCTCCAACTTTTTTTCCTTTTAAAGCTTTTCCTAGATCTGATTCTATACTTATAAGCATATTTTCAGGGTCTAAATCCATTGTAGTTACAAGAGTTACAATTTCTTCTTCATCATCTTCAACAAATTTAACTTTAGCTTTGCTTCCTATACCTAAAACAGATTTATCTTTAGCATCTTCAATTACAGTTGCTGTTGATATCATATTCATTAAATATTGTATTCTATTATCATTTTCTCTATAATTTGCACAAGCTTCTTTGTATTCTGCATTTTCTGATCTATCTCCATGAGCTGCTGCAACCATTTTTTCCTTTGCAATTTCAGCTCTCTTTACAGTTAGTCTATATTCTAATTCTTCTCTTAACTTTTTTACATTTTCTTCTGTTAAAACATTATGCATAAAATTTTCCTCCTTAAAAAATATTTATAAATACTATTATATAAATAAGTTTGAAAAAAGTAAAAGGGAGTTTAAAGCTTTTTACGTAAAAATGTATCCTTTTGAACATTAAAAGGAATTTTTATTTTAAATATCATTCCAGGGTGTGGACATGATTCAATTTTATTTCCTTCTTCATTATATATTTCATCAGCTATAAATTCTTCTCCAAATTTATTTGGTGAAAGTAATTCAATTTTATCCCCTTGAACAAATTTATTTCTTTGCTTACATAAAGCCATTTCAGTAGCTTCATCATATTCTTTAACAATAGCAACTACATCATATTCTCTTACATGGTCATTTGTATTATAAATAAGCCCATCTTCTTTTGGCTCTTTAAAGAAAAATCCAGTATAATATTGTCTATGGCTTACTTTAAACATTTCATCATACAATTCTTTTGGAAGTTTATAATGTTCAGGGTCTTTATAGTATAAGTCAATTGCTTGCCTATATGCATTTACAATTATAGCAACATAATATTCACTTTTATTTCTTCCTTCTATTTTTAAAGATGATATACCAGCTTCCATAAGCTCAGGAATATATTCTATCATACATAAATCTTTAGAATTCATAATATATGTTCCATGGGAATCTTCTTCTATTGGAAAGTATTGATTTGGTCTTTTTTCTTCAACTAAAGAATATTTCCATCTGCAAGATTGAGAGCAAGCACCACGATTAGAATCTCTTCCACTCATAAAACTTGAAAGAAGACATCTTCCAGAATAAGAAATACACATTGAACCATGAACAAAAACTTCAAGTTCTAAATCTTTAGAAATATTGTTACGTATAGTTTTTATTTCTTCAAGAGAACATTCTCTAGCTAAAACAACACGTTCAGCACCTAAAGCTTCCCACATATTGCAAGCTTCATAATTTATAGTATTAGCTTGGGTGCTTACATGAATTGGAAGATTAGTATATTTTTTAACTATAGATAACACCCCAAGGTCAGATACAAGAACAGCATCAACCTTAGTTTTTTCAAGTTGTTTTAAAAATTCAGGAAGTTTATCAAGTTCTTCATTTCTAGGCATTACATTTACAGTACAATATAATTTTTTACCAAGATTATGAGCAAATTCTGCTCCTTCTTTTATATCTTCAAAAGAAAAGTTTTTAGCAGCAGCTCTTAAGTTAAAGGCTTCTCCTCCAAAGTAAACAGCATCTGCACCATATTTAAAAGCTATTTTTAATTTTTCTAAGTTTCCAGCAGGGGCTAAAAGCTCAGGTTTTTTATATTTAGGTTTCATTTAATTTTCCTCACATTCTTTAAATTTAATGTTAATTATAGTCTAACATATTTTAAAAATTACATATATATTAATCTTTCATTAATCTATTTAATGGAATAATTAATATTATAATTAAACAAATTAGCCAATCTGCAGCAACCATTGGGCCATTAACTGCTAAAGAGTATAGAAATTTACCCATACCATAGTCTACACCATATTGACCAAAGAATACTACACCAGAAATAAAGTGGCATATAAATTTAACAAAAAAGGCTACAGTAGTACCAAGGGCTGGTTTGTTTTTAAAATATCCAGCAAGACCAATTGCTAAAGAGGGTAATGGATAATCAAAAAGAATTTGTACTGGATGTACAAAGTATGGGTCAAGAAATAAATTTAAAATTCCATAGGTAAAGCCTGCAAACATACCAATTTCAGGGCCATAAATAAAAGCAATTATCAATAGTGGAACCATACCACCTAATGTTACACTTCCTCCCATAGGAAAATGATAAATTCTAAGAACTTGTAAAATACAAGAAATAGCTATTGCAATTCCAATTCTTGCTATAATCTTAGCATCTAATTTTACCTTTTTTAATTTAAGTAATATAAATAAAATGATTAAAAGTCCTAATAGACCAATTAAAGAAGAGGGATTACTAAATATTTCTTGAATTTTTTCTGGAAAATTAGTAAAATAACTTTCAATTCTTTCTCCCCAATCATTAAAAATTTTCATAAAAACCTCCTAAGTTTTAAATTTATAGTTAAATATTTTTCATGTCACATTGTATGAAAAATATTTAATAAAGTCAATAAAATGAAAGCTTAGATATGAGTAGAATAAGTTTGAATATTGTAGTAAAATATAAGAAAAAAGTTTATATGGAGGAGTATAATGAAAAAAATAATATCAATAGTTTTAGTTTTTATAATGGGGATGTTTTTAGTTGGTTGTGGCAATGGAGAAAGTAATAGTATTCAATTAACAAAAGACAAAAAAGAAACAAAAACTATAGAATCAAAGACAGTGGAAACAAAAACACCAGAAATTAAAACAATAGAAACAAAAACAATAGAAAATGATGGAAAAGTATACAAGGAGAAAATAGAAGATGAAAATATAGAAAAATCTACAACAGAGGGTGAAGTTATAGTAGAAGGTAATGAAGAAGAAAAAATAATTGAAAAACCTGCAAATGGTAAAAAAACAGTTGTTATAGACCCTGGTCATGGTCCAGGAGGAAATAGTGAAAAAGAAGCACAATCTCCAGACTCTGGTGTTATGAAAATAAAAGATGGAGGTGGAGCTGATGGAATAAACAGTAAAACTCCAGAATATGTTATTACAATGAATGTTTCCTTAAAATTAAAAAGTTTGTTAGAGGCTAATGGAATAAATGTAATTATGACTAAAGAAGATATAAATTTAGCTCCAGGAAACATAGAAAGGGCAGAAGTTGGAAATAATAATAATGCAGATTTAGCTATAAGAATACATTGTGATTCGGCAGATGCTACAAGTGCTAAAGGTGCTTCAATGTTAGTGCCAGCACCTGTTGGATATGCTACAGATATTGCAGGAATAAGTAGAACCTATGGTGAAATAATATTAAATAGTTTGGTAGCTAATGTAGGAATGTATAATAGAGGAGTTATTGAAAGAAGCGACTTAACAGGCTTTAATTGGTCTAAAGTACCTGTAGTTTTAATAGAAATGGGATTTTTATCAAATCCTGAAGAAGATAGTCTTTTAAATGATTCTTCATATCAAGAAAAAATTGCACAAGGACTTTGTAATGGAATATTAGAAGCTTTAGATTACTAAATTTTATAGAAGAAAAAAACAGCCAAGGTATTTGGGGGATACCTTGGCTTTCATCTTGGGAGATGATTATGTGAAAATCAATTTCACTAGGGAATTAATATGAAAAATTTTATTAATCTTATGAGTTTAGTATATAATTATATTGTGACAAAATAGTGTCAAATAAAAAATATTAAAAAAGAAATATTAAAAAAGGAGAATTTTATGCTTTTAAAGGGTGATAAAATAGGAATAGTAGCTTGCTCAAATGCTCAATTATTATCTAATAAAGAAAAAATTAATGAATTAGAAAAAGTTCTTAAAGATATAGGACTTAATCCTATTTTTAGCAAGTTTATATATGAAAAATATTCAGTTTTTAGTGGAAGTGGAAAAGAACGTGGAGAAGCTTTAATGAATTTTTATTTAGATAAAGATATTAAAGCAATATTTGATATATCTGGTGGAGATTTAGCAAATGAAGTTTTAGATTATTTAGATTTTGAAATTATAAAAAATAATCCTAAAGCTTTTTTTGGATATAGTGATTTAACAACAATTATAAATGCCATATATTCAAAAACAGGAAATGTTTCTTATTTATATCAAATAAGAAATTTAATATATTCTTTTAAAGATATTCAGAAAGAAAGATTTATTAATTCTATATTATTAGGAAAAGATGATTTATTTAATATAAAATATGAATTTTTACAAGGAAATAAAATGAGTGGAGTAGTTGTAGGTGGTAATATAAGATGCTTTTTAAAACTTTCAGGAACACCATATATGCCTAATTTAGAAAATAAGATATTATTATTAGAAAGCTATGGAGGGGAAGTTGCCCTTATGACTACTTATTTAACTCAATTAAAGCAAATGGGAGCTTTTAAAAAGATTAAAGGGATAATTTTAGGAACTTTTACTAAAATGGAAGAAAATAAAGTTAAGCCTAATATAGAAGAAATAGTGCTAAAAATAGTAAATGACAAAAATCTTCCAATAATAAAGACAAATGAAATAGGTCATGGAATGGATTCAAAGTGTATGATTATAGGAAAAAATATAAAAGTTTAATAAAATATTATATTTTTTATTTAATGAAATTTATCTAAAGAAATAGTATAATAAGTAATATTATGTAGTTAAACTTCAATATAAAAAAGTAAGTGTAGGGGGCTTAATGGGAAAATGATTCAGTTAATTGATTTATCATATGTAGCAGACGATGGTATAGAAATATTAAAAAATATAAATTTAACAATTGATGATGAAAAAATGGTAGTTATTACAGGTCCTAATGGAGGTGGAAAATCAACATTAGCAAAAATAATAGCTGGAATGCTAATTCCAACTTCAGGAAAAATATTATTTAATGGTAAAGATATAACCAAAATGAATATTACAGAGAGAGCAAAACTTGGAATAAGTTTTGCATTTCAACAACCTGTCAAATTTAAAGGAATTACAGTTTGTGATTTAATAACTTTAGCAGCAGCTAATAAAGAGATAAAAAAAGAAGAAATTTGTAGTTATTTAGAAAAAGTTGGATTAAATGGAGATTCATATATTAATAGAGAAGTGAATGGAAGCCTTTCTGGTGGAGAAATGAAAAGAATAGAAATAGCTATGATTATGGCTAAACGTACAGAACTATATGTTTTTGATGAACCAGAGGCAGGAATTGATATATGGAGTTTTAAAGATTTAGTTTCAGTATTTAGAGAAATAAGAGAAACAACTAAAAAATCAATGATAATTATATCCCATCAAGAACGTATTATGGATATTTCAGATGAAATTGTAGTTTTAAGTGATGGTCAAGTATTATCTCATGAAAAGAGAGAGGATATTCTTCCATGTCTTCTTGGTAATTCAAAAATATGTTGTAATAAGAAGTTGGAGATGAAAAAAGATGAATAAGATAACAAAAAGTTTAATATCAATAGTATCAGATTTAGATGAAACTCCAAAGGGGGCTTATAATATTCGTCAGGATGGAGAATGTGCAGCTAGACATTCAAGTGAAAATATAGATATAGTTTCCAAAAAAGATAAATCAGGAATAGATATAATTATAAAGCCTAATACTAAAGGAGAAACAGTATATATACCAGCATTAATAACACATGAAAATGTTAAAGATTTAGTATATAATGATTTCTATGTAGGAGAAGGGGCAGATATAATTATTTCAGCAGGATGTGGAGTACATAATGATGGATGTGAAACATCAGAGCATAATGGAATTCATAGATTTTTTATAGGAAGAAATGCTAGAGTTCTTTATTTAGAAAAGCATGTTGGTACTGGAGTTGGAGAAGGAAAAAAAGTAATAAACCCAGAAACTTATGTTGAAATAGAAAAAGATGGATATTTAGAAATGGATACTGTTCAAATTGGAGGAGTAGATTCAACAAAAAGAAATTGTGAAGCCATTTTAAAAGAAGGAGCAAAGATTGTTGTAAAGGAAAAAATAATGACTGAAGGAAACCAATTTGCAGAAACTAAATTTAAGGTTGAACTAAATGGAGAAAATTCAGCAGCAAATTTAATTTCCCGTTCTGTAGCAAAGGGTAATTCTCATCAAAGATTTATTTCTAAAATTGATGGAAATACTAAATGTACTGGCCATTCAGAATGTGATGCTATTGTTATGGATAATGCAATTGTAAGTGCTTTACCAGAAGTTACAGCAAATTCTGTAGATGCTTCTCTTATACATGAGGCAGCTATTGGAAAAATTGCAGGTGAACAAATAATAAAATTAATGACCTTAGGTTTAACTGAAGAAGAGGCAGAGGCAAGAATAATAGAAGGTTTTATGGAATAAAAATTAAAAAGTGTGGAAATTTTTTATATTATTATAAACTAATATAAAGAAAATCTCCACACTTTTTTTATTTCTGTTCATAAGCTCCAGTAGGGTTAGGATATACTCTATCACCAAAGTAAGACCCAACATATATTGAAACTTCTCCATCTGTTTGAATTTTTATTAAGAATTTTTTAGTTTTATCTAAGCTTGTATTGTAAGGAACTTTAGTCATATTATCATGTAAATAATTTAATACAAATTTTCTATATTCAGAGTTAAGACCTGGAGAAACTTCTGAAGAAGTTTCAACTACTATGAATATATCTTTATCTGGGTAGTCTATTTTATCAGTTAATAAGCCTTCATAAGTTGTAGTATAGATTGCTTTAGCAGTTGCAATATCATTAACTTTTCTAGCACTTTCCCTAGCTCTTTTCATAGCTGGTATAATTGCTGTACTAAGAACTAATGCAATTATTGTAAATACAAGAATCATTTCAAGCAAGCTATACTTGCCCTTTTCTTCAACCTTTCTCAAAACACTCCCTCCCCTAGTTAAAAACTTGAAAATTTATTTCACCGTCTGTATAGCTACAATTATACACTAACCTACAATTTAATTCAATGAAATTTGTAAAATAAGTTTTAACTTATAAAAGTCATTCTAATTAAAATTAATAAAGTATTGTAAATAATAAAATATTATAATAAAATATTATAATGAAAATAGGTATGAAAAATCTTTAATAATAGAAGTAACTAGAAAAGTTAAAATTGAATAATAGGTGGAACTTTGGTGAGATTCCAAGACTGTGACGCAACTGAAATGCTCATTTAAAGAGACAAGTCAGATCTTCCTCTCTGTCATAAAATTCGATTCAAGTTTTATGACTTATTTGATTTTGTGAGGAGGTATATTATATCTTCTTATTTTATTTTAGAAAAGACTTTTCATAAATTATAAAGTAAATGGAGGAATTATTTATGAAAAAGGTAATTAGTAAGGTAATGGCAGCTGCATTAATATCAACTATGATAAGTGCACCAGTTTATAAAAATGTTTATGCAGATACTACTGCCCAAACTATAAGTGCTTCTGAAACTGCAAATGCAGAACAATCAATTGTAACAGAAAGCATTTTTAAAACTGCAGATTATTATGCTAAGCAAGAAAGTTTAGGGGAATGGCAAATTCCTGCTATGGTTAGAACAGGTAAAATAACAGAAGCTCAAAAAGAAAAAGCTTTAGAAAAGGTTAAAGAAAATATACAAAAAGGATATGAATATTCTACACAAATGGCTAAGGACATATTAGTTTTATCAGCACTTGGAGAAAATCCACAAGAATTTTGTAACTATGATTTAGTTAATGAAATGCTAGAAAAGGGAGACTATATAGGTTCTTGTAATTATGAAGTATGGATACTTTCAGCAGCTACTAAAGGAAATTATACTATAGATGAAGGTAACAAAGAAATATTAAATAGAATTTATGAAGATATTTTAGCATGTCAAAATGAAAATGGAGGCTTTGCTTATTATCCAGGAGGAGATTGGATAGATGTAGATATGACTGGCATGGCTTTATATGCATTATCTTCTTATAATAATGATGAAAAAACTTTAGAAGTAATAAATAAGGCAAAGGACTATATAAATAGTAGTAAGGATGCAGAAGGAAAGTTTAGTAATTCTAATACAACAGCAATGGCTATATTAGGACTTTCTTCAATTGGAGAAGATGTTTCAAGTCTTGTAGAGGATATACTTACATACCAAATGGAAGATGGTCAATTTAAATGGATGCACGAAGAAGCAGAAGGAAACTCTTTAGCTACTGAACAAGATTTTTATGCTTTAGTACAAAGTGAAGCTGCAAAAAATGGTGCTGATTTATTTGACTTTAGAAATGATTGGAAAATGGAAGGGGTTAAAGAACCATCAAAAGATGTAGATTCAGAAACTAAAACTCCAGAAACAGTAACTCCAGAGACTACTACACCAGAAACTACTACACCAAATGAAGAAGAAAATTCAAATGGAAATAATACAAACAAAAATAACCCTTCTCCTAATAATAGTTCATCTGTAGATAAAACTGGTTCATCTACAAAAACAGGAGATAACAATAATATAAATCTATTCTTTAAAATGTCTTTAATTTCAATGTTAGGTTTAGCTATTGTAGCTCCAAAGAAGAAGGAAAGAGGAAATGGAGAAAGATAAAAAAGAGAAACAAAAAAAGATTTTTCTCTTATCATTAGTTTTTATAATTTTATTATTTGGAACATTTGTAATAGCTGCTATTAAGTTTGTAAATTCTGATAATAATAAAGGTGAGATTTCAACAAAAACACCAATTACTTCTACTGCTTCAATATCAAATGAAAAGGTAGAAAGTAATACTATAAAAAAAGATACAATAGAAAGTAGTACAATAAGTATATCTACAGAAAGTGCAAAGGATAATAAAGAAGAAAAAGTTAATGAAAGTGATAAAGAGGATAAGAAAACTGTAGAACAAAATACTAATGAGAGTAAAGAAGAAGTAAATACAGAAAATGAAAATTCTCAACAGTCAAATTCTAAAAAAGACACTTCACTAAATAATAGTGGCAATGTTTCAAACAACAATTCTTCAAGTAATGGTTCTTCAAATAATAACTCTTCAAGTGAGAAGAATAATAATGAAGAAATAAAAAAGGAAGAAAATAAAGAAGAAGAAAAACCTAAATTTATAGTTAATATAAACATAAAGATGGTAGATAATACGATATTTTCCTCACAAATAGTATTAGAGAATGAGGTAACTGCCTTTGAAGCATTAAAATACTATTGTGAAAATAATTCTATACAAATAGGTTATACAGGTTCAGGACAATTTATTTACGTAAGTTCTATTAATGGAATAAAAGAAAAATCTGAAGGACCATCTTCAGGATGGATGTATAAAGTTAATGGAACATTTCCTAATGTATCTGCAGGAAAATATAAGTTATCATCAAATGATACATTAGAATGGGTATTTACTAAAGATGGAGGAAAGGATGTAGGACAACGATGAAAGTAAGAGAGATAGTAATTATAGGATTAATATCAGCACTAAATATAGGTTCACGTCTTGTACTTCAACCTCTTCCTAATATTAAGCCTGTTACAACAATAATTTTATTATGTGGAATGATACTAGGAATGAAAATTTCAATTGGAATAGCAGTTGTAACCACATTAGTTTCTGGAATGCTTTTAGGTCTTGGAACCTTTATTCCATTTCAGATTTTAGCTTGGACAATAGTTGCTTTTTCAGGTTCAATTATAGGAAAATTATTTGAAAAACCTAATGTTTTCTTAATGGCACTTTTTTCAGGCTTTTGTGGGTTTATGTATGGATTTTTTGTTTCTTTAGATAAACTTATAATAGCAGGATTACCAGGTTTTTTATCCTATTATGTAGCAGGATTACCTTTTGACTGTCTACATGCAATAGGAAATGTTGTATTTTTCTTTATATTTTATCCAATTCTTACTCCAATTTTGAAAAAAGAAAAACTAAAACTTAATGAACTAAAAAATTAACATAGATGTTTTAGTTAATTCATGAAATATAATTTGTAGAAGAAATAGCTTAGAAAATTGGTATATATTAAAAGCTTTTATTGATATATATAATTATGTTATAATGACTTGAAATATATTTTAGGAAGGATTGTATATAGTGATAGATTTTATAACAAATATTGATAAAGAAATTTTGTATTTTATTCAAGAATTTTTAAGATATAATTTTCTTAATGGAATATTTTCTTTTATAACTAAGTTGGGAAATGGAGGATTTATTTGGATTTTAATAACAATAATACTTCTTATCCCTAAGAAAACAAGAAAAGTAGGGATATTATCATTATGTTCTTTGCTATTATGTCATGTGGTAAATAATTTAATGATAAAAAATTTAGTTATGAGAGAGAGACCTTTTAATCAATTTTCAGAACTTATTCCCTTAGTAAAAAAACCAACTGACTTTTCATTCCCTTCAGGGCACACTGCAATTTCCTTTGCAGTATCAGGAATTTTAGTTAGATATTTAGATAAAAAATATGGAATAACAGCAATAGTTTTTGCAGTTCTTATTGCTTTTTCAAGATTATATGTTGGAGTTCATTTTTTAAGTGATGTAATTGTGGGAATGATTATAGGACTTTTAAGTAGTTTTATTGTATCAAAAGTGGATAAGCATCTATGTTCAAAAAATAAAAAGGAAATATAAGATATGTGAATTATTGTTTTGCTATAATTTAAAGTAAAATAATAATTCACATTTTTTATTTTATAGGAAATTATAATTTAAAAAGATTTTTTAAAACAATTAATGATATATTATTGATATAATAAAAGTAAAGATTTAGTTAATTTTTAGAGGTGAAATATGAATTTTTTTGAATTAATAAATAAAAGAGAAAGTGTAAGAGGATATTTAGATAAGCCTGTTGAAAAAGAAAAAATAGAAAAAATAATTGAATGTGCAAGATTATCACCATCAGCTTGTAATGCTCAGCCTTGGAAGTTTGTAGTTGTAAATGATAAAGATATTTTGGAAAAGGTAGCAAAAAAGTTATATGACCCTTTAGTAAGTGGAATAAATAAATTTGCTCTTACATCTCCTGTATTTATAGTAGTTGTTGGAGAAAAAAGAAATTTAGCATCAAAAATAGGAAGTATAGTAAAAAATAAAGATTATACATCAATGGATATAGGAATAGCTTGTGAAAATATATGTTTAGCAGCAACAGAACTTGGTCTTGGAACCTGTATGATGGGTTGGTTTAAGGAAAAGGATATTAAAAAAATATTAGAAATTCCAGATAAAAAGGAAGTTCATTTAGTAATATCTTTAGGATATTATGAAAATAAAGAACCTAGAAAGAAAGTAAGAAAAGAAATAAATGAAATTTTTAGTTACAATAAATATTAGTAGTTTTTAATATAAAAATGGAGGAAGAAAATGTGAAAAATGCATTAGGTCATTTTAAAACAATAACAAATCATAAACTTTTAGTAATGAAATATTGTTTTAAGGTAGGGTTATATAAGCAAGGATTATTACATGATTTATCTAAATATACATGGATTGAGTTTTTAGCAGGAATTAAATATTACAAAGGATATGTAAGTCCTAATGGAATTCAAAAAAAAGTAGAAGGATTATCAACAGCATGGCTTCATCATAAGGGAAGAAATAAGCATCATTTTGAATACTGGATAGATTATGGAATAAATGCAGAAGAAGGATTAAAGGGTATGAAGATGCCAGTTAAATATGTTGTTGAAATGTTTATAGATAGAATGTCAGCTTCTATGAACTATCAAAAAGAAAAATATACAGATAAAAGTCCTTTAGAGTATTATGAAAAAAGAGCAGAATATTATCTTTTACATGAAGACACTAGAAAACAACTAGAGTTTTTACTTAATAAGCTAGCAAAAGATGGTGAGAAAGAAACTTTAAAATTTATTAAAAAAGAGGTTTTAAAGGAAAACTTTTTTGAAAAATTTTAATAAACACATTAAGAAAATGTTAAGAAAATGTTAAGAAAATTAATAAAAACCGGTATTTTCATTAATTTTATAAAAAAACTCCTTAAAAAAGTATTGATTTTTATTTTAGTTGATAGTATTATAAGAACATAAAAAAATAGGAACTATCAAAGAGGATAGTACAAGGTAGGAATTCATGCCTTGTATTGTCCTCTTTTTTTGTTCGTAAGTTAAGGGAGGATAAGAAGATGGAAATTAATAGTGGGGATACTGCCTTTATGATAATAAGTGCAGCATTAGTATTTTTTATGACACCTGGTTTAGCATTTTTTTATGGTGGTATGGTAAGAAGAAAAAACGTACTTAATACCATGTTTATGTCTTTTGTGATGTGTGGTATTTCATCTGTACTTTGGGTTATAATTGGATATTCAATGTCTTTTGGAGGAGACATATGTGGTTTTATAGGTGGATTTAATAATCTTTTCTTTAAGGGAGTAGGATTAACACCAAATGAATTATATGCTTCAACAATACCAGAAGTTGTATTTGCAGCATTTCAAATGATGTTTTCTATAATAACACCAGCTTTATTTACTGGTTCATTAATAGGAAGAGTAAGATTTAAAGCAGTAGTAATATTTGTTGTATTTTGGTTACTTTTAGTTTACTATCCATTAGCTCATATGGTATGGGGAACTGGTGGATTAATAGATGGTTTAGGAGCATTAGACTTTGCAGGAGGAAATGTTGTTCATATTAGTTCAGGTGTAACAGGTCTTGTGTTGTGTATGGTACTTGGAAAGAGAAAAGGTCATGGTTTAATAAGCTATAAACCTCATAATATACCATTTGTTCTTTTAGGTGCAATAATTTTATGGTTTGGATGGTTTGGATTTAATGCAGGTAGTGCTTTAGCAGCAGATGGATTAGCAGCACATGCATTTATGACTACAAATACCTCAGCAGCAATAGCAATGCTATCATGGATGGTTGTAGAAAAAATTAAGGCAGGAAAACCAACATTAATGGGTGCTGCTACAGGAGCTGTTTTAGGATTAGTTGCAATAACTCCAGGAGCTGGATTTGTTCCAATTTGGTCAGCTTTAATCATTGGAGCATTAGTAAGTCCAATTTGTTTCTTTACAATGTCAACTGTTAAAAAGAAATTTGGATATGATGATGCATTAGATGCTTTTGGATGTCATGGTGTTGGAGGTATCTGGGGTGGAATAGCAACAGGATTATTTGCTCAAACTTCTATTAACTCAAAAGCACAATGGAATGGACTTTTCTTTGGAGATACTCATTTATTTATAGCTCAAATAGAAAGTATAGTAATAACAATTGTATATGCTGCAGTACTTTCATTTATAATAATAAAAGTGATATCATTATTTATGGATATAAGAGTTTCTGATAGAGAAGAAGCTAACGGAATGGACTTATCAGAACATAATGAAAGTGCATACCCATCATTTAATGGATTAGATTAGTAGGGGGTTATAATTATGAAAAAAATAGAAGCTATAATTCGTCCAGAAAAATTAGAAGATATAAAAGATGCCTTAATAGAGAAAAAAATAGGTGGAGTAACAATTAATCAAGTAATGGGTTGTGGAAATCAACATGGCTGGACAGAATTTATAAGAGGAAATGAGGTTTTGGTTCATTTTCTTCCAAAGGTAGAAATTAAAGTGGTTGCAGAAGATAGCAAGGTGAATGAAATTGTTAAGCTTATAATGGATATAAGTAAAACTGGTGAAGTGGGAGATGGAAAAATCTTTATAAGTAATGTAGAAGAATGTATAAGAATACGTACAGGAGAAAAGGGCGATAAAGCTTTATAATTACAAAGACCTTGGGAATTTTGAAATTTCCCCAAGGTTTTTTATTTTTTAAGTAAAGATATTTATAGCAGTAAAAATACAAAGGCATATAATAAATATGATAAGTAATATTTAGGGGTAATATTATGAAGAAAAAAGATGAAACAAATAAGGCTAAAGAGAATTTAGAAGATATAAATGACTTATATAGACAGTTATATATTTTAAATTTGTCTTTAGAAACTATATATATAGTTATAATAGCAATATTTTTAAATATTGAATTTATAAAATGGTCTAGGATAAAAATTTTAGATAGTATAAACAATACAAAAAATTTAGAGAAAGTGGGAGATTTAAGTGATTATCCTAAAATATCAAATTTAATATATATTTATGCTACAGGAGTATTTTTACTTATTAATTATTCAGAGTTTCAAAATATAAGTTCATTAGAAGGGTCAACAAAAAAGGAAAGATGTAAGGGATTTAAGGCATTTTTATCAAGCTTATTAATTTTTATAGCTACAGGATTAACTAAGGATAATTTAGAAACATAATGAAATGTTGTAAAATTTTAAAGAATTAATTTAAATCATATGGTATTATTTTAGTATAAATTATAAAAATAGGGGGAGAGTTAAGTGGTATTAATATATAAATGTCCTAACTGTGGAGGAAATATGACCTTTGACCCAGAAAAACAATTGCTTCATTGTGATTACTGTGGAAATGAATGTAAGGTTGAGGATGTAGAAGTAGAAGAAAAGAAAGAGCCTGAAGATGAAGTATTAAATAATACTAAGGTATATGAATGTCCTAATTGTGGAGCTGAAATTGTAACTGATGAGTATACAGCAGCTACTTATTGTGCTTATTGTGGAACAGCTACTATATTAAGTGATAGATTAAGTAATGTAATAAAACCTCAATCAGTTATTCCTTTTAAATATGATAGGGATTTTGCTTTAGATAAAATAAAAAAATGGTGTCATGGAGGTTTATTTACTCCAAGTGATTTTTTAAATGCTAATAATATTCAAAAGCTTTCAGGAATTTATGTGCCTTTTTGGTTATATGATTTTAAAACCAATGCAGATTTAAAAGCAGATTGTACTAAGGTAAGGTCATATACAAAAGGAGATTATAGATATACAGAAACATCTCATTATATGGTAACAAGAAATATAGATGCAGAATTTAACAGAATTCCATTAGATTCATCAATTAAAATGGATGATGAACTTATGGCAAAGCTTGAACCATTTAATTATAGTGGTTTAAAAGATTTTGAAATGGGATATTTGTCAGGATATATGGCAGAAAAATTTAATTATAAATCTGAAGACCTTATAGAAAAAGCTAGAAAGGAAGCAAAAGATGGAGCTTATAATGTAGCAAGAAATGATATAATAGGATATTCATCAATAAATGTTATTCATAGAAATGAAACAGCTCAGTCAACAAAAATAGAGTATTCTTTATTACCAGTATGGTTATATAATTATACATATAAAGGAAAAGAATATGTATTTGCAATGAATGGACAAACTGGAAAGATAGCAGGAAAACCTCCTATAAGTACTTCTAAGGCAATTATAGTATTTGTAACATTATTTATAGCAATATTATTAATTGTATATATTTTAGTATATGCATTAGGGGGAGGGTTTTAATGAAAAAGTTTAAAGTAACAATGATAATTATCTATGTTTTAATAGCTATAAGTTTTATAGGAATTACTGCCTTTGGAAATGATTCAAATGAAATTTTAAGAAGTAAAGTTGAAACTAGAAATAATGAAGGCTTAATTGTAACTGATGAAAGAATATTTGATGAAGCAGATATTTTAACTGAAACAGAAGAAAAGTCTTTAAAAGAATATATGAATAAAGTTTCAAAAGAAAAACAGGTTGATATAGTAATTGTAACAACAAATGATGCAGAAGGAAAACAACCAAGAGAATATGCAGAGGATTTTTATAAAAGCCATGATTTTGGATATGAAGATTCTGATGGAACAGGTCTTTTATATTTAATAAGCTTAGATAAATCTGTTACAGGAAATAGAGAACTTTGGATGACAACTGCTAAGGATGCAAAAGATTACTTTTCTGAAAGTAGAATAGATTCAGTATTAGATAATATTTATAATATATTAACAGAGGATTCAGAATTAAATTATTATGGTTCATGTAATGAATTTATTAAGGGAATAGAAAAGTATATGAATGTTTCAGATAGTGTTCCAATATTTTTAACAAAATGGTACTTTAAATGGGGATTTTCTTTAGTAGTTACTTTAATAATATTTTTAATATTTATATTTAATTTTGGTGGTAAAAAAACAACTACTCCAGAAACTTATTTAAATGTTAATTCAATAAAAAGAAACTCAAGAAGTGATATATTTACTCATAAAAATGTTACTAAAACAAAAATTGAAAAAAGTTCAAGTTCTTCTTCAGGAAGTTCAAGTAGTGGAGGAGGTTCTTCTTATGGGGGAGGAGGAAGAAGCTTTTAGCCTTGCAAAAATAATTATTTGCAGAATATAAAAAAATATGTTAAAGTTACAAAGTAAAATTAAATAAGACAGTTCGTTTGGACCATCCTGTCTATAAATAAAACTAGGCAACTAAAATTTTAAAAGTTATTAAGATTTATTTTGTTGTGCTAGAAATATTAGTTACAACAAGATAAATCTTTTTTTGCTATGTAAAAAAAGATTTATCTTGATGGTTTAAAATTAACAAGAAAAACAATACATGGGAGAGAGAGTATTTATGTTTAAGATAAAAAGTCAAGTTGAATTTGATACAGCACATTATTTAAGTGGATATATAGGAAAGTGTTCTAATATTCATGGACATAGGTATAAGCTTATAGCAAAGATAAAATCAGAAAAGCTTCATAAAGAAGGTCAGCTTAGAGGCATGGTTGATGATTTTGGAAATTTTAAAAATGCTTTAAAGGAAATTGCAGAAGGTTATGACCATAAATTTATAATAGAAGAAAACGAAGAAGGAAAGGCTTTAGCAGAAAAATTAAAAGAACTTCAAAATGATTTTAAAATAGTATTTGTACCTTATAGACCAACAGCTGAAGAAATGTCTAGAGAAATATTTAACAAGCTAAAGGCAAAAGGTTTTAAAGTATATGAAGTAGAATTATTTGAAACTCCAAATAATAGTTGTATATATACGGAGGAGTAAAAATGTTTAATATAATAGAAAAATTCTTATCAATAGATGGAGAAGGACCAACAGCAGGAGAACTTGCTACATTTATAAGATTTCAAGGGTGTAATTTAAGATGCTCTTGGTGTGATACTACTTATTCTTTTGAAAAAGAGGGTATAAAAGAAGTTTTAAGTGCAAAAGAAATATACAAATATATAAAGAAAAATAATGCTATAAATGTTACACTAACAGGAGGAGAACCATTAATTCAAGAAGGAATAGATGAACTTTTAGGACTTTTAGATAAAGATGAAAATCTTAAAGTTCATATAGAAACTAATGGCTCTGTTGATATAGAACCTTTTAAGAAAAAATATAAAAATATAGTTTATATATTGGATTATAAGCTTCCAAGCAGTAAAATGACTAATAAAATGAATAAAAATAATCTAAAAATAGTTGAAAATAAAGATGTATATAAATTTGTTTTAGGAAATATGGAGGACTTAAAGGTTGCTTATGGTATTATAAAAGAATATGATTTAGATAAAAGGTGTTTAGTTTATTTTAGTCCAGTATTTGGTGAAATAAAACTAGAAGATGTTATTGAATTTATGAAAGAAAAAAATCTAAATAGAGTTAGATTTCAAATTCAATTACATAAAATTGTATGGAATAAAGATACAAGAGGTGTATAAATAATAATGAAAAAACAAATAGATACTGAAAAAATACAAGAATGTATAAGAGAAATACTAATAGCTCTAGGAGATGACCCTAATAGAGAAGGGTTAAAAGACACTCCAAAAAGAGTTGCAAAGATGTATAATGAAGTTTTTGAAGGAATGACTTATACTAATGAAGAAATAGCAAAAATGTTTGGAACAACCTTTGAAGAAGAGGATTATGTAGATACTCATAAAAATATGGTAATAGTAAAAAATATTCCAATACATAGCTATTGTGAACATCATTTAGCTCTTATGTATAATATGAAGGTTTCTGTTGCATATATTCCTAAAGAAAAAATAATAGGATTAAGTAAAATAGCAAGAATTGCAGATATGGTAGGAAAAAGGCTTCAACTTCAAGAACGTATAGGAAGTGATATTTCTGAAATAGTTTCAATGATTACAGAAACTAAGGATGTAGCAGTTTTAATTACAGGGGAACATAGCTGTATGACTGCAAGAGGAATAAAAAAGCCAGGAACATTAACAACAACAACTACCTTTACAGGAAAGTTTGAAGAGGACTCAATGCTAAGACAAGAAGCTATTTTACTAATGAGAGACTAGGAGGATTTTTATGGATAAAAATAATAATGCTGTAGTAGTTTTTAGTGGTGGACAAGACTCTACAACTTGTTTATTATGGGCACTTAGAAGGTTTGACAAGGTTATAGCAGTAACTTTTAATTATAATCAAAGACATAAACTTGAAATTGAATGTGCAAAAAATATAGCAAAAGATTTAGGAGTTGAACATCATATTCTTGATATGGAGCTTTTAAATCAACTTGCACCAAATGCTTTAACTCGTAATGACATAGATGTTAAAGCAGGAGAAAATGGAGGACTTCCATCAACTTTTGTAGAGGGACGTAATATGCTATTTTTAACTTTTGCAGCAGTTTTAGCAAAGGTTAAAGGTGCAAGGCATATAGTAACAGGTGTATGTGAAACAGACTTTAGTGGATATCCAGATTGTAGAGATATATTTATAAAATCATTAAATGTAACATTAAATCTTGCTATGGACTATGAATTTGTAGTACATACTCCTCTTATGTGGATAGATAAAGCAGAAACATGGAAAATGGCAGATGAATTTGGAAAGCTTGATTATGTAAGAGAAAAAACCCTTACTTGCTATAATGGAATAATTGGAGATGGATGTGGAGAATGTCCAGCTTGTAAGCTTAGAAAACATGGTCTTTTAAAATATTTAGAAAGCAAAAAGGAGAAAAATTAAATGGGAAGACAAAGTAAAGAATTAGAAGGATTAAGCCTTCTTGGAAATCAAGGAACAAAGTATGATTTTGGGTATAATCCAGAAGTATTAGAAACATTTATAAATAAACATCCTGATAATGATTATTTTGTAAAGTTTAACTGCCCAGAATTTACAAGCCTTTGTCCAATTACAGGTCAACCTGACTTTGCTACTATATATATAAGTTATATTCCTAATATTAAAATGGTAGAAAGTAAGTCATTAAAATTATATTTATTTAGCTTTAGAAACCATGGAGATTTCCATGAAGATTGTATAAATATAATAATGAAAGATTTAATTAAGCTTATGGAGCCTAAATATATTGAAGTTTGGGGAAAATTTACTCCAAGAGGAGGAATAAGTATAGACCCATATTGTAATTATGGAATAAAAGGAACAAAATATGAAGAAATGGCAAATTATAGAATGATGAACCATGATTTATATCCAGAAAAAGTAGACAACAGATAAAATAAAAATAGGAAATACAATAATAAAAATTGTTTATTATTGAAAAATATGATAACATATAGTGGAATTATTAATATAGTGAAGGTGGGATATTCATGCAAATAAAGAAGTTACCAAAATCTGAATTAGATGTTATGAAATCCATTTGGAAATTAGGGGATGGAGTTTCATCAAAAGAAGTAGTTGAAGCTATGGAAGAAAAAAATGGCTGGAAGAGAACAACTACATTAACATTATTATCAAGACTTGCTGAAAAAGGATTTATTGAAGCTAAAAAAGAATTTAGATTAACTCATTATACAGCTTTAGTTAACGAAAAAGATTATCTTAAATTAGCTACAGAAGACTTTTTAACAAATGTTCATGATGGTTCATTAAGAAGTTTATTTGCTGCACTAGGAGCTTATGAAAAAATTGATAATAAAGAATTAGAAAATTTAAAAAATATATTAGATAATAAATAATAAATTTATTATCTAATAGAAATAGGACTAGAGCTTATTAAGCTTTAGTCCTATTTCTATTTAGAAAAATATATTTAACTTTTTGCATGAAATTCATGGCAGCATCTTTTACAAGTAACAGTTATTTTCCCTTTTCCTCTAGGAACTCTAAGTTTTTGCTTACATTTTGGACATTTTAAAATCTTATATTGTTTTTTGTATTGAATTTTTTGATTTATGTTATTTTTTAAAATACTAAAAGATGAAGAAAAGGAATCAAAGGTTACTCTAGGAAGATTATAAGGAATTTCCTTGTTAAATTTTCTTAAAAGTTTATTAAAAAAATCAATAAATTTATTTAGTTCATTTGTACGTTTAAAAATATTTTTTGAAAAAGCTCTAAAAAGAACTACAATAAAAATTAACAAGCCTAAAGGTGATGTATATTTGCTAAAATTAAATAAACTTCCTAATATTAATAAAAATAGTGATAATAAATCAAATCCATAAGAACCATATAACATATATATGTACGCCTCCTAAAATATATATAAAATTAATTATAGTAAAAATTATTTATAAAGTATAGCATTATTTATAGAATTTTTGAAAAATTTATTAGGTTTAATTTGAAACTTATAGTATAATTAAATAAAAGATAATAAGGGGTGGAAAAAATGTTAACAGAAGCACAAAATGCAGAAGTGATGTTAAATTGGTCATTAAAAAACATAGATGAAGTATTAGAATGTGAAAAAAAATATGGTGGGGATATAAAAGTAAATACAATATATGCATTATGCCACTTAATAAAAGGAGAACCTAATAAAAGTTATAAACTCTTTAAAGAAGTCGTTTTCAATAAAGAAAGTTCTCAAGAAGATAAAGATATAGCAGCAGGTTGGTTTGGAAGATTAAATAATACTAAATTTTTTGATTTAAAATTACCACAACCAAATGATTATACATATACACAAAGTGTTGAAGGTAATGATGGCTGGTATAAAGAAATAGAAAAACAAAATAAAGTTCTTATGGAACATAATGATGAAAAATTTAAAGAATATATAAAAGATTTAATGAAAAGAATAGAAGAAACAACAGGGGAAGAACAAGCCCAAGCACAGTTTGAAGTGGCAGAACTTGCCTTAAATGCTAAACACTTTGAACAGGTAATTACAGGCTATTATGGAGCAATAAAAGCAAATCCTAATAAAGCTATATATTGGGGCTTATGTGGAGGAGTAATTAATAAATATTTAAAATCTGATCCTTTAGGTTGTTTATTTTTTATAGAAAATGCAATAGATTTAGACCCTGAAAATCCAAGATGGTATTTAACTAGATGTATATTATTAGCAGAGTTTACAAAAGATAAAAATGTATCTAAACCTATAAAAGAGATGATAGTACGAGAAATGGATAGCCTTAGAAAAAAAGCAAAATCTTTATGTCGTCCAAACCAGTACATTATGATAAAACAATTAGATGACTTATATGATTTTAATAAAAAGGTTGCAGAAAGTGTGAAAAATATAAAATAAAAAAATCTTAAGTTCCTTATGTTATTTAGCTGTTTTGGTGGACAGGCTCTAAGTGGTTGTTTCATAAAATAAGAAATCTAAGATAATTTAATGTTATTATAAAAAAGGATTGCTATTAATTAATATTTATATAGGCAATCCTTTTTATAATGTCTAAATTGAAAGGAATTTATCATTATGATAAACTAGAAATTAGATATTAATAAGTTTAAAATATAATAAAGGGGTCTAAAATGCTTGGATTAGTGGGAATAAAAAAGAATATAGATATATCTATAAGAGAAAAACTTTCTATTATTTCTAGTAAAAAAGAAGAGTACTTAAAAAAACTTTTATGTGAATTTGAAGAAGCTATTATATTAAGTACCTGTAATAGAACTGAAATTTATGTTAATTATTCATGCAGAGAAGAAGAGGTATTAGATAAGGTATTTAACAATTTAAATTGGGATTTATCTTTAAAGGAATATGTGTTTTTAATGGATGAAAAAAGTACAATAAAGCATATTTTTCAAGTATCTTCAGGATATCATTCTAAAATAAAAGGAGAAAGCCAAATATTAGGTCAGGTAAAAGAGGCTTATAGGGATTCTTACAATATAAAGGGGGCTGTAAAAAGCTTAGGAAGGTTATTTGAAAGTGCTATTTCTTGTGGGAAAAAATTTATAGCTAAAGCCAAATTATATGAAATTCCAGTATCTTCAATATCAATAGCAGTAAATAAATTATTAGAATTAAAATGTGAAAAGGTAATGGTTTTAGGATATGGACATATGGGAAAGCTTGCTATTAAGTATCTTCTTCAAAGTAGTTGTGAAGAAATAGTTCTTGTTTTAAGGGACATAAGTAAAGCTAATGATATTAGTGATAAGAAAGTAAAAATTATAAATTTTAAAGAAAAAAATAAGTACATAAATAGTATGGATGGAATTATATCTTGTACATCAGCTCCACATCCAGTAGTTTTAAAAGAGGATATTATAAAAATAGGAAATAAAATTTATTGTTTTGATCTTGCTGTTCCTAGAGATATTCATAAAGATGTATTATCTTTAGAAAGAATTATAGGATATAACATTGATGAAATAAGTAAAATTGATGATAACAATAAACTTTTAAGAAATGAAAGAATGAAAGAATATGAATATATTGTTAATGACTCCATTAAAGAATATATGAATTGGTTAGAAGTTAGAAAATTATCGCCTATAATAAAAGATATTAAGGAAAATGGAAATAGAGTATATAAAAAAAGATTAAAAACTTATATAAATAAAAAGAAGGAAATAGATGAAAGTGAACTTGTGGAAAAACTTCTAAAAAGCATAACAAATCTTTATACAAATAGAGCTATTGAGATTTTAAAAGAAGAAAGGCTTAAAGGAAGTGAAAAAGAATGCCTACAAATAATAAGAAAGATATTTATAGAAGAAATATAAATTATTCCTCAATATCCTTAATATCTAATAAGCTTAAAGTTGGTATTATAGGAGGGGGAAAGGGTGGAAAAATTAAAGCCAAGCATTTTTTAAAAGAAAAAGCACAGGTTTTTATAATAACTAAAGATAAAATATCAAAAGAAGGAATAGAAGAAGCTATTATAATTAATAAAGAATATGATAGAAGTTTTATATTAGATAAACATATAATAATAATTGCAGTAGAAAATGAAGTTTTAAGAGATGAAATAAAAAAACATTGTGATGAAGTATGTAAAATATATATTGATGCATCAAACTTTAAGGAAGGAATGGCAGTACTTCCTGTTCAAAGAGAAAGTGAGAATTTAGTTTTTACCCTTAATACTAAAATTGGTAATCCAAAAGCATCAGTATTTATTTCAAATAAAATAGAAAAGGAATTAAAAGAATATGATGACTTTGTTAAATTTACAACTTTAGTAAGAAATAGTTTAAAAGAAAATTATAAAAAAAATGAAATTTTAAATTTTATTTTTAATGATGATTTTCTTTTTTTCTTTAATAAAGGAAAGGGAAGTATTATTTTAAAAATGTTTTATAAAGGAATTTTATAGTAAACATATTATAATAACAGGAATAGTATGAATTACTTACATAAAGTAATATTTAGAACTTTTTTATATAAAAATGATATATGTTACACATAGATGAAAAAAATAGAAAAAATTTATTGACAAAAGAAAATATATAAAATATAATAATAACATACTAAACATATATGTTATCAAAAAACGAAACGAAATACTAATTATTTTACATAAATCGAGGAGGAAAAAATAATGCAAGAGAGAAAATTAAAATTTGAAACTTTACAACTTCATGTAGGACAAGAAAGTCCAGACCCAGCAACAGATGCAAGAGCAGTTCCAATATATCAAACAACTTCATATATATTTAAAAATTCAGCTCATGCAGCAGCAAGATTCGGACTAGCAGATGCAGGAAATATTTATGGAAGATTAACAAACTCAACTCAAGATGTTTTTGAAAAGAGAGTAGCAGCTTTAGAAGGTGGAGTAGCAGGACTTGCAGTAGCATCAGGAGCAGCAGCAATAACTTATACTTTCTTAAACTTAGCAAAGGCTGGAGACCACATAGTAGCAGAAAAAACAATTTATGGTGGTTCTTATAACTTATTAGCACATACTTTAGCTGATTATGGAATAACAACAACTTTCGTAGACCCAGATAAATTATCAAACTTTGAAGATGCAATACAAGAAAATACAAAAGCTGTATTTATAGAATCTTTAGGAAATCCAAATTCAAATATAGTAGATGTTGATGCATTAGCAGAAATTGCTCATAAGCATAACATTCCATTAGTAGTTGATAATACTTTTGGTACTCCATACTTATTTAGACCAATTGAACATGGTGCAGATGTTGTAGTACATTCAGCAACAAAATTCATTGGTGGACATGGTTCTTCACTAGGTGGTGTAATAGTAGATTCAGGAAAATTTGACTGGGCAGCATCAGGAAAATTCCCTCAATTATCAGAACCAGACCCAAGTTATCATGGAGTAAGATTTACAGAAGCAGCAGGTCCTGCAGCTTTTGTTACAAGAGTAAGAGCTATTTTATTAAGAGATACAGGAGCTACTATAAGCCCATTTAATGCATTTATCTTATTACAAGGATTAGAAACTTTATCTTTAAGAGTTGAAAGACATGTTGAAAATGCTTTAAAGGTAGTTGAATTCTTAAATAATCATCCACAAGTAGAAAAGGTAAATCATCCATCATTAGAAGATGCTAAAGACCATGAATTATACAAAAAATACTTCCCAAATGGAGCAGGTTCAATATTTACATTTGAAATAAAGGGTGGAGCTAAGGAAGCTCAAGAATTTATAGATAAATTAAAAATATTCTCATTACTTGCAAATGTAGCAGATGTTAAGTCATTAGTTATACACCCAGCAAGCACAACTCATTCACAAATGAATGAAGAAGAACTTAAAGAATCAGGAATCAAGCCAAATACAATAAGATTATCAATTGGTACTGAACATATTGATGATATAATCTATGATTTAGAACAAGCTTTTAACTAATTTTTTAAAATGAAAAATTAAATTAACAGAAACATAAATAAAGGTTAATATGTAGTGAAATAATCATTATATATTAACCTTTTTTATTTATGTGTTAAAATATAATAGGTTTAAAATTATATTTATATGGGGGATTATTAAAATGGCTAAACTAAAGATATTTTTTAAAAGAGAGCCTGTATTTGTAATAGCAATATTTTTAGCTATTATAACATCATTATTTTCTTTTCCAAAGCTAGAATACATAGATTTTAAGGTTCTTATATTATTATTTAATTTAATGATTATAGTTGCAGCTTTTACAGATTTAAAAGTATTAGATTATATTGCTTCAATTATTTTAAAAAAGTGTAAGTCTTATAGAAAGGTAACTTTATCATTAGTATTTATAACATTTTTTGCTGCTATGTTTGTTACAAATGATGTAGCTTTAATAACCTTTGTGCCAATAACTTTAGTTATAGGAAAAAAGAGCAATATAAGTATGCTAAAAATAGTTATTTTTGAAACCTTAGCAGCAAATTTAGGAAGTGCATTAACTCCAATGGGCAATCCACAAAATCTTTTTATTTATTCTTTTTATAATATAACACCTAAGGAGTTTTTTAGTATAACATTACCTTTAAGCTTGTTATCTATACTATTTTTGCTAGTAATAATTTTTAAGGAAAAGAATAAAAATTTAAATTTTAACTTAGAGGATATAAAACTTGGAAGTAAATATAAAATAGAAATATTTGCTGTTCTTATGATAATAGTTTTACTTTCAGTATTTCATATTATTAATTATAAAATAGCCTTTATAATTACAATAATAACTGTGTTTATTGTAAATAAAAGATTATTTTTTAAAGTAGATATATATTTATTATTAACTTTTGTAGGCTTTTTTATATTTGTTGGTAATATATCAAATATGAATATGGTAAAGGAATTTATGGAGGATTTATTAAATAGTGAAACAAGCACTTATATTTCAGGACTATTATGCAGTCAAATTATAAGTAATGTTCCAGCAACAATGCTTCTTTCAAGCTTTACAAATTATTATAAAGAGCTACTTTTATCTGTAAATATTGGAGGACTTGGGACTTTAATTGCCTCCTTAGCTAGTGTAATATCTTATAAATTTTATGTAAAAGAAAATAGAGAAGAAAATAGAAAATATATTAAATATTTTACCTTATATAATGTTTTAGGTCTTTTAATATTTGGATTAGTGTTTATGTTATAATAAATTTATACTACAGATAAAATAAAAATGAGCTTTACACTAAAAACTTTGTGTAAAGCTCATTTTTTTACTTTAATTTAAGTGTATTTACAATATGTTTAGCAACTTTATCAGGTTTTGGTGAAATATCATCACCTACATCAGTACAAGTTATAGTAACTAAATATTTATCAACAAGAGGGTAATAAAGAGTAAGATTCATATTTTTATTATTAACATTAAGTTTATATTTTGCAACACATACTTTACCACAAGGTGCTTCAATTTCTTCAAAAGTAATATCACTTACATTATCTTTAAAATTTGATTCAAGTTGTTTTTTTATTTCTGCTTCAGCTTCAGATACAGAAGGTGCATTTGAATCTGTTTTATTTGCAATAAGGCTAATATTTGATACTGAACTAGATTTTAAAACACCATCCTTTATAGTAAAAATTATTTGACCATCAATTTGTGAAAAATTTGTTTTCTCCCAAGTAGTTGGTATTTCACATTGAAAAATATCTTCTTTTATTTTTTCAGTTTCAAAATCAGGTTTTTCTATATTTGAACTACTATTACATCCAAGTAAAGAAAAAATCATTGATAAGACTAACATAAAACTAGTAAAAATTTTCTTCATAAGTTATCATCTCCCTTTTATTCTAGTGATATAATACTATATTTTAAATAATAAGGCTATAGAAATATAAATTCAATTAATAAATTAAATACATTTAATGTTATAATTGAGTAATAGATTATAAATCAAATATTGGAGGAAATTAATTATGAATGTAAAAAGAGATGGACATATACATAGTCCTTATTGTCCTCATGGAACTAAAGATTCTTTTGAAATGTATGTAGAAAAGGCATTAGAAAAGGGATTAGAAGAAATAACTTTTACAGAACATATGCCATTTACAAGTGTCTTTTTAGAGAATAAAGACTTTCAAGATGAATGTGCAATGGATATAAAAGATATTGATAGTTATATAAAAGATGTTAAGGAAATAAAAAAGAAGTATGAAGGAAAAATAAAAATAAATTTAGGCTTTGAAGTAGATTATATTGAGGGATTAGATGAAGAAATAAAAGAAATCCTTAATAAATATGGAGACAATATAGAAGATTCTATATTATCAGTGCATTTTGTTAAGTTTAATGGAAAAATGGAACCTATAGATTGCCTTGAATTTTTTGAAAGCTTATTAAATAAGGTAGGCTCTTTAGAAAAGGTTTATGATTTGTATTTTGAAACTTTATTAAAATCAATAAAAGCAGATTTAGGAGTTTACAAACCTAAAAGAATAGGACATCCTACTCTTATAAGAATTTTTAATAATAAATATCCAATTGATTATAAAAACATAGAACTTATGGAAAGAGTGGTAAAAGAAATTAAAAATAATAATTATGAAATAGATTTTAATACAGCAGGACTAAGAAAACCCTATTGTAAAGAAATCTATCCTTCAGGAGAGTTTTTAAATCTTATAAAAAAATATAATGTACCAGTTGTTTATGGTTCAGACTCTCATAAATCAGAAGATGTAGGAAAAGATTTTGATAAAGAATAAAAGGAGAAAAAATGAAAGTTGCATTAGCTCAAATAAATATAGCATGGGAAAATCCAAAAGAAAATTTAATTAAATGTGAAAAGTTTATAAAAAAAGCTAGTGAAAAAAATGCTGATTTAATTATCTTTCCTGAAATGGCATTAACAGGGTTTACTATGAATATTAAAAGTTTAAACCTTAAAGAGCAGTTTATATTAGATTGGATAAAAAGTAAGGCTTTTGAAAATAATATAAATATTGCCCTTGGATATGGCATTAAAGTTAATGAAAAAGGGAAAAATAAGTTTTGTATAGTTTCTTCTAAAAAGAATATTTTAGGATTATATACAAAAATTCATCCTTTTTCATATAGTGGGGAGGATGAAAAATTTTATAAAGGAAATAAAATAATAAGTTGCAAAGTAAAAGATGCACATGTTACTCCATTTATATGCTATGATTTACGTTTTCCAGAAATTTTTCAAATAGCATCAAAAAAATCAGAAATAATAATAGTTATAGCAAGTTGGCCAAAAGAAAGAGAAGAACATTGGATAACTTTATTAAAAGCAAGAGCAATAGAAAATCAATGTTTTATTATTGGTGTTAATAGAGTAGGAATGGGAGAAAAAATAGAATACTTAGGAGCATCTTTAATTTTTGACCCTTTAGGAAATAGTTTAAATAAAAAAAGTTCTAAAGAAGAATTAATAATAAAAGATTTAGATTTATCTAAAATAAAAGAAATAAGAGAAACAATTAATATAAAAAAAGATAGAAGAGAAAAGTTTTATAAAGAAAGTGAAGTGAAATTATATGAAGATAGATTGGAATAAAAAATATAACACTATAGCAGTATATACATTTATTGTTGCAGCTTCAATAATATTATTTTATCTTGGAATTTCTCAAATAGGAGCTGTTACAAGTTATATTGACAAAATTTTTATAATTCTTCAGCCTTTTATAATAGGATTTGCAATAGCATATTTATTAGGCTTTTTATTAAAGGTATATGAAAGAAATTTAAAAAAGATTAAGACCTATAGAAATTTAAAATTAAAATATCAAAGAATAATATCATTAATATTAACATATTTAACTGCAATATTATTAATAGTGTTATTTTTACAATTTGTACTTCCACAGCTTATAGAAAGTATAGTGGGATTGGTAAATAATATTCCTACATATATAAGTAATTTAAATAAGGTTAGTAATTATTTATTTAAAAAATTTGATGTAAAGAAAGAACAAATGGATATTATAAATGAAAAATTAAAGGATTTAATAGATACTATAATAAACATAGGTACAAATTTATTGCCTGTAATAGGAAATATTATTGCTTCTTTTGCATCAAGTATATGGAATATAGCTATAGGAGCAATTGTATCAATATATCTATTAATAGACAAAGAAAACATGTGTGCAGGGGTTAAAAAGGTAGTTTATGCAATTTTACCTAAAAAAGGAGCAGAAAAAGTTATTTTAATAACTCATAAAAGTAATGAAACCTTTGGAAAATTTCTAAGTGGTAAAATATTAGATTCTGCAATTATAGGAATACTTGCATATATAGTTTTAAAGATATGTAATATGCCTTATACTTTACTAATATCAGTAGTAATAGGAATAACTAATATAATTCCATTCTTTGGACCATTTATAGGTGCTGTTCCATCTTTTATAATAATACTTTTTGTATCACCAGAAAAAGCTCTTTGGTTTTTATTAATAGTATTTATATTACAACAAGTTGATGGAAACATAATAGGCCCTAAAATACTTGGTGATTCTATAGGAATATCAGCATTTTGGATATTATTTTCAATAATGGTTGCAGGAGAAATATTAGGTTTTGTAGGTATGGTTATAGGGGTACCATTATTTGCTGTTATATATTCTTTATTTAAGGATTTTATTAATGAAAAACTAAAAAGTAAAGGCTTAAAAACAGATATAAAAGAATATAAAAATACTGATGAAGATTAATAAAAAGGATGGATATACATGGCAATAAGCATAAGAGACATTATGAAATTACCTTCATTAAAAAAATTAAAGCTTATAGCAGGAGAAAAGGGATTAGATAAACTTATAGAATGGGTCTACATAGCTGAGTGCTTTGAAGACCCAATTGAAAATATTCAATGGCTTAAAGGGTCAGAACTTATAATAATAACAGGAAGAAGTATAAAAGATAAACCAAACTTAATAGAAGAGATAATAAAATCTATAAGTGAAAATAAAGGAAAAGGCCTTATTGTAAATGTAGGAAAGTATATTAAAGAAATTTCAAATGAAGCAAGAAAATTAGCTGATGAACTTGAAGTTCCACTATTTGAGCTTCCTTGGGATGTTAGGCTTGTAGAAGTATCTCAAGAAGTATGTAGAGCAATAGTTTTATCCTATGTTGAAGAAAATTCAGTAACTCATTTTTTAAGTAACATTTTATTTGGAGATGGAGCATTAGATGAAAATGTTATAGAAAAGGCTGCCTATTTTGGATATGACCTTTCAGGTGATTGCTTTGTTTGCAATATAGATATAGATAATTTTAGAGAATATATAGATGATAAAAAAATAAATGATACATTTAGAAAAAATGAAATAAAAAATTATTGTGGAAAGATAATACAAGATTCTTTAGAAGATAATAACTTAAAAGTACCTATAATACATAAAGATGATTCTGTAATTATTTTATGTAAAAGTGACAAAATAAATAACAGAAAATTAGAAAATGCTTTAACTGAAATAAAAGCATTAATAAAAAGTCATATTGAAGGAATGACAGTAAGTATAGGCATAGGAAATACTTATAGCAATTTAAGTATGATGAAAAATTCATTAAAAGAGTCTGAGTGGGCATTAAACACAATAAAAATTAAAGGGCTAAAAGATGAAACAATAAGATACAAAGATATAGGGGTTTATAGTCTTCTCTTTAATATAAATAATAAAGAAGTATTAGAAGAATATTATAAATCTACTTTAGGCTCCATTATAGAATATGATAAAATAAATGATTCTGATTTAACAGGTACTTTAGAAACTTATTTAGAAAAAAACTGTAATGTTACAATAACAGCAGAAGCACTATTTATACATAGAAATACTTTAAAATATAGATTAAGAAAAATAGAGGAATTATTAAATTGTGACCTTCATAATTTTAAACATTGTTCAAATTTAAAAATAGCATTTGATTCTAAAAAAATAATAATTTAATTTAAAAAAAATAAAACAACTGTAAAACTAATGATATGTGTTAAAATTATAACTAAATGAATTTAAACACTAGGGGGATAAAAATTAATGTTAAAATTTAAGAAAAAGATTATTAGCCTTATTACTTCTTTAACAGTTTCATCAAGTATTTTTATTGGAATACCAATAACTACTGAAGCAGTTACTACTGAAAATTCTATATCAACTGAGAAGTCATTAAAAAATTATAACTTACCAGAAGATGTTAAAGATGGAGTAATACTACATGCATGGAATTGGAGTTTTAATCAAGTAAAAGAGCATATAGAAGAAATTGCTGAATGTGGTTATGGAAGTGTACAAGTTTCTCCAATTCAACCTAATAAAGATAGTCCAATGCAAAATACATCTCAATGGTGGAAACTATATCAACCTATAAACTTTACAATAGGAAATGATTTAGGAACTGCAGAGGAATTTAAAGCTATGTGTGATGAAGCACATAAGTATGGTGTAAAAATAATAGTAGATGTTGTATCAAACCATTTAGCTAATAAAACAAATGGTTATGATAAATCAGAACAAATTCCAGATTACATAAGAAATAATTCTAATTATTGGCATTCTTCATCTATTGGAAAAGTAAATGATAGTAGTAGATATCAAATGACACAAGGAAATATAGGAATGCCAGATTTAAATACAGGAAATACTGAAATACAAAATATGGTTATTAAATTCTTAAATGAAGCACAAGATTTAGGTGCAGATGGATTTCGTTTTGATGCTGCTAAACATATAGAATTACCTACTGATGGAAATATTGCAAGTGATTTCTGGCCAAGAGTAATTAATGCAATAAAGAGTAAGGATTCTAATTCATTTGTATACGGTGAAATTCTTGGAACAGCAGGAACCTCTATAGAAAATTATACAAAGTATATTAAAGTAACTGACTGTGGAATGGGATATGATGTAAGAAAAGCTATTTATGATACAAATGTTTCACTTGTTCAAAACTATACAATAGATAAAGCAAGTAATGCTATAACTTGGGTAGAATCTCATGATACTTATGCTAATGATGAACATGAAACTACATATATGACTGATGAACAAATTAAACTTGGATGGGGTCTTATAGGGGCTCGTAATAAATCAGTACCATTATTTTTTGTAAGACCAACAAGTATGAATGCAGCATTAGGCTCATATACAACCTTATGGCAAAATAAAGAAATTGTAGAAGTTAATAAGTTCCACAATTATTTTGAAGGAAAATCAGAATATGTAAGAAAACTTAATAATAATTCTGTTTTTGCAGTAGAACGTGGTGGTGAAGGAGTTGTTCTTACCAATTTAGGAAGTGGAAAAGCTAAAATAAATACAGAAACAACTCTTAAAGATGGAACTTATATAGATACAGTTTCAGGAGCTAGTTTTACTGTATATAATGGTAAATTAAGTGGAGAAATTTCTGGAAGAAAAATAGCTGTTTTGTATAATTCAAATACTCCAATAAATAAAGGAACAGTAACATTTAAATATATAGATAAAGAAACAAAAAAAGAAATAGCAGAGCCAGTAATTATTTCAGGAGGCGTTGGTACAAAGTTTTCTCATAATCTAAAAGATATTGATGGATATGAATTTAATTGTTCAATTTCAGATGATAAATTAATATTTACTGAAGAACCTATAACAATAACTTATGAGTATAGTAAATATGCAAAAGGAAATGTAATAATTAAATATGTTAATGCTGATACTAAAGAAGAAATAGAAACTTCAAAAAGCATTTCAGGAAAAATTGGAACAAGTTATACAACTGAAGCAAAAGATATTAAAGGATATGAACTTGTAGAATCACCAAATAATGCAAGTGGAGTTTATACTGAAAATGATATTACAGTAATATATCTTTATAAAGAAAAGGAATTTAATACTTTAAAGGTTCACTATTATAATAAAAACAATTGGTCTAATGTATATTTATATACTTATGCAAAGGTTGATGGAGTTACAGTAAAATATACAGGAAATTGGCCAGGAACTAAAATGACTAATGAAGGAAATGGGTGGTGGAGCTTTGAAGTAACTGATGCAGAAGAAGCATACATCATGTTTAATAATAATAATGGTTCTCAAGAGCCAGCAGCAAATCAATCAGGTTATGAAGCTAGTGGAGAGGTATGGGTTAAAGATAAAAAAGTATTATACAAAAATCCAGATGCACCTGAAACAGGAAAAGTAATAGTTAAATATATAGATGAAGAAACAGGGGAGATTTTAAAAACAATAAAATTAGAAGATGAAATTGGAAAAGATTACAAAACAGAAAGCCTTTCAATAGATGGATATACTTTAAAAACAATACCAACAAATTCTATTGGAAAATTTACAAAAGGAGATATAGAAGTTATCTATAAATATTCAAAAGATGTTTTAGTACCAACTATAGAAAGCTTTACACCTGATAAAGCATCACCACAGTTACAAGGGACAAATATAAAATTAACAGTAAAAGCTTCAGGAAAAGGTACATTACAATACAAATTTATAATAAAAGATGATAAAGGAAATTGGTATAAATTAAGAGATTTTTCAACATCAAATACTTATGTATGGAAGGCAAGTGCTTCTGGAAATAAAAAGTTATATGTAGATGTGAAAGACGAATTTGGAAATGTAGTAAGAGAAGAATTAAATTATAAAATAATAGCTTCTTCAAATTTAGAAATTCAAAGTTTTACAGTTGATAAAACATCACCTCAAGTAAAAGGAACAAATGTAAAATTAACAGTAAAGGCTTCAGGAAAAGGCACATTGCAATATAAATTTATAATAAAAGATGATAAAGGAAATTGGTATAAATTAAGAGATTTTTCAACATCAAATACTTATGTATGGAAAACAACTGTTGCTGGAAGCAAAAAATTATATGTAGATGTAAAAGATGAAGATGGAAAAGTAGTAAGAAAAGAATTAAATTATGTAGTTAAGTAAATTATAAAAGAAAGCCTATTAGATAGTATTAAAGAGCTATTTAATAGGTTCTTTTTTTGTTAAAAAAAGGTTATAATAAGGATACTATATAAAGAAGGAGGTTTAAAATATGAATTTTGATTTTCCAAAGGTTGATTTACATTTTCATTTAGATGGTTCAATTCCAGCAGAATTTTCATGGAAAATGGTAAAAGAAAAAGGAATAAAGGTAGAAACTAAAAACTTTGAGGAATTTAAAAAATCTGTAGAAGTAGATGAAAATTGCAAAAGTTTATATGATTTTTTAAAATGTTTTGATATACCAGTGGAAATAATGCAAGATGAAAAATCTTTAGAAGAATGTACATATGATGTTATAAATTTAGCTGCAAAAGAAGGAATTGTATATCTTGAAATAAGATTTGCTCCTCAACTTCATAAGAAGAAAGGTTTAGATGAAGAAAAGATAGTAAAAGCTGTTTTAAAGGGCATGGAAAGAGGAATGAAGAATAATTCAAGCATTAGGGTTTCTCTTATATTATGTGCTATGGTTTTAGGAAAAGCCTCACTAAATCATGAGGATAATATGAAAACTATAGGAGTTGCAAAAAAATTTTTAGGAAAAGGAGTAGTAGCAGTAGACTTAGCTGGAGCAGAGGGAGTTACTCCTATGGAAAATTTTAGAGATTTATTTGAAGTGGCAAACAAATTAAACATTCCTTTTACAATACATGCAGGAGAAAGCATGGGACCTGAAAATATAAAAATGGCAATTTCATTTGGTGCAAAGAGAATAGGACATGGAGTTACTTCCATAAAATCAGAAAAAGTTATGAAAGAAATTAAAGATAAAAATATTACTCTTGAAATGTGCATTACAAGTAATGTTAAGTGTAATGTAGTATCTTCTTTAAAGGAACATCCAATAAAAAAATTATATGATTATGGAATAAAGGTTACTGTAAATACAGATGATATGGCAATATTAAATACTAATATAAATAAAGAATATGAAATTTTAATAAAAGAATTAGGATTTACTTATAATGACTTAATAAAAATGAATATAAATTCCATAGAAGCTTCTTTTATGAAAGAAGAAGAAAAACAGTTTTATTTAGAAAAACTTAAAAAGTATATTAAAGAATAATTAAAAAAACAGCTATCATATTAAAATTTTCATATGATAGCTGTTTTTTACTATTAAGAGATAGGTACAGAAAATTGACTATTATAAAGGTTAGCATAAAAGCCTTTCTTTTCTATAAGCTCTTCATGGGTTCCTTGTTCTATTATATGTCCTTTATTCATTACAAGTATTAAATCTGCTTCTTTAATGGTAGAAAGTCTGTGGGCTACAATAAAGCTAGTTCTTCCTTCCATCATTTTATTAAAGGCATTTTGTATAAAAATTTCTGTACGAGTATCAATACTACTTGTAGCTTCATCTAAAATAAGCATAGGTGGTTTTGTAAGCATTATACGAGCAATACATAATAATTGTTTTTGACCTTGAGATATATTGTTTCCATCTCCAGAAATTTTAGTATCATAACCATTTGGAAGTCTTGTTATAAATTCATGAGCATGAGCCATTTTAGCAGCTTCAATAATTTCTTCATCTGTAGCATCAGGTTTTCCATAAGCTATATTTTCTTTTATAGTTCCTGAATATAACCAAGTTTCTTGAAGAACCATACCAAACATAGCTCTTGAGCTTTTTCTAGTTATATCATTAATATTATAACCACTTATAAATATTTCACCAGAATTAATATTATAAAATCTCATAAGAAGATTTATAAGAGTTGTTTTTCCACATCCAGTAGGTCCTACAATTGCTATTTTTTCTCCTTTTTTTACTGAAAGATTAAAGTTTTCTATAAGCTTAACCTCAGGATTATAAGAGAAGGAAACATCTTTAATTTCTATATTTCCATTACATTCTTTAAGGTTTATAGCATTTTCTTTATCTAAAGGTTCATTTTCTTCATCAAGAACTTCAAATACTCTTTCAGCAGAGGCTAAAGCGGATTGTAGTTCTGTAATTACAGAAGAGATTTCATTAAATGGTTTTGTATATTGGTTTGCATAGTTTAAAAATGAAGAAATTTTACCAATAGATATATTTCCATTAATAGCACTTATAGCTGAAATAATTCCAACAGTTGCATATACTATTCCATTAACAAATCTTGTACAAGGGTTTGTTAAGGAGGAGAAAAATTGAGATTTTACTCCTGAAGTATATAATCTTGAATTTATTTCTTGAAACTTTTCTTCAGAGTTATTTTCATAGGAAAAGGCTTTTACAAGTTTTTGATTTCCTATCATTTCTTGAGTATATCCAGTTATTTCACCACGTATTTTTGATTGTTCAGTAAACATAGCCTTTGAAGATTTTGCAATAAATCCTCCAACAAGTATAGATAAAGGTGTCATCAGTACAACAACTAAGGCTATTTTAAAGTTTATTGCTATCATTATACCTAAAGTTCCTAAAATGGTTATAATTCCAGTAAATAACTGAGAAAATCCTTGAAGAAGTCCAGTAGATATTTGGTCAATATCATTAATAATTCTACTCATTATATCTCCATGGGAATGAGAATCTATGTATTTTAAAGGAACTTTATTTATTTTATTAAAAACATCTTCCCTAAGAGCAGCTACTGTTTTATAAGTTATAACATTTGTGCAACGAGTCATTATCCATTGAGATAATGAAGCTAAAATAATAGATAATATTAATATGCCTATAATTTTAAGTATACCTTGAAAATCTACATTATCTTTTCCAATTATAAAATCAATTGCATCTCCTATAAGGATAGGGTTTAATAAAGTAAAAAATACATTAATAATTGCTGTTAATAAAGATATTATTAAAAGCTTATTATGAACTGTTATGTAAGATAATAATCTTTTAGTTGAAGATTTCTTCATTATTTTTCCACCTCCTCAGAAGATAATTGAGATAAGCAAATTTCTTTATAAACTGTACAATTTTTAAGAAGCTCACTGTGAGAGCCAATACCAACAATGTTTCCGTTATCTAAAACAATTATTTTATCTGCATTTTTAATAGATGTAGCTCTTTGAGAAATTATAAAAACAGTCATGTTTTTAGTTTCTTCTTTAATAGCTTTTCTTAGTTTTGCATCTGTGGCAAAATCAAGGGCACTTGCACTATCATCTAAAATAAGAATTTCAGGGTTTTTAACTAAAGCTCTTGCAATAGTAAGTCTTTGTTTTTGTCCACCAGATAAATTTTTACCACCTTGAAGAATAACTGTATCAAGCCCCTTTGAAAGAGAACTTACAAATTCAGAAGCTTGGGCTATATCAAAAGCCTTTTTTATTTCTTCATCACTAGCATTTTTATTTCCAAGAGTCATATTTTCTCTTAATGTTCCAGAAAATAAAGCAGCTTTTTGAGGAACAATTCCAATTTTATCTCTAAGAGAATTTAAGTTATAGTCTTTTACATTAACCCCATCAATTAAAACTTCTCCTTCAGTAGCTTCATAAAAACGAGGAATAAGATTTATAAGTGTACTTTTACCAGACCCTGTACCACCAATAATACCAATAGTTTCTCCAGTATTTACTTTTATATTTGCATTTGATAATGAATTTTTATTTGAACCTTTATATGAAAAAGAAACATTTTTAAATTCAACCTTTAAGGCATTAGAAACAGGAGAAATTTTTGTATTTTTATCTGTTATTGAAGAATTTATTTCTAAAATTTCATAAACTCTTTCTCCAGAAGCAAAGGCTTTAGTAAAAATTACAACAAGGTTTGCAAAAACAACAAGAGTTAAAGATATTTGGGTCATATAGTTTACAAAGGCTATTATTTGTCCTTGAGTAAGAGCACCTATATTTACTCTATATCCACCATACCAAAGTATAGCTACAATAGCAAAGTTCATTATTATAGAAGTTAGTGGATTTAAAAGGGCAGATATTTTAGAAACATTTATAGATGCAATTGTATAGTCATCACTTGCATCTATAAATCTTTTTTTTTCATTTTCTTCTTTTGAAAAGGCTCTTATTACTCTTGCACCTTCTAAGTTTTCTTCTGTTATTAATGAAATTTTATCAAGCTTTTTTTGAATATTTGAATAAAAGGGAATGGATTTACTCATTACCCAAAATAGTGTTAATGAAATAAGTGGTATTGCAAAAAGAAAGACTATAGATAATTTTAAATCTAAAGTCATAGCCATTACAGCAGAACCTATGATTATAAAGGGAGCTCTAAAGGCAAGTCTTATAAACATTGCAACAGCTAGTTGAAGTTGATTTACATCATTTGTTAAACGAGTTATTAATGAAGATGTACCGATTATATCAATTTCACTATGGGATAATGAATTAATGTGTGAAAATAAATCATTTCTTAAATCAGTTCCAAAGCCTTGAGAAGCTTTAGCAGCAGAATATTGACATACTAATGCACAAAATAGTCCTAAAAATCCAAGAACAAGTAAGGCAATACCTGCTTTAATAACATAGTTATAATCACCATTTTTAACACCAATATCAATAATTTTTGCCATAACTAAAGGAACCATTAATTCAAAAATGGCCTCTAAAAGTTTAAATATTGGTCCAATTATAACTTCTTTTTTGTAGTTTTTTAAATAGGGTAGTAATTTAAACACGTATTTTCCCTCCAATAGTATATATAGTTATTCTTACTTATTATAACACAATAAAACCACCTAATATTCATTAGGTAGCTTTAAGTTTTTATTTATTAACTTTTTTTGCTTTTTCAACATCTTCATTGTTACAGTTAGTGTTACTATAACGTGCTTTTTCATAAAGAGTAGTTAATTCTTCTAGTGAAATATTATCATTTTTTGAGATTTTATTAGATATTTCTTTAGCAGTTAATTTATTATTTATATTAAGCTTTTTATTCTTTTTTACTCTTTTATAAAATATTTTTCGTATTTTTTCATTGTTGTTTTTAGGCTTTAATGAAAATTTAGAATTTATTTTTTCTTCAGTATCAATTATTTTTTCAGAGTTTAAATACTCAATTTTATCAGTTTTTATATTGTTTTTAGAAAAATTATTTTTTAAATAGGAATAAATTACTTTAATTGCTAAATAACAAAAAAATGCTACTAGTAAGAAAACAAAAATATTAAATAAAGTTTCTAAAACCTTAGTAAAAGTACTATTACCACTTAAGGCTGTAGCAGTTTCTATAGGAATAGTTTCTTCTACTTCTGAAAAAGATGGATTTGAAGAATCAGTAGCAATTGAAAATAAGTATTTAAAAAATGTAGTTAAAGCTATTTTAAAAAAGGAAAGTATTGGCTCAAAGGGAGCATAAAGATATTTTTCTAAATTTAAAATTTTAACTATAGCTAATATAATAAATATTAAAAATATTATTATAAAAAATATAGAACTATTTAAGCTTATAAGCTGTTTTATTGGTACATTTTTTATGTTACTATTTCTAGCAATATAAATTTCAAGGTTGTCTAAATAGTTAGTAATAAATTTTACAAGTAAAAATATTAATCCTAAAGCATAGGATAAAATAATTATTTCTTTAGAATTTACAATAGTTCCATGAATTAAAACTATAATAAAGAAGATTTCAAAAAATATACTTGGAGAATTAACCAATCTTTTTCTCAAAGAGTTTTTACTCCAAAATTTAAAATCTAATATTGTAAGTACAGTTAGTGAAAATATAATTAATGTTTTTTCAGAATTACCTAAAGGAATAAAAAAACATATAATATATAGTAAAATGTGAAATAATAAAAAAATGATTATATTATTTATAAATTTTCTCATAAAAAAGCTAGCTATTAAAAATGGTAATATAATAAATGGAAAGATAAAGACTTTATAATCATGTTTTAAAAGTATCATACCTTCAAAAATAGATATATAAAATACTAAAAATTCAATAAAAAATGTTAAAAGATTATTTATTGAAGTGATTTTTTTCATCATTTTATTCTACCTCCCATTTAAATATATTTCTTATATTTTTAACTTCTATATTTAATTTGTTATTTTTATCTAAAGGAATTATCCATAAACATTCTTTCTTTAAAAAGCTTAATTCATCATAAAAGTTACATAAATCTTTTTTTCTATAATTTGAAATAAGAAAAGTTAAAGTATTTTGGTTACTATTTTTAACTTCATTTTTAAAGTAAGAAATAAACTTTTCAGAGGAATTTTTTAAATCAATTCTAGCTAAAGCCTCATCAACTTCTCTTATTTTATTTAATCCAACTCCATATTCAATTGAAATAGGAGAGTTTGTAAAAATATCATTAGCATTACTTTTAAATGAAACATGAATATTTGAAAGAATAAATTTTTGTGTTAAAGTACTAGCAATTCTAATACTTTCTTCTAAAATTTTTATATTTTCAGCTTCATCATTAGGAGTAATATTTAAAAATATCATAACATTAAGAGAGGAGGTAAAGTTATTTACATTAACCATAAGAGTATTTTCTTTAGCAGAAGCCTTCCAATTTATTGAGTTCATGTTATCAAAGGGCTCATATTGTCTTATTCCACGAAATTCAAAGGGGTCTTCATTTAAGCTTCTTCTACATAAATAAGAACCTATTAAGGAATTAAGGCTTTTAGGAAAATCTTCAATAGAAATTTTTTTAGGATAAACATATAAGCTATTAATGCTACTATGGTCATTTTTAATTTTCTTTACAAAAAACTGTGATAAAAAAAGGTTAAAGGCTATGATATCAACAGATTCTATTTTATAGTATCCTCTTTTTTCACAAGTAAAAGTTAATGTTCTAGTTATTTTTTGATTTCCTAGTATGCTAAAAATATCATTTCTATAATAATTATCTGTAACAGATGAATTTGAATCATCATCAAAAACAATATTTTTTGATGTATGAAATTTTATATTAATTGAAGGAAGAGGAAGTTTCTTTTTGTTTGTAACTACTTCTATTAATGAAGCTTTATCTCCTTCAGATACACTTTTAGTAGAAAAATCTAAGGTTACATCTAAGTTTTTACTCCAAAGTTTTTTATAAACAATATTTTGAATTATATATATAATTATAGCTATTACTATAATTACAAAAAGGCTCATAACTGTAAAATCCATAGCTATTTCTCCCAATTTTCTGTTGGCACTTCAATGCCACTTACTAATTTATTTATTAACTCCACATTAGTTTTTCTATTACTAAAACCATTAGATGGAATAATTCTATGGGCAAGTACAAAAGGTGCAAGAAACTTTACATCATCAGGAATAACATAGTTTCTTCCATTAATAGCAGCATAAACTTGAGAAGATTTAAGAAGAGCTAAAGTTCCTCTTGGACTTATGCCTAAAGCAATTGAAGAATTTTTACGAGTAGCTTGTACAATATTAACTATATAATTTCGTATAGAATTATGAACAAAAACAGTAGAAATTAGATTTTGCATTTCTATAATATTTTCTTTATTACATACAGCATTAACTTTTTCTAATGGATTGTCAGATATAAATCTATTTATAATTTCAAGTTCTTCATTTTCTGTTGGATAGCCCATATTTAACTGCATCATAAATCTATCAAGTTGGGCTTCAGGAAGAGGAAATGTTCCAGCTGTTTCTATTGGATTTTGAGTAGCAATAACTAAAAAAGGTTTTTCTAAATATCTAGTTGTACCATCAGTTGTTATTTGTTTTTCTTCCATAGATTCTAAAAGACTTGATTGAGTTCTAGGAGTAGCACGATTTATTTCATCAGCTAAAAGAATATTAGTAAATATAGGACCTTTAATAAAAGTAAATTGATTTTCCTTTTGATTAAAGATATTTAATCCAGTAATATCAGAAGGAAGAAGGTCTGGAGTAAATTGTATTCGTTTAAAATTTGAGTTAATAGACTTTGCAATAGATTTAGCAAGAACAGTTTTACCAGTACCTGGTGTATCTTCTAAAAGGACATGTCCTCCTGCTAAAATAGAAGTTAAAATTAAATCAATAACTTGAGATTTCCCAATTATTATTTTATTAACATTTTCTTTTATTTTTGATGTAATTTCTTGTATTTCCTTTAGTTCCATAATAACACCTCTTAAGTTAAATTTTTTAGTTATAACAATTATACTATATAAAAATTAGTTTATTTAAATAAATAATATACAAAATATACGTTGTTACAACAAATAATCTTTTGTTAGTGTATTTTGTTGATAAAAAATCATAAATAGATTAATTTAAAATTAAAGTAAAGGTTTTAAAAAAATATATTAAAGGAGTTAAAAATTTATGAGCATAAAATTTATAAAAGAATATAACACTTTTAAACTAGATAGTAATGATACATCTTATATTATATCTATAGTAGATGATGAAAAATTTTTAGGACATACATACTTTGGAAAAAAAATAAATGATGAAAATATGAACCACTTATTAAGAATAGATGAACCACCATATGTTCCATCTAAAAATAATAGAGATAGAGTTTCTTTTTATGACAGTTTTCCAACAGAATATTCTACTCATGGAATAGGGGATTATAGAGAAAGTTGTATTTCTGTTAAAGATATAAATGGAAGTACTGCTTGTAAGTTAGAATATATATCTTATGAAATTTATAAAGGAAAAAGGCCTTTAAAAGACCTTCCATCTACTTTTGGAAAGGAAGAAGAGTGTGAAAGTCTTGAAATAACATGTATTGATAGAGATTTAAACTTAGAAGTTATATTAAAATATTCAGTTTTTGAAAATCTTGATGTTATAACAAGGGCAGTTACTGTAAAGAATAAAAGCAAAAATAAAATAGTTTTAACAAAAGTTTTATCAACATGTATAGATTTTGAAGGCATAGATTATGACCTTATTTCTCTTAATGGCTCTTGGGCTAGAGAAAGACATATAAATAGAAGAAAAATAATTTATGGAAAACAAGGAGTATCAAGTAAAAGAGGAGAATCAAGCCATCAAGACCATCCTTTTATAGCAGTTTTAGATAGAAATGCAAATGATGAGTATGGAAATGTATATGGATTTAATTTTGTTTATTCAGGAAACTTTTTTGCACAAGCAGAAGGATGTCAATTTGATACTACAAGAGTTGTAATGGGTATAAATCCAGAAGATTTTTCTTGGAATTTAGAAGAAAATGAGGAATTTACAGCACCTGAAGTTGTAATGGTTTATTCTGATAAAGGAATAGGAAAAATGACAAGAACTTTCCATGATTTATATCGTAATCACTTAATAAGAGGAAAATTTAAAGATAAAAAACGTCCTATTTTAATTAACAACTGGGAAGCTACATATTTTGATTTTAATACAGAAAAATTATTGTCTATTGCAAAGGAAGCCTCAAAGGTTGGAATTGAAATGCTTGTAATGGATGATGGATGGTTTGGACATCGTAATAGTGATAATTCCTCTTTAGGAGATTGGTTTGTAAATGAGAAAAAAATAACTGGTGGATTAAAGTATTTAGTAGATGAAGTAAATAAGCTAGGATTAGAATTTGGTATATGGATTGAACCAGAAATGATATCTCCAGATTCAGAATTATATAAAAAACATCCTAATTGGGCTATGAAAATAGAAGGCCGTACTCCAGCTTTATGTAGAGAGCAGTATGTACTTGATTTAACTAGAAAAGAAGTATGTGATTATATATATGAAAGTATAAAAAAAGTTCTTTCAAGTGCTAATATAACCTATGTTAAATGGGATATGAACAGACAGCTTACAGATTTAGGTGGAGAAAATAATGGAGAGATATTCCATAGATATGTTTTAGCTGTTTATTATATGATGGATAGACTTACAAAAGATTTTCCTAATATATTATTAGAAAATTGTTCTGGTGGTGGGGCTAGATTTGACCCTGGAATGTTATATTATAGTCCTCAAATATGGTGTTCAGATGATACTGATGCAATAGAAAGATTAAAGATTCAAGAAGGAACAGCTATGGTATATCCTCTTTCTTGTATAGGTGCCCATGTAAGTGATTGCCCAAACCATACAGTTGGAAGAACTACACCTTTTGAAACTAGAGGATATGTAGCATTAGCAGGTACTTTTGGATATGAATTAGATATAACTAAAATATCAGAAAAGGATAGAAATACTATACCAAAGCAAATAGAAATGTACAATAAATATAATGAATTAATTAGAACAGGGGATTATTATAGAATTTCTAATTTCTCTGAAAATAATGATTTTGATTGTTGGTCTGTAATTTCAAAAGATAAAAGTGAAGTATTAGTAACTTGTATACAAGTTTTAGGAAGACCAAATTATCATAGTAGAAGAATAAAACTTAAAGGATTAGAAGAAAATTCTTTATACATAAATGAAGAAACTAATGAAGTATTTTCAGGTAGAGCTTTAATGTATGCAGGAATTAATATTGATTTATATGGAGATTATAGTGGAAAATTAATTCACTTTAAATTAAAAAATAAATAAATTTGCGTTTACTCATATTTATATAAAAAGTGTGAAATTTTACTACATTACTCTTTTTTAAAGAGCTATAAAAGTGGTGATTTCACACTTTTTTAATTCTATAGGAAATTATATATTCACTATGCTTTTTTTATTAAATTAAAGACTTTTAATAAACAAAACTTAAGATATATATACGATAATAATTGTTTATGTGTAACATCGTTTACATGAAAAAATATTAAATATATACTTAAGCCATAGAGAAAAAACAGAAAATAATATGTCGAGATAAGACAATAAAAAACATACTTTGGAGGAATTTTTATGAAAAAAAATAAGCTAAAAGGAATTATATCAACAGTATTAATATTATCCCTAGCTACAACATCTTTAGTAGCATGTGGCTCAAGTAACAATAACAATTCATCATCTTCACAAAATATATTAGATTCAGTTATAAGTGTAAAAACAAAATTAACAAATGCAAAACTTGATGGTGAAAAGGCAGATAGTAAAGGAACAGTTTTAAGTACAATGGTTTCATTTACTCCAGCTCCAGCTTGTAATGGAAATCCAGCTGTAAATGGTGGACCAGATTGGTCAATGCAACCTCTTATATATGATTATTTATGCGATTATAGTTCACAACCTGAAAAAACTTTTAAACCATCACTATTAGAAAGCTATGATTTTACTGGAAATGTTTTAACTTTAAAATTAAGAGATGATATTAAATGGAGTGATGGAAGTCAAATAACTTCAGATGATTTATTATGTACTTTATTCTTAGAAATGACAATGAACAAAATAGCTACTCATGCTGAAAAGGTAACTAAAGTAGATGATTTAACTGTAGAAATAAAATATATAAATGATGCTGAATTATTACTTTCATATATATTAAAAACTTCAATGAAATATCCAGCATCAGACTATGGAAAATTCTCAAGTGTATTACAAGAAGCTTGTGAAAGTGGAAGAGAATTAGATGAAAATGGACTTTACAAATTTACAAAGGATGCAGATTTAAAGGTTTCACAAGCTACAGCAGATTTTAATAATTATCTACCAGATTTAATGAGTATTAAGTGTTCAGGACCTTATGTTCCAAAATCAATGACTTCAGCAGAAATTATATTTGAACAAAATCCATATTATAGAATTCCATTATATATAGAAAAAATTAAAGGTATAAGACCAACAAGTACAGAATCTACAGCCCTTGCAGTATCTAATGGTGATTATGATGCAGAAGGAACTGGCTTATCTCCAGATATGGCACAAAAGGTTGCAGAAAAGAATGCAGATACAATAAGACAAATGGTAGTTCCAGAATTTAGTTCTTTAGGATTTGAAATGAATACTAAAAATTATCCAACTGATGATGTAAATGTTAGAAAAGCTATTGCTTACATAATTGATACAGAACAAATTGCTCCAGTTTCTGAACCAGGTATGGTTAAAGGTGATGAATATGCAGTAGGACTTCCACCATCAATTAGAGATAAATATTTAAGCAAAGACTTTTTAAGTACATTAAACAATTATGATTCAAATTATGAAAAAGCTGAAGAATGTTTAAAGGCAGCTGGTTGGAGCAAAAAAGGTGAAAAATGGGTTGATGCAAAGGGAGAAAGCCCAGAGATAGTAATTGCAGGAGTTGGTGAATATCCAGCATATGTGGTAATGGGAGAAGCTGCAGCTAATATGTTAAATGAATTTGGGTTAAATGCAAGTTATACTTCAAAGGAAGCAGCTGCCTACAATGATTATTGTACATCAGGACAAGGTAATATGACAGTAGATGGATTTGCATCAGCTACAGCAACACAACATCCATATGAAGCTTATTATGGATTATGGTGGTATGGTCAAAGAGGAATGAACTTAGACTTCCCAACAAGTGGAGATGTAGTATTTAAAGATGAAGTAACAGGAGAAGATTTTAATTTCTCAAATGAATTAGATAGTTTATTTAATGCATCTAGTGATGAAGAAGTAACAAAATTAACAGAAAAGTTTGCCAAGTTATTTAATGATAATGTATGGTTTATACCTGTAACAGAAAAATATTATATATATAGAATTCATAATCCAAAACTTTCAATGGCTGAAGCAGAAACAGGAAAACAATTAAGTAACTTCTATTGGTCAGGTACAACAAATGAAATTTTAGCAAAGACATTAAGAGATGGAAAATTATATTATGTAAAATAATATAGTTTACATAAAGAGAGTTGTTACTTAAAAAAGTAACAACTCCATACTTTAAAAATAGAGGTGAATTTATAAATGAAAAAAGTACTAACATGCATTTTAACAATGTTAACTTCTTTATTATTAATATTTTTTGTTATACAAGCAATGCCAGGAGACCCTGTAGAAACATTAACTCAAGAATATATGAAAACAGGACAATTAGGATATGACCAAGCATATGCAAAAGCAAAAATAGCTTTAAATTATGACCCAGATGTTCCAATATTACAAAGATTCACTACCTATGTAAAAGGAATAGCTTCAGGTAACTTAGGACAATCAATGGCATTTAAAGAGTCAGTTTCAAAAATAGTTTTAGGTGCACTTCCATGGACTTTACTTGTTTGTTCAATATCTTTATTCCTCTCATTTATGGTAGGAGTAATTTTAGGAATTTATGTAGCATGGAAAAGGAGCAAATTATTAGATGGAGTTATAACTGGATACCAAGCTATAGTAGGTTCTATTCCAGATTATATAGTAGCATATTTATTAGTATTACTATTTTCACTTACCCTTGGAATTTTTCCATCAAAGGGAGCTTATAGTTCAAATGTAACACCAGGATTTAATTTAGCTTTTATAGGTAGTGTATTAAGTCATGCAGCACTTCCAATATTTTCTTACTTTTTAACAACTCTTGCAGGATGGATAATGGGAATGAAGGCAAATTGTTTATCAGTTTTAGGTGAAGATTACATAAACTATGCAAAAGCAAGAGGAATTTCAAATAAACGTATAATATTTAGCTATTTAGGAAGAAATGCAATGCTTCCAATGGTTACAAGTGTTGCAATATCTTTTGGTATGATGTTTGGTGGTTCTCCACTAATTGAAAATTTATTTGTATATCCTGGAGTTGGGTATTATTTAACAACAGCTATTTCAAGAAGAGATTACCCACTTATGCAAGGAATGTTTCTTATGATAATAGTTATGGTATTAATTTCTGGATTAATTGCAGAGTTTTTAAATACCAGACTAAATCCAAGGTTAAGGGAGAAATAATATATGAGTAAAGCTAAATCTTTAAATAAAAAAACAGAAATATTTGAAAAGGAAGGTTCCTTTTTATCAGGCTTAAAAGAATTTTTCGAAGTAATTTGGAGAAACAAAATGGCAAGAATAGGATTCTTAATATTAGTATTCTTTTTAGCCTTAGCAATTTTTGGACCAATGATTATAGATGCTCCTAAATCTAATTATGTTAATAGATTACAAGCACCATCATCAGAACATTGGCTTGGAACAGACTATGCAGGAAGAGATATATTTGCATTATTTGTAACTGGGTCAAGGTCAGTTTTATTAGTTGCTTTTTATGCAGCAGTATTTGCAATAATATTTGCTTGTGGAATAGGTATAACAGCAGGCCTTATTGGTGGAAAGGTAGATACTATATTAATGTTAATAACAGACATAGTTTTAACAATGCCAACATTACCAGTAACAATGGTTTTATCAATGGTAATTAACGTAAGTAATGATGTGTTATTTGGATTAGTTTTAAGTTTATGGTCTTGGGCAGGTCTTGCAAAAGCAATTAGGTCTCAAGTTTTAGTAATAAGAAATAAAGATTTTATTGAAGCAAGTAGAATAATGGGAATAAGCACTTTTAACATAATAATGAAGGATGTTATTCCTAATATAACTTCATTTATAGCAATAAATTTTATTTCAATAATGAAAGGTGCAATAATGACTTCAGTTTCTTTAATGATATTAGGATTAGTTCCATTTAAGGGAAGTCATTGGGGCATGATGATACAAATGGCTATGTCTCAATCATCAGTATTATATGGTGGATTTGGTCCTATAGTTTACTTTATGACTCCAATTATGGGTATAGTTTTATTCCAATTAGGATGTTATTTCTTTGCTAATGGATTAGATGAAGCTATGAATCCAAGATTACGTAGATAGGAGGAAAAGGATTATGAAAAAGCCATTAATAGAGGTTAAAAATCTTGAAATAGAATTCTTTTTAAAGAATGGAAATTTAAGAGCTTGTGATAATGTTTCATTTACTATATATGAAAATGAAGTTGTTGGAATAATTGGTGAGAGTGGAAGTGGTAAATCCACTCTTGCCTCTGGAATATTAAATCTTGTAAATACTCCTGGAAAAATAGTTGGAGGAGAGGTTTATTATTATGAAAATGGAAAGAAGATAGACTTACTTGCTTTAGATACTAATGATTTTAATAATTATAGATGGAAAGAGATTGCAACAGTATTTCAGGCAGCACAAAATGCTTTAAATCCAGTACTAAAAATAAAAGAACATTTTATAGAAACAGCATTAGCACATGATTCTAATAAATCAGTAGATGAAATAATAAAAAAAGCAGGAGAGGTTTTAAAATATGTTAGATTAGACCCTAATGTATTAGAATATTATCCACATCAATTAAGTGGAGGTATGAAACAAAGAGTATTAATAGCTTTAAGTCTTATATTAGACCCTAAGATTATTATATTAGATGAACCAACAACAGCACTAGATGTTATAACACAATGGTATATTCTTGATTTGTTAAAGGATATACATGAAAGATTAGGAATAACATTAATCTTTTTAACTCATGATATATCAGTTATTTCAGGAGTTATAGATAGAATAGCTGTTATGTATGCTGGTGAACTTGTAGAGTATGGAAATGTAGAAGAGGTTTTTGATAATCCTAGCCATCCATATACTAAAGGGTTATTAAATGCAATACCTACTTTAAATGATGATGTTACTCAAAGAAAGGCAATACCAGGAAATCCTCCAAACCTTACCCAGGAATTTATAGAATGTAAATTTGCTCCAAGATGTAGTATTTACTTAGAAAATAAGTGTAATGGTGATAGAGAAAAAACAAAGAAAATGTATTCTGTAAGTGAAACAAGATGTACAAGATGCTATAAGATGGCAGAAATGTTTAATGCTAAGTAAAGGAGGTTATAAAAATGAGTTTATTAGAAGTTAAAAATTTAGATATAGAATTTGATAATAGAGTAAATAAAAAAGAAAAGGTAAAGGTGTTATCTAATATAAACTTAGATATAAATGAAGGTGAAATTGTAGCTGTAGTTGGAGAAAGTGGATGTGGAAAAACTACTTTAGGAAAACTTATGGTTGGTATTCATAAACAAACAGCTGGTGAACTTTTATATAAGGGTAAAGAAGTAAGTAAGCTAAAGGGAAAAGATTATAAAGACTATAGACTTGGAGTTCAAATGGTTCATCAAGATTCCTTTGCAGCATTAAATCCTAATAGAACTATTTTTCAATCTTTATCATTACCATTATTACAACATAAGATAGCTAAAAATAAAGCAGAAGCAGAAGAAATATTAAAAGAATATTTTGAAGAAGTTGGGCTTGTACCTCAAGACCAGTTCTTTTATAAATATCCTCACCAATTATCAGGAGGACAAAGACAAAGAGTTTTACTTGCAAGAGCTTTATCAGTAAAGCCAAAACTTATTGTAGCAGATGAGCCTGTATCAATGGTTGATGTTTCTTTAAGAATATCACTTATAGATTTAATGACTAAAATGAATAAAAAATACAATATATCCTTTGTATATATAACTCATGACTTAGCAACAGCAAGATATATAGCTAAAAATGGAAGATTGGTTGTTATGTATTTAGGAAGAATTATAGAGCTAAATAATATATATGATGCAATTGACCATCCAAAACATCCATATTTCCATGCATTACTTGCAGCAGTTCCTCAAAGTGTTGGAAAAAGAAATGATGGAGGTTCAAAGGCATTACCATTAAGAACATTAGATATGCCAAGTATAATAAATCCACCATCAGGATGTAAGTTTCATACAAGATGTCCTTATTATGATGAAAAATGTGAAAAAGAAGAACCAGAACTTAGAGTTTATAAGGGAGGCTATGTAGCATGTCATTACGCAGAGAAAGTAGAAAAGGAAAGAGAAAAGAAAATGAAAATATAGATTTAACTTCAATACTTAAATTTATAAAAACAATTCAAAGTGTTGCAACTGTAATGCTTATAATTTCAATAATAGGATTCTTTCTTGTTAGTGATAAAACAGCTAAAACAATGTACACTATGGTTATAATAGTAAATTTACTAACAGCAGTAGTTGGTATAATTCCTATAAAATATATAAAAAATAAATCAGAAAAATTAGCATAAGAAATTTAAACAATAAAGAAATAAAAATTTTGGTGGTGATTTTTTGAATAATGAAAAAAACGCTCTTGAATTAGCGCTTCATTTATTTAAAATGGGAGAAGCTATAGAAAAGATGGATAAAAAGATATTAGATGAGACAGATGAAGAGTTAAAAAGAATATATATAAATGAAAGAGAAGATTTATATAGCAAACAAATTGAAATAATACACAAATTAAAAGGTATGGATATATAAAAAATTGTTGCAAGCTAATTTTTATAATTAGTAAGCAACAATTTTTTTATTAAAATTCAAGAAAGAGTAAGTGTTGTTTCTCAATAAATTATATGTAAAATCAAAATTTAAATAGATATTAATAAAAAATTGATATAATATTAATATAAATAAATTTTGATTGGAGGAATATTTTAATGAAGAATGCATGGCAAAAGTATGATGATGATGGAATAAAGAAAATTTTTGATTTTAATGAAGGTTATAAAAACTTTATTTCAAAATGTAAGACAGAAAGAGAATGTGTAAAAGAAACTATAAAAATAGTTGAGGAAAAAGGATATAAAAATTTAGATGATGTTATAAAAAATAATGAAACATTAAAAAGTGGAGATAAGGTTTATGCAAATAATATGAATAAGACAATAGCCTTATTTGTTATAGGTGAAGAACCAATAGAAAATGGTATGAAAATATTAGGAGCACATATAGATTCTCCAAGATTAGATTTAAAACAAAATCCTTTATATGAAGATAGTGATTTAGTTTTATTAGATACACATTATTATGGTGGAATAAAGAAATATCAATGGGTAACTTTACCCTTAGCTATTCATGGAGTTGTTGCAAAAACAGATGGAAGTTTAGTAGAAGTTGTTATAGGTGAAGATGAAAATGACCCTGTAGTTGGAATTTCAGATTTATTAATACATTTATCTCAAACTCAAATGGAAAAGAGAGGAAATAAGGTTGTTGAAGGTGAAGATTTAAATGTTTTAGTAGGAAGTATACCTAAAAAAGAAAAGGAAAAAGATGCTGTAAAGGCAAATATTCTTAATATATTAAAAGAAAAATATAATATTGAAGAAGAGGATTTTCTTTCAGCAGAACTTGAAATTGTACCAGCAGGTAAAGCAAGAGATTATGGAATAGATAGAAGCATGATTATGGGGTATGGACATGATGATAGAGTTTGTGCATATACTTCTCTTAAAGCTATGCTTGAAATAGAAAAGAGTGATAAAACTTGTGTATGTCTTTTAGTAGATAAAGAAGAAATAGGAAGTGTAGGGGCTACAGGAATGCAATCAAGATTTTTTGAAAATACTGTAGCAGAGGTAATGGATAGAGTAGGAGAGTATTCAGACCTTAAGTTAAGAAGAGCATTAAAAAATTCAAAAATGCTTTCATCTGATGTAAGTGCAGCCTTTGACCCAAATTATCCATCTGTTATGGAAAAGAAAAATGCAGCTTATTTTGGAAGAGGAATGGTATTTAATAAATACACTGGAGCAAGAGGAAAATCAGGATGTAATGATGCTAATGCAGAATATATGGGACAACTTAGAGCTATAATGGAGAAAAATGATGTATCTTTTCAAACAGCAGAACTTGGAAAAGTAGACCAAGGTGGTGGAGGAACTATTGCATATATTTTAGCTTCATACAACATGGAAGTAATAGATTGTGGAGTAGCATTACACAATATGCATGCCCCTTGGGAAGTAGCAAGTAAAGTAGACATATATGAAACAATGAAAGGATATGTAGCATTTTTAAAGGATGCTTAGAAATAAAGGGCTTTAAAAGCCCTTTATTTATGCAATATAAAAGGAAGAGTAAGAACCATAGAAGTTCCAGCACCATAAACACTAAAAATTTCAAGACCAAAAGCTTCCCCATATTGAAGCTTTAATCTTTTATTTATATTTCTTAAAGCAATCCCTTTAAATTTAGAATTTTTATCATTTATATAATCATTTAAATCTTTTAAATCATTTTCTTTTATTCCAACACCATTATCAGAAATTGTTAAAACTAACTTATCATCTATATGAACACCTTGAATTATTATTTTACCATCTCCCATACATTCACTTAAAGCATGATAAATAGCATTTTCTATTAAAGGTTGAATTATCATTTTTATTATTTCACAGTTTAAAAGTTCTTCATCAATCATATTTTCAATTGTAAATAGTTGGTCAAATCTTATTTTTTGAAGGTAGATATAGTTATCAATTATCTCCATTTCTTCCTTTAAAGTTACTGTATTTATTCTTCTGTTCATACTATATCTTATTATAGCACCAAAGTATTCTGCCATTATTGAGGTATCTAAATCATCATTTATTTCAGCCATCATATGTATTGATTCTAAGGTATTATATATAAAATGAGGATTAATTTGATTTTGTAATTGTCTTAATTCAAGTTCTTTTTGTTCAATTTTATTTTTATAATTCATATTTATAAGATTAGAAAGTCTTGTTCTCATATCTTGATAGGATTTTATTAATACACCAATTTCATCATCTCTTTTATAATTTAATTCAACACTTAAATTATTTTCAGGATTATCTATTTCCATGATTTTTGCAAGTTTATGTATAGGATTAAATATTTTTTTAGTTAAAAATAAATATAATACAATAGATAATATTAAGAAAAATAATATGTTAATTATAAAAAATATAATATATAAATTATTTACTTTATATAAATTGGATTTTGGAATAGTATTTATAAGAATCCAATTAGTATCAGGAACTATATTGTAGCATATTAAATTTCTTTCATGATTAAAAATTCTATAATCTACAGAAGGCTCATATGAATTTATCATGTGAATGTCTTTTAATAAAAAGGTTAAATCCTCTTCTCCTGTTTTAGTAATTAAATTTCCATTAGAGTTATAAAGACATAAATTTTGTTCTTTAAAGGATAAAGTACTTTTAAGAGAATTAAGAAAATTATTTACTGGAACAGTTAAAAGGACAAGTCCTGTAACCTGATTTGTGTCTAAATCAATTATTTTTCTAGTAATTCCTATAAATTTATCAGATTTAAAGTTTATATCTGAGAAAAAAATATCTATTTGATTTAAATTTGAAATTATATAAGTAAAATCTTTAGAGTTAATAGCATTTTTAAACCAAGCCTTATCAGAAGGATTTGAAAGATTATCATTAACATTATTTCTACTTGCAAAAACTCCATTCCCATTTAAATTGTATATATAAGCTCCTGTTATAGAATCATTTTGTATTAAAAGCATTTCGCAAATATATTTTAAGGTATTATAGTCATTTATATTATAGTTTGTATTTTGAAGTAGGATACTATTAAGACTATCAATATTTGGAAGTAATAAAGGATATTTTGATATATCTAAATAATTACTGATTTTTTGTTGTATTTGCTTACTTAAACTATTGTTAGAGTTTTTTACTAAGTTTTCAGTTTTAGAAAGCTCTGATTTTGAATAAACATATAAATTTATAGATGTAGCAACAAAAAATATAGAATATATAATGCATAAAATTATTATTGTCAGTTTCTTTATAGGTAAATCTTTTTTTTCTTTCATAGTTCCTCCAATAAATTTATATAGTAATAAAAAATGTAATGGTTTAATGTGACATAATATATTATAATATATTATATAACATCATGATATACCATAGAATATTATAATATACTATGCTTATAAATAGTATATTATGTTTATAATTTGAATAACTTAGGAGGAAGTATTTTGAAAATATTATTAGTAGATGATGATAAAATAATAAGAATAGGCTTAGCAAAAATGATAAAAAGAATATTTGAAGATAACCATGAAGTTGTTTTTAATTTTCAAAATGGGTTAGTGGCCTTTGATTATATAAAAGAAAATAAAGTTGATTTAGTTATAACAGATATAAAAATGCCAGTTATGACAGGAAGTGAACTTATAGAAAAGGCAGTAAATGAATTAGAGAATCCTCCAATGTTTATTGTTTTAAGTGGATATGATGAATTTACTTATGTAAGAGATACTATGAAACTTGGTGCTTTTAATTATTTATTAAAGCCCTTAAAGCAAGATGATTTAAAAAAAGTTATTGAAGAGGTTGAATTAAAACTTAAAGAAAATAGTAAACAAGAAAAAATGATAAATAAATCTATTGATATAGTAAGAAAGGACTTCTTTAAAAATATATTATTTTCTACCTCTGATAATTTAAAGATAAATAAATCTTTATTAGAAAATATTCAAATGGATGAAAATAAAATATATAAACTTTTAATATTAGATAGAAATAAAAATATAAAAAATGAAAAAGAGTTAATTTTAAATTTATTGAAAAATATAAAAGAAAAAGTATTAAATATTAATTATTTAACCTTTAATACAGAGGAAAAGTTTTATATATTATTTTATTTTGACTCAACTAAGGAGGAGATAAATAAAAACTTATATAAAGCATTAAATGAAGAAAGTAAAGTATTTTTATCAAAGGGTTTAAATGTTTATATATTTAAAGAAACAATGGATATTAATAAATTAAGAGAGCAATCTAAAAGATTTAAAATTATACATAAAAATATTATTGATGAAAAAGAACAAAAAATTTATAATTTATCACTAAAAAAGGAACTTTCAGATGACTTAGAAAAAAATACTCAAACTAACTTAACTGCAATAAAATTAGCTAAAGAATATATAATAAAGAATTTTAATAAAAATATAACCCTTAAAGAAGTAGCAGATGCTGTATTTTTAAGTCAAAATTATTTATCTGAATTGTTTAAAAAGGAGCTTAATGAAGGTTTTTATGATTTTTTATCTAACTATAGGATTAATGTATCTAAACAATTATTATTAACAACTAATTTAAAGGTTTATGAAATAGCAGAAAGGGTTGGATATAATGATTCTATAACCTTTGGAAGAGCCTTTAAAAAAATAACAGGAAAAACTCCAAATGGTTTTAGAAATGGAACTAATGATTAATTGTTTGGGGAGGTAAAAAATGAAAAATAAAAAAATATTTATATTAATCTTTTTTATATTATTAGTCTTTTGTGTAACTTGTATGAAAGCTATTTATAAAGATAATAATATTAAAAATGAAAGTGAAGTTGAAGGTGAAATAAGCTTTTTAAGTAATAGAGTAGATAAAAAAGAAGAACTAGACAAGCTTATAGAAGAATTTGAAAAAAAATATCCTAAGACAAAAATAAACTTAGAGCTTATAGGGGATTTAGGAGAAATATTACAAAGAAAAGCAAATGTTCAAGAGCTATCTGATGTAACTATTATTCCATCATCAATAGGGAATAATAAATATTATAAATATTTTCTTCCGATAGATAATTTAGGATTTAGTGAAAAAAATATATATAATTATTCATTAGGTCTTGGAGAGGATAAAAAACTTTATGGACTTACAACTTCTGTAACATGGAATGGAATTATATATAATAAAAATATTTTTAAAGAAGCTAAAATAGATGAAATACCTAAAACTAAAAAGGAATTTTTTGAGGATTGCAAAAAAATAAAGGATTTAGGTTTTATTCCTTTTACAATTAACTATAAACAATCTTGGTGTGTTGAACAATGGCTAGATACTATATCCTTTAATTTTGAACCAGATATGATAACAAATCTTATGGATACAGAAAAAGATATTTTTAATAATAGTGGATTAGGAAAATCATTAGATTTTGTTAGAGAAATATATGTAAATGGATATTCAGAGGAAGATTTAATTAATTATGAATGGCAACAATGTAAAAATGATTTTGTTAATGGAAAAGTGGCAATGTTATTATGTGGCTCAGATTTTAAATATCAATTTCAAGATTTAGGAATGAATATTGATGATATAGGAATGTTCCCGGTTCCAGAAACAGAAGAAATAAAAATACATGGAGATTATAAATTAGGTATTGCAAAAAATACAGAATATCCTAATTTAGCAAAAACTTTTTTAAAGTTTTTATTTGAAGATGGTAGATATGCAAAGGCTGTAAATATTATATCTCCTATGAAAGATAATAAAGAAACTATTAAATTTTTTGATGAGATTAATAATTTTAGTCAAGAAAAAGTTATTCAAGGAGATATAGAGAAAGAACAAAAAGAAGAGGATTTAAAAAAATATCAAGATTTTGATAACTTAAGAAAAAAAACAAGATTAGATTATTCTTTTGTTCAAGAATATATAACAAGTGATCATATAGAAACTTTAAAAAATGATATGAATAAAAAATGGAGTGAAGGTAGAAAAAATATTCAAAAGTAAAATAAATGTACTTACAAATAAAAATTAAGATTCATATACAAATATTATAATAATTATGAAATAATATAGAATTTAATTAAACTATTAGATAACCTTAAATTAAACTTTAATTTTTAAGAGGTGATTTTAATGAATAATTATATGGTATTTGATATTGGAGGCTCTTCTATAAAGTGGTCGGTTATAAATGATAAAGGGGAATTTTTTAAAAGTGATAAAATTTATATACCAAAAACTAAGGAAGAGTTTTTTGATTCTATGGCAAGCAAAGTAAATGATTTAAAAGAGGAGTATAAATTAAAAGGAATAGGAATTAGTGCTCCTGGAGCAGTAGATTGCGAAATAGGAACAATAGGTGGAACTGCTGCCTTTTCATTAAGATATATTCATGGACCTAATTTTAAAGAAATTTTAAAAGAAAAAACAGGACTTGAAGTTGAAATAGAAAATGATGCAAATTGTGCTGCCCTTGGAGAATGTTGGTGTGGAGCAGCTAAAGACACGAAAGATTGTGCCTTTATTGTTTGTGGAACAGGAATTGGAGGAGCTTTAGTAAAGGATAAAAAAATACATACAGGAATTCATAAGCATGGTGGAGAGTTTGGATATACTTTAGTAGATGTAAATGTTAAAACTCAAAAATATTTATCTTGGAGTGAAGTTGGTTCAACCTTTGCTCTTGCAAAAGCTATAGCTGAAAGAAAGGGAATAGACCCTAATTTGTTTAATGGATTAAAAGCCTTTGAACTTTATGAAAAGAGTGATGAAATTGCTATAGAAGAAGTTAATAGATTTTTTAGATATATGGCAGTTGGAATATATAATATTCAATATACATATGACCCAGAAGTAATTTTATTAGGGGGAGCTGTATGTGAAAGGGAAAGCTTTATTGAAGAAGTTAATAAAAAGGTAGAAGAAGTAGTAAGGGCAAATGTGGATGCTAAAATTTATCCTACAATTAGAAGATGTAAATATGGAAATGATGCTAATAAGTTAGGTGCATTGTATAATTTTTTACAAAGACAAAATTTATTATAAACTCTAAAAGAAAACTTTTTATAAGATTTATATACAAATAATATGCTTGTTTGTGTTTAGTATTTAAAGAAAACGTTATATGAGTATACTAAAGATATAAAAATTAGTTGAATATAAAAAGTATTCAGCTATGTTATAAGGAGTGAAAATATGAGCGTGAAATATGAATTTCCAAAGAATTTTTTGTGGGGCTCAGCAACATCTGGTCCACAATGTGAAGGAGCTTTTAATAAACCACATAAAAGTGTATTTGATTATTGGTATGAAATAGAGCCTGAAGCATTTTTTGATAGAGTTGGTCCTGAAATAACATCAAACTTTTATCATAGTTATAAAGAGGATTTAGCAATGTTAAAAGAAATTGGATTAAATAGTTTTAGAACATCAATTCAATGGACAAGATTAATAAAGGATTTAGAAACTGGAGAACCTGATGAAGATGGTGTAAGATTTTATAATGATATGATAGATGAATGTATAAAAAATAATCTTCTTCCTATAATAAATTTACATCACTTTGATATTCCAGTTGAATTATATGATAAGTATGGAGGCTGGGAATCTAAACATGTTGTTGACTTATATGTAAAATTTGCAGAAACAGCATTTAAGCTATTTTCAGATAGAGTAAAATATTGGACAACTTTTAATGAACCAATGGTAGTAGTTGAAGGAGAATATTTATATCAATTTCATTATCCAAAGGTTGTTAATGGAAAAAAGGCAATGCAAGTTTTATATAACATAAATTTAGCTTCTGCAAAGGCAATTGCAAAATTTAGAGAACTTAAATGCAATGAAAATGGAGGAAAAATAGGAATAGTTCTTAATTTAACTCCAGCATATCCAAGAAGTGAAAGTGAAGAGGATTTAAAAGCTTCAAAAATAGCAGATACTATATTTAACTATTCATTCTTAGATCCAGCTGTAAAAGGAGAATTTCCTAAACTTTTAGTGGATTTACTTAAAGAAGATAATGTTTTATGGGAATCAACTAAAGAAGAGTTAGATATTATAAAAAATAATACTATAGACTTTTTAGGAGTAAATTATTATCAACCAAGAAGAGTAAAAGTAAAAGAAGAAATTACAGAAGACCCAAGAGGATGGATGCCAGATAAATATTTTGATTATTATGATATGCCTAATAAGAGAATGAATCCATATAGAGGATGGGAAATCTATCCTAAGAGTATGTATGATATAGCAATAAATATAAGAGATAATTATAACAATATACCTTGGTACATTTCTGAAAATGGAATGGGAGTTGAAGGAGAAGAAAAATTCATGGATGAAAATGGAGTAGTAAATGATGACTATAGAATAGAATTCTTTGAAGAACATCTTCAATATCTTCATCAAGGAATTAAAGAAGGCTCAAATTGCTTTGGATTCCATTCATGGACACCAATAGATTGTTGGTCTTGGAGTAATGCATATAAAAATAGATATGGATACATAGCTCTTGATTTAAAAACTCAAAAGAAGACAATAAAGAAATCAGGAAGATGGATTAAAGAAGTAGCAAAAAATAATGGTTTTTAACATTATTAAACCTTTATAAATTTAATTAAACTAATAATAACCAAAAATAAATATTTTATATGGGGGTATAAAAATGGAAACTTTAGTAAGTGAAAAAATCATTGAAAATTCTTTAGTAAAAATGGGTAATACTTCTAAATTAAAAGAAGCATTAAAAAAAGAAAAAATAAAGATAGCATTTTTAGGTGGTTCAATAACTCAAGGATTTAACTCAACTGAATATGAAAAATGCTATGCACATAGAACTTATCTATGGTTTAAAAATAAATTTAATAAAAGTGAAGTAGAATATATAAATGCTGGGATAGGAGCTACAGGTTCTATAATAGGTGTTCATAGAGTTTATGAACAAGTAATAGAAAAGAATCCAGATATAGTTTTTGTTGATGCTTCTGTAAACGATAAGAATACTGAAAATGAAAAAATATCTTATGAAAGCTTAATAAGAAAATTTCTTAAACTTGATAATGAACCAGCAATTATAGAATTATTTATGACAGATAACAAAGGAAATAATGTACAAGAGCAACAAGTTAAAATTGGAGAAAGATATAATATTCCAATGATAAGCTTTAGAGATGCAATATATCCAGAAATTCTTGAAGGAAGATTAAAATGGACAGATATTTTAACTGATGAAGTTCATCCAAATGATTATGGACACTTTATAATATCAACCCTTATAACAAGCTTTGTTGAAAAAGCATTAAAAGAAAATTCAATAAATGAAAAGTTAGTTTTAAAAGAGCCTATATTTGGAGATGATTTTATAGAAGGAACTATAAAAAATAGCACCAATATAGAAGTAGAGGAATCCGAAGGTTTTTTAATAGATACCTATGGTTTTCAAAACTTTAAATATGGATGGAAGTTTAATTCTTTAGTAAAGAAAACTTCATTAATAGTAAAAACAAAAGGTAAAAATATTTTCTTACTTTATCAAAAAAGTATTAATGAAAAGGCAGGAAAGATAAAAGTAACAATTGATAACAAAAAAGAAATAATAGTTGATACATTTTTTAAAGATGGATGGGGAGATTATTCTGCAACAGAAATTTTAGTGAAATCTAAAGAAAGTTTTACTCATGAAATAAAAATAGAATTAATAGATTTTAATGAAGAATCTATAGTAAATATTTTAGGGTTTTTAGTATCATAGGAGGTTTTTAATTTTATGGAACTAGAAAATATTAATAACTTAGGCTACAAATTAATAGAAGCAGATAATTTAAATTATAGCTATATGGGAAGAATTGATTTTCAAAACCCTAAAGCTCCAACAATAATATATGCAGGAAGCACAATAAAAATTAAGTTTAGTGGAAAAACTTTAAAAATCGCCTTAAAGAATTATCATAATTGTTATGAAAATGCAGTTGGATATATTATAGATGGGGTAATGGGAAAAGCTGTTATAGAGGAACACAATAAAGATGTAATTTTAGAAATTAAAAATGATTTAGAAGATAAACTTCATGACTTAATTATATATAAAAGACAAGATGCAGCACATTTTTTTGATTTTTATGGAATAGTAATAGAAAAGGATGCTTATGTACAAGCTTTTGCTGAAAAGAAAACTAGAAAAATAGAATGTTTTGGAGATTCTGTTTCAGCAGGAGAGGTTTCAGAAGCTGTAGATTATGTTGGAAAAGAAGACCCAGAAGGGCACAATGGAATTTATTCAAATTCATGGTATTCATATTCAATGATAACAGCAAGAAAACTTAATGCAGAGCTAAATAATAATGCTCAAGGTGGCTTAGCAGTTATGAATGGAACTGGCTATTTTAATGCTGAAGATTATTTAGGTTTAGAGTTTACTTATGATAAATTAAAATACAATCCTTTTTTAGGAGAATGTAATAAGTGGGATTTTTCAAAATATACTCCTAATGTTGTTATTATGGCATTAGGGCAAAATGATTCACATCCTGTTAATTATATAAATGAAGATTTAGAAAAAAGAGAATTCTGGAAGAAAAAATATTCAGATATAATTTTAGATTTAAGAAGTAAGTATAAAAATGCTTTATTTATAGTTATAACTACTATCTTATGTCATGACAAGGGTTGGGATGATGCTCTTGATGAAATGGTAGAAAGTATTAATGATAAGAAAATTGTAAGGTTTAAATTTAAGAGAAATGGTGTAGGAACACCAGGACATATAAGAATTCCAGAAGCTGAAGAAATGTCAAAAGAACTTACTGAATTTATAGAAAGCTTTGGAGAGGAAATTTGGAAATAGAATTTATTTATAAAGGAGAATTTAAAATGACAAAGATATTAGGAAAAAATTTAAAAAACATACCATGGCAAGATAAACCAGAAGGATTTGAAGGTGTAATTTGGAGACATGAAGGAAATCCAATAATAAACTGGAATCCAACAAAAAGTACAGCAAGAATATTTAATAGTGCAGTTTTACCATATGAAGATGGATTTATAGGAATATTTAGAGCTGACCATAAAAATGGAAGACCTCAATTACATGTAGGAAGAAGTGAAGATGGTTTAAAGTGGGATATAGATGATGAAGAAATTAAATGGGTAGATGAAGAAGAAAATCCATATCAACCAAGTTATTCATATGACCCAAGATTAGTAGAAATAGAAGGAACATATTATATTGTATGGTGTGCAGAATTTGGTGGAGCTGCTCTTGGACTTGGAAAAACAGAAGATTTTAAAACTTTTGTAAGATTAGAAAATCCATTTATTCCATTTAACAGAAATGGTGTATTATTTCCAAGAAAGGTTAATGACAAATACCTTCTTTTAAGCAGACCAAGTGATAGTGGACATACTCCATTTGGAGATATATTCTTAAGTGAAAGTCCAGATTTAGTTCATTGGGGAAAACATAGAAGAGTTATGTCTAGAGGAGGCTCTGGCTGGTGGCAAGGAACAAAAATTGGTGGAGGAGCAACACCTATAGAAACTTCAGAAGGGTGGTTAATGTTTTATCATGGAGTTTCAGGAACTTGTAATGGATATGTTTATAGTATGGGAGCTGTTATTTTAGATAAAGAAAATCCTTCAAAGGTTTTATATAGAACTAGAGATTACTTATTAACTCCAGAAAAGGAATATGAAACTGTTGGATTTGTACCAAATGTAGCATTTCCATGTGCAACACTTCAAGATGCAGAAACAGGAAGAATAGCAATATACTACGGTGCAGCAGATACTTATGTTGCTGTTGCTTATACTCAAGTTGATGAATTAGTTAAATATATAAAAGAAAACTCTGAATTAGTTTATGGTGATGATATAGAGTTTAGATAAAAGTTTACTATAATTTTTAGTAAATAATTTGTAAAAAATAAAGCTATAATATAAAAAATATTGAAAGTTTATCACAATAAGTATATAATTTAGTAATGATGAACATATTTGCTAGGGGTGCCATATGGCTGAGAAGGCGAGGTCCTAACTCTTTAAACCTGATTTGGATAATTCCAACGTAGGGAAGCGTATTATAATAGCTTATTTATTAGTTTATTATAAATCCTAGCAGAATTTTTCTGTTAGGATTTTATTTTTTAGGAGGAAAAAAATGAATTATACTACTCAAATGGATGCTGCGAAAAAAGGCATAATAACTAAGGAAATGGAGACTGTTGCAAAAAAAGAAAATAGAACTCCAGAAAGCATAAGAGATTTATTAGCACAAGGTAAAATAGTTATACCAGCTAATAAAAATCATAAATCTTTAAGTGCTGAAGGTGTTGGAGAAGGATTAAGAACTAAAATCAATGTAAACTTAGGAATATCAAAAGATTGTCCAGAATGTGAAAGTGAATTAGAAAAGGTTAGAGTTGCTTTAGATATGAAAGCTGAAGCTATAATGGATTTATCTAATTATGGAAAAACAGAAGGAATGAGAAAGAAAATAGTTGATATGTCAACAGCTATGCTTGGAACAGTTCCAATGTATGATGCAGTAGGATTTTATGATAAAGAATTAAAAGACATTACAGCTAAAGAATTTTTAGATGTAGTTGAAAAGCATGGAAAAGATGGTGTAGACTTTGTAACAATACATGCAGGTTTAAATAGAGAAACTGTAGAAACAGTAAAGAGAAATAGAAGATTAACTCATATAGTTTCAAGAGGTGGGTCTTTGTTATTTGCATGGATGGAATTAAATAATGCTGAAAATCCATTCTTTGAATATTATGATGAATTATTAGATATTTGTGCAAAATATGATATTACATTATCACTTGGAGATGCATGTAGACCAGGATCAGTTCATGATGCTACAGATGCAAGTCAAATAAAAGAACTTATAACATTAGGAGAATTAACTAAAAGAGCTTGGGAAAAGAATGTACAAGTTATGATAGAAGGACCAGGACATATGCCTTTAAATGAAATAAAATCAAATATGTTATTAGAAAAGAAACTTTGTCATGGAGCACCTTTTTATGTTCTTGGACCTTTAGTTACTGATGTTGCACCAGGATATGACCATATTACTTCAGCTATAGGTGGTGCAATTGCAGCTACATATGGAGCAGATTTCTTATGTTATGTTACTCCAGCTGAACATTTAAGATTACCAAATCTTGATGATATGAAAGAAGGTATAATAGCAAGTAAAATAGCAGCTCATGCAGCTGATATTGCAAAGGGAGTGCCAGGTGCTATTGAATGGGATAACAAAATGAGTAAGGCTAGAGCAGACATTGATTGGAATACAATGTTTGACTTAGCATTAGAACCAGAAAAAGCTAAAAAATATAGAGCAGAATCAAAGCCACATGATGAAGAAAGCTGTACTATGTGTGGAAAAATGTGCTCAATGAGAACAATGAAGAAAATTCTTAATGGAGAAGATTTAAATATATTAAGAGATTAATTTAAAAGGGTTGTCCTTAGCAGTTTTTTATTGCAAGGACAACCCTTTATTAAATAAATTAATAATTATTTTGTTTTAATTTTAAGTTATTAAAATTTTCTATTGATTAACTGTAGATGAAGAAACATCTTCTGAATTTGTATTATCTTCTTTAAGTTGGTTTTCTTCAAGGTTATTTTCAGATTCATTATTAGTTTCTGAATTATTAATATTTGAATTTGAATCATCAGAAACTTGTTCATTATTTGAATCACTTGATTCTTGGTTTATAGCAGGAGACTCTGTTTCCTTAGGAGTATCAGTTTCTTGTGAGTCTGAAGAATCATCAGATGAGAACAATCCAATAAACCAATTCCAAATCTTAGAGAAGAAATTTCCTATTGTAGCAAAAAAACCTTTTACTTCTTCAGCACTTATTTTATCTTTTAAACTATCTTGAACTTCATTAAGTTGGTCTTTTATACTTTTATAATCTATATCTAAATCATTAATTTTATTCATTACAGATTTAATTTTTTCAATGTCTTCATCAGATAAATCATAGTTATATTTATCAACAGATTTATCAATTATTTTATCAAGTTCTTTTTCAGAACTAGGACTTTCTTTAATTACTTCTTTTTTAATATCATTCATTAAATTAGCAGCATCATCTTGTCCAATAGTTTCTCCTAAATCTCCAGTAACAACTATTTCTTCATTAGCAGCTTCTTTTTTATCTTCATCAATTTTTTCACCAGAAGAGCTATTTTCAAATCCTTTTAATACCCCTGTAAGAGCAGCAGTACCAGAAACTTTAAAAGGAGCAGATACTACAACTTTTGCATTTTCAATACCAGCAGTAATAAGAGCATTTCTAATCATACCAACTGTAACCCAAGTTAAATTATTAGATTTAATATCTAATCCACCCTCTGAAGTTGGTTCAACATAAGAACAAGAAATTGCTCTAGTACCTAATTGTGCAGAAGTAGCTACATTACCTAAAGCTTCATATTCCTCAGCAGATGTAATAGTAAGTATATTAGCATCATTTTCTGTTACATTAAAGTATTTTAGCATTTGTGATTTTTGTTCTTCAGTTAAATCTGCACCTAAAGTTACAACTTTAAATGAGTCTGCTTTAACTGAAACAGCATTTTGACAAGTAGAAATAATTGTTAAAGTGATAATAAATACAAGTATTTTTGATATAAATGATTTAAACTTCATTATTGATTCCCCTTTCTAAAAATAAATATTCGGTTTATGCTACATTATATCATAATTTATCAATAAAAAATCTTAAAATATTATAAAATTAACAAATAAACTATTCCTAGTGTATCCAATAATGAAAAGTGGTGAATAATAAAAAAATAAAGAGCAATTATATTTTAAAAGCTTAAATTCATAAATTATTAGAAATAATATATTCTAATATGTGATATTATAAACACCGTCGCTGAAAACAAAAGCTAGTAGCTAAAAAAATAGTTGACTAAAAAAAGTTTTGGTGATAAGATAAGTTCTGTTGTCAAACAAACTAAAAAAATAACTTAAAAAAAGTTATTGACAAGGAAAAAGTTTGATGATAAACTAAGAAAGTCGCTTGAAGGCGATAAAGTAAAATTGGTCTTTGAAAATTGAACAGAATAAATAAGTTAAAAAACCAGCAATTCTTTTATTAGTAAGTTTTTTGAGATTAGAGATTAAACTTTTTATTGAGAGTTTGATCCTGGCTCAGGACGAACGCTGGC